>JAFSNI010000015.1 GCA_017447485.1 Candidatus Saccharimonadota bacterium
GGAGTTCATGTCCTGGATTTTAGTAGTGCGAAGGTTGATTGAGAGGACTTCGCCGATATTATCGCCATATTTAATAAAATCGCCAATATCGTAATAGTTATCTGCGACGATTTCAAGGCCGCGGAAAATGTCTTTCATGGCGTCTTGAAGTGCGAAACCGATAATGATGGAAGCGATACCAACGCCGGCAAGCATGGAACTAACGTTGATGCCGAAAAATTGAAGAATGATTAGAATAACGATAATGACAGCGACAGCGCAAATGACACTTTTTAACATCCGAAGATAAGTTTTGCGTTTTTTGTTGGCAAAGACTTTCGGTTTTTTGTCTTTTTTGTCGCTCATGGTTATATTGTATAATACAAAACTTCATTTATCAATGGTAGGTTGCGACCGCGCCACATGGCGAGAACTTCGCCATTGTTGCCGAGAGCAATGATAGTCGGGTATTCCACAATGTCGTAAGTTTCGCAAAAACTGGTATTCTCGTCTGGGTTCATGGTTTCGATTTCTTTGCCGGTTTGGCGACGAAAATTCTCAAGCCAGTCCGTTACGCTTCTTGTATAATCTTCGTTGTCCCTAAAAATACATACCACCCGCATAAGTTTATCTTTTTCCCTTTTGTTCTTTTAAAATGATTTCAAAATCTTCAAGAGTTTTAAATTCGCGAAAAACGCTGGCGAAACGGACGTAGGCAACTTCGTTGACTTCAGCGAGAACATCAAGGACGGCTTCGCCGATTTGTTTGGAGGTGATTTGGTCAGTGCCGAAACTATATAAAATATCCGTAGCACGGTTAACGACGTTTTCAATCTCGAGTTCGGAGTTGAAAAACTTGCCAACGCTACGCTTAACGGCGAGGAGAAGCTTATCGCGATCATAGATTTCTTTGTTGCCACTACGCTTTGTGACCGTGAGTTGCGGCATCTCAATGCGCTCATAAGTGGTAAAACGACGACCGTCGGTAGCTTCGCGGCGACGGCGAATCATTTTTCCGTCCAAAGTCTCGCGACTTTCTAGAACCTTACTGTCACCGATACGGAAGTTGAAATCCATGGACCCTCCTTAATCTTTTTTCTTCTTGCTCCTTAAGCGTTCGCGGAGAGACGGCGGAACGTCCATCTCATCATCGCTGGCGACTGGCTCTGGTTCTGGTTCACTCTTAATAGAATCCCACATGTTGGACTTGTTCTCGACAGCAAAATCTTTTGGCTCGGCAGTTGGAGCGCCGAGCTCCTCGGTTTGCGGCTCGGTGGCCACAGGTTCATTATAATAATCAGAGTCAAATCCGGTCGCGACCACGGTAACGACAATTTCGTCCTCAAGTTCTGGGCGAATTGAAGCACCGAAAATAATGTTAGCATCCGGAGAAACGGCGCCAGTGATAACTTCGGCGGCTTCTTGAACTTCACTCATAGACATATCATAACCACCAGCGACACTAAAGAGCACGCCGCGGGCACCTTCGATTTTAACTTCAATCAGCGGAGATTCAACGGCTTGCTGCGCAGCGATAACGGCGCGATTTTCACCAGAAGCACGGCCGATGCCCATGAGGGCGGAGCCAGCGTTTTTCATGATAGCTTTAACATCGGCGAAGTCGAGGTTAATCAAAGAATGCTCAGTAATGAGTTCGGAAATACCCTGGACGCCTTGGCGAAGGACGTCATCGGCGATTTTGAAGGTTTCAAGAAGAGGAGTGCGAGGATCGATAGTCTGGAGTAGTCTATCGTTTGGAATTGTAATAAGGGCATCAACTTGGCGAGCGAGTTTATCAATCGCGAGGTCAGCATTGGCGCGACGGCGAGCGCCCTCAAAAGTAAATGGCTTCGTCGCAACACCGACCGTTAAGATGTCCTTCTTGCGAGATTCTTCAGCGACGATTGGGCCAGCGCCAGAACCAGTACCGCCGCCAGCGCCAAGCGTAATAAAGACCATATCCGCACCGTCAAGGGCTTTGTCGATTGCCTCGCGGCCTTCTTCGGCGGCTTCACGACCTTTTTCTGGGTCACCACCGGCACCAAGACCTTTACCGATATGAACTTTGACATCTGCAGAAGAATGGTGCAAAGCCTGTGCATCAGTATTAATGGCTACGAATTCCACCCCAGTTAAGCCCACTTCTTTCATTCTTTCAACAGCGGAGCCACCGGCACCACCAACGCCCACAACTTTAATGCTTGCTTTGCTTTCCACCTCTGTCGGTTTAACTTCTGGCATAAAATTTCCTCGCTTTATATATCTTTAATATACACCTTGTAGCGGTTTTTCGCAAGGGGTTTTAGAACTTTGAGAAGATTTTTTTGAAGAAGCTGGGGGCTTTGGGAAGTTTGAGAGACTTTTTAGATTTTTTATTAGTTGGAACATCCAGGGCGACTTCTTCAGCGGCAAGCAAGGCGAGACCAACAGCAACGGCAAACTCTGGTTTTTCGACGGCCTCAGAAACGCCACCAAAGCCTTGCGGAACACCGATTTTAACCGCGGCTTCCAAGGCCTGTTTAGCAAAAAGGTCGATATCGCGCATCTTGGCGCCGCCGCCAGTTAGAATAATTCCTTCCGGGAGACGTTGGTCGTAGCGTGCGGCTTTTAGCTTCTTTCTGATTTCGCCAAAAATTTCATCGAGACGAGCTTTAACGACTTCTTCAACTTCTTTTCTTTCAAAGGCGCGTTCGGTTTTCCCTTCTTTGCCGATTCTAATGACTGGATTTTTATCAGAATCAAACTTTCCGGTCACGAAACGGGTTTTAATTTCTTCGGCCATTTCTGGGTCGATGGCAAGGACAATGGCAAGGTCGTTCGTAATGTTGTTTGAGCCAGCCGGAACGACGCCAACATATTGTAAATCACCTTCTTCATAGACCGCAACGGAAGTAGTAGCGGCACCCATATCGATAACTGCAACACCATTTTCTTTTTGACGTTCGGTCAAAACGGCTTTTGCGGCAGCAACGACGCTTGGGATAAGTCTCTTTGCTTCAACGTCAGCGGCCATGGTCGCTTTTTTCAAGTTTTCACAATTTGGGGTGAGGGCGGAAATCACGTTCGCGCGCATCTCTAATCTCGCACCTGACATACCGAGGGGGTCTTTGATGCCGCCTTGGCCATCGAGAGCATATTCAAGGGGGACGACGTCTAGAACATCACGGTTAGCAGGAATGCGACCGGTAACAGCGACATCCTCGACGCGGTCTAAATCTTGGTCGTTAATTTCATGTTCAACTGTACCAACGGCAATCATGCCTTCGGTTTTGGTAGAAAGAATCTGAGAACCGTTAATTGAAACATAGGCATTTCTAACCTCATAACCACTCATGCGTTCAGCTTCGCCGAGCATTTTGTCAATCGAGCTAGCTGGACCAGTCAAATTGGCAGGAACGCCTTTTCGCATACCGGCGGTTTTGCCTTCGTTGTAGCCAACTACGGCGACAGCGCCGTCCTTATTGACGGTAGCAATGATGGTGCGGACATTTTCGGTGCCCACATCGAGGCCAGTAACAAAGCGCTTATCGTTATCCATAAGCTTATTGTAGCATACTAGTCCGGCAACGTCAAAACTTCGTAACCGTCTTTAGTGACAAGGATAGTATGTTCACAGTGACAACCGATGGAGCCATCATTCATTTTGACGGTCCAGTTGTCGTCGCCTTCGATGTGGTTCGCGGGTTTACCGAGACAAGACATCGGTTCGATGCAGATGGTGTCGCCTTCAACCAGTTTATAGCCGTGGCCCTTTTTACCATAATTCGGAACTTCTGGGGCATCGTGCATTTCTTTGTCGATGCCGTGGCCGACGTAATTTTCAATCACGCCGAGGTGACCTTTTCGTAAAACATTTTCGACGGCGGCACCGATAGTACCGATAGCGACGCCAGGCTTAACTTGTTCAATTCCCTCCCACATGGCAGATTCAGTCACGCTAATCATTTTTTTCACGGCTGGCGAGCCTTCGCCACCGACAAGCATGGTAAAGGCGGAATCAGTGAAGTAGCCTTTATAATATATATCTAGGTCAAAAGAGACTTTGTCACCGACTTCAAGCGGCTCGTCTTTTGGTGCGCCGTGGACGAGTTCGTCGTTAACGGAGATACAAATTGCACCTGGGAACTCTTCGTCAAGCATATCGTAGGCAACTCCAGCGCCACGCTTTACAATTTCTTTGCGCACCCAAGCATCAATTTCTTTGCCAGTCATGCCGGGCTGAACGTAGTTTTTGAGATCCCTAAGGAGATTACCGAGGATTTTGCCGCCTTCACGCATGGCGGTAATTTTTTCTTGAAGTTTTTCTGGAGCAGTATTATTGATGTTGAGCATGTTATTCTCCGTAACTTTTTTCGATTTCTCCACCGTTGACGTCATCTTTTTGGAGGGTGGCGTTTGGATTAAACTTTTGGACCGTGGCGATAAGACGGCCGGTAACAGTGCCAATTTCGCCAACGCCATTGACGTGTGCAACTGGGATATGATGTGCTTCCAACAGAGGCAGAATTGAACAAATATTTTGTTCAAAGATGGCGAAGCGACGGTCAATGCTTTCCTTTTCTTGATCGTCGTCACGACCACGGAGAGTGAGGCGGGCGTAGAGTTCTTCTTTCGGGACATCGAGGATGATAGCGCCGTCAATTTTATCTGCCATGTGGTCAGTGAGATATTTCGCCTGGGCCTCAGTGCGAGGATAACCGTCCAGGATTACGTCAAAACCTTCGGCTTCGGCTTTTGCAATTTGTCTATCCATGAGTTTAATCACATCTTCATCTGGGATAAGGTTGCCTTTGTCGATAACCTCAGCATACTCACCAGTGTCACGAATAGCTTGGCCGACTGAAAGCCAGCGCCAGCCGAAAAATTCAGAGAGGGCCTTGCCCTGGGTGCCTTTGCCTGAACCTGCTAAACCAAATAAAATAATCATTTTAACTCCTTTTGTATATATATTATAGCATCAAAAATCTCCCCGAGGGGAGTTTTTGTTATTTAAGACCAAGTTTGATGCGTTCAGTCTTTTCGGCCTTGCGTGCCTCACGGATGATAGCCTTAACGCGGCGCTCACGCTTGGAAATAGGCTTTGCGAAGCGCATCTGAGACTTCTTCAAAGGCATAATACCGCTCTGAAGAACCTTGCGATTAAAACGACGAATGATGTTTTCATTCGCTTCACCCTGATCTTTTCTAGTAACTTTAATTGCCATATTATATATATTATATCACAGTTTATTTAATAAAACAATGGCGGATCCGACGAGACTCGAACTCGCGACCTCTGCCGTGACAGGGCAGCGCTCTAACCAACTGAGCTACGAATCCACTTTATGGATAGTATTATAACGCATCTTAAGGATAAAATCAAGGGTTGTTTTGTGGTGGCATCATGGTGCTGCTAAAATCAATCGGCGGGGTCGGCGGAGGCGGTAAGATTTCATCATTTGAGGCTGGCGCGTAGTTGATCTCTGGGACGCCATTGATTTCTGGCTCGGTTGGAGCGGATGGCGCTAGAGAAGCGGCAGGGTTAGCAGTCTGGCTAGCGTTATTAGCTTCAGCGAGAGCATCTTCTAACATTTGACCATAGCGGTTGGAATTTTCGCTTAAATTGTCGGTGGTAAAATCGGCCGATGGCGCGATAGTAGTTTCAGGGCTTGAGAGAACCGACGGGGTTGCAAGCGAAGGCTCTGGGATGGCTGGGGCTTCTGGGGCTTGTGGCATTTCCGGCGCTTCTGGAGTGGCTGGCGCGGCTGAGATTTCTGGGGCAGTTGGGATTGCAAAATCTGAGGCCGGAGCCGGTTCAGACGAAGCTGGCGCGGTTGGGGCTAAAGTCGGCGTTGGTTCGAGAATTGGAGCGGGAGATTCTGGTTGCTCTGAGACAATTTCATTCCCTGCGGCGTCAATGCGCAATGGTTCGTTGGTCGCTTCTGGGGTGGTGACACTACTACCTTGAGCTAGGCCAGCGGCGACGGCTTGGAGATCGGCCAAGAGTTCGGAATCTTCGGACTTGTCTGATGCAGAATCAGTAGATTCAGACTCGGTTTTAGACTCGGAGCCGGTAGCAGAATCAGGGTTGGAGCTAGTTTCAGAATCTTCTTCTGGATTGTGGTCAATGTTAAGTGAAGCTAGTGAATCTTCGTTCGTATTGTCCTCTCTGAAGCCTTTAGCGGATGAGAACATAAACATATTGTCAGATTCTAGAGAAATATTATCGGCGATTAGTTGGCGGTCGGCGCCAGACTTCATAAGTTCAGAAGCGATTTGTAGAGTGGTAGCAGTGGTTTTAGCGTTAGAGAAATGATCTGTGGCGGAGACTATGCCGGTTAAGAAGGCAGTAGCTTCTTCTCCAGTGAGAGCATCTTTACCACCGATACTATAAATCAACCTGGCGGCCATCTCAGAGACCGAACTGGCAGTTTTGTCACTCCATTCAATGTCGCCAAATTTGCCTGGATTGCCGGTGGTGATGTTGGCGACGGTAGCGTCGTGCATGACGCGGCCATGTTCACGGAGAGCGTCATCAAGGTCGATGCCGTTGGCGACATTCAAAGCCAACACGAATTCAATATTAAAATCGCCGTAGGAAAATTCAAGATCATCATTATCAATGCGGGTTTTATATGGCGTGATAAAAATCTTCACGAAATCGCCGTCTAACTTGTAGCGGAGATGGTCAGCCTTTTCTTTATTCAAGGCGATGACAAAATCTTTCAATACATCCGCGGTGGTTTCAAAAGTCTCTTCTGGCTTCAAAAATTCAAGGGCGTTTGGGGTTTTGCCAGAGTAAATCGAGGTGGCACGTTTACCAACGCGATCAAGACAAATCGAAAGGCCAATGGCAGCGGCGATTTCATCAACGGATGGGTCAGACGACAAGGCGATCAAAATATTATGCACTTCAGAAATCTTACCAGCGATCTCCTTCATCATATCCTCTGGCGTTGGGGCGTTGTTATCTGGGGTGATATTTTCTGTTTTTTCTTGATCAGGCATAATTACCTTTCTACTTTTTATATTAGCATAAGCGTTCGGATTTGGCAACCACTGTTTTCGCCCTTTACTTTTCAGAGAATATGGTGTATAATAAATAAAAGTCATTAATTTTTAATCTATATAGGAAAAAAATGCCGATTATTAAATCTGCCAAGAAGGCCGCTCGCCAAGCGACGAAGCGCACAGAACACAATGTGGAAATCAAAAAAGATATTAAAGCTGCAGTTAAAGCTTTTAAGGCTAAACCAAGTGCAAAAACTTTGGCAAAAGCACAATCTGAGTATGATAAAGCGGTGAAAAAAAATCTTTTGAAGAAAAATACGGCTTCGCGTCGTAAAGCTGGGCTTCACGCATTCCTCAAGAGCGTTAGCGCAAAGTAGAAAGTTCTAGCAAAAATGATTCTACTAACAACCAAGGTTCGACCTTGGTTGTTTTCATTTCGAGGTCTTTTTTAGCGAGGAGCTTTAAGGCCTGCTTTTCTTTTAAGCCTGGGTGAGCGGAAAAATCTTTAAGCGCCTGCGAGACGAGGAGGCCGGTAAACTTAATCGGGTCTTCGGTTGGTTTGATTTTTTCGAGCATTTTAAGCGCTTTTTTGCCATCGGTTTTGGCGGTACGATAAATATCAAAAATCAGGCGAAAATCTTGATTTTCGGGAAGTTTAAACTCTCTGAACTCGAGTTTATCTTTTAAGTTTTTGTAATTTACTGTGCGCTTATCGAGTTTGGATTCGAAAAGAATGATGTTATGTGGAGTGTTTAGATAATTTTCGAGTGCCTCGTAGGCAGGCTTGTTGGTGGTAAAATCGCGAATTAAGATATTGCGTTTGTCGGTAAAAAGCGAAAGACCGAGAAAAATGGAAGGGAGGTCGTTTAAATTAATGTCGGGGCCATCGAGGATTTCGTAGTCACTGCCGAGAAGTCTGACGATTTCCTGCTTGGCTTTAACGCGATCGTCTCCGTAAAAAACTTTAATCATCTGATTTCCTTTGGCAATGCGGGCAGATGTGAGTACCGCGACCAGCAACTTTAATTTTAATGATTTTTTCGCCGCAAACTGGGCAGTTCTTCCCCTCGCGATGGAAAACTTGGGCGAATTTTTCAAGGTAGTCGCCTTTAGTGCCGTCGGCTTTGACGTAAGTTGCCATAGTGGAGCCGCCTGAGGCGATGGATTTTTCCATAACTTCTTTGGCGGATTTTAGCAATAGTTCAGCTTCTTTTTTAGTAACGGAACCGGACTTTCGTTCGGGATGGATGCGCGCCATAAAAAGAGACTCGTCGGCATAGATATTGCCGAGACCACAAATAATAGTTTGATCAAGAATCGTGGCTTTGACACAAGAATTTTTATGCTTTTGGAGTTTTTCGTAAAGTTCGTCAGCGGACATGACCCAAGGCTCGGGTGCGAGTTTTTTAATAAAAGCGTCGTTTTCGACTTCTTTTGTCGGCAAGACTTTGATAAAGCCAAACTTGCGTTGGTCGTTAAAATAAAGGGTGCCGGTATTAAATTCTAAAATTACGCGAGTCTGTTTGTTGGGAAGGTCCGCGGTGAAATTGTCGCTCGGGTGGCCAGCGGCGTAACGCGCGCCGATTTGGAGCGGGCCAGCGCTAGAAGTCGTGGACTTATCGCTGTCAAAAATAAGTTGGCCAGTCATGCGGAGATGAATCATGAGAGAGAGGCCGTTGTCCAGGTCAATAACTAAGGCTTTGCCGAAACGGCGGATGTCTTTGACGGTGCCGGCGGCGGGAGCGCCGATGAAAGATTTTTCACATAGAATGGTGGTGCTTTTTAATGCTTTTTTAACAATAAATTTTGAGAGGCCGCGACGAATGGTCTCAACTTCTGGCAATTCAGGCATGGTTACTCCTCAAATAATCATTAGTAAAGCTTTCGATCATATCTTCCATGAGATTATCAAGAGATGCCTTGGAATAAAAAATGTAGTCATCATTTTTAATATGGTCATTGATGTCTTTACGTTTTAAGATGGCGTCGATTTCAAGAATATCATCAGCGGTGATTTGAATGACGTTAATTTTACTCGCCTTGTCGGCGATAGCTTCGGCATTCTCGCGGCTAATATTCAATTCGTGGTGGAAATTGGTATCATAGAGCCAAAAATCATGGTGTTTAATGCTGGCTTTCTCGTCATGGGTCTTATTTTCTCCAAGTGGATGGCGCTTGATGGTGCGATAAAAATCGTAGTTGAAAAAGCCGTCAGTATAAAGATGGAAAAGATAACCTAGATAGATGGGGACTTTAGCATCAATTTGGGGCTTGTTTTCGGCGTAAAAATTGAGAGAGGATTTTTGGTCGTGAGCGTAATGAGTTTCGTGATGCGGCTTGATGATTTTCGGGTTATTGATGTAACCATTATTGATGTCAGGGAGAAGGCAGCCAAAAAGAAACTCCTGCTTTTTGGTTTTATCAAAGCGGAGTTTCTTGGCGATGCGTTCGCCAGCCTCTAAATGTATATTCCAACTCGGCATTATTTATATAATACCATATTTAGCGAGCGTAGGCAATGTTCTGCTCCATGGCTTGCGTTTCGAGCGCAACAAGACGCGCGGCGTCATCAATAGCAGAGTTGACACAGTGCTTGACGCGGGCGGCCTCTTCAGCCTTTTTGGCATCATTCCAGCGGTCCAAAGTGCCGACGAGATAGCCGGTGATGCGGCGAAGACGCTCAAACTTGCCCTCGTCGAAATATTCTGCATGAGCGTTAAAGTATTCTTCAGCGGCTTTTTCGCCTTTTTTCTCAGCGATAAGACGCATGCCGACTTCTACGAGGCAAGAGACGTGCATGGTTTCATATTGTTCAAAATCCGCCAGAGCGGCTTCAGCTTCCTTTTCGGAGATTTTGGCATATTGATCGAGAGATTTAACAAAACGTTTAATGTCGAAATTCTCAGCGTCGTTTGAGTTTCTGTAAATGATTTTCTTCATGGTTTTTCCTTGTCCGTCTGGACTTATTTTTGTTATAAGCATTACCTGAAATCTATTATAGACGCTAGATGTGGTGGCGTCAAGTAGTTTTTGACGCTAAATATGGAGTTTTCCACAATTTTATAGTTCACCCCAGTTTTTGCCAATCGTGACTTCGACGGCTAGTTTAACTGGAAGTTCGGGGGCGACATTTTCCATTTTTTCTTTGAGAATTTTCGCAACTGTTTCAGCTTCTTTGGCCTCACATTCGACGATGAGGGAATCGTGAACCTGCATAACGAGGTGAGCGGTTTTAGGGAGAGCCTGGTCAACATTAACCATGGCGCGCTTCATAAGGTCAGCCTCAGTGCCCTGAATTGGCATATTGGCGGCGGCACGTTCAGCTGCTTGACGAATGACGAAGTTGGGGGACTTGACGTCCGGGGTCGGGCGGCGGCGGCCATAGAAAGTTTCAACATAGCCTTCTTCCCTAGCCTGTTTCAAAATACTTTCGAGTTTTTGCTTAATCGGAGCACGGAGCTTGAAATAGTTATCGATGAATTGTTTAGCTTCGTAAATTGGCATATTGGCGGCCTCGGCAAGACCTTTAACGCTCATGCCATAAAGGATGCCGAAATTGATGACCTTGGCGGCGCGGCGCTGGTCTTTGGTAACTTGGTCGAACGGAATGTTGAAGGCCTCAGAAGCAGTTTTGGTGTGGATGTCGATATCGTTATTGAAGTCATTGATGAGATTCTGGTCGTTTGAGAGAGCGGCGGCGAGGCGAAGTTCAAATTGAGAATAGTCGGCAGAGACTAGGACTTTGCCTTCCGGCGCGATAAAGCCGGCGCGGATGCGCTTGCCCTCTTCGGTGCGGACTGGAATGTTTTGGAGATTTGGGTCTTTGGAGCTTAAGCGGCCAGTCGCGGTAACGTTTTGAGTGAAAGTGGTGTGGATGCGACTGTTTTTGTCGGCGAGTTCTGGTATTGGGATAATATAGGTCGAGAGAAGTTTCGCGGCCTCGCGGTATTCAATGATTTTCGGAATGATTGGATGGAGATTTTTGAGTTTGTCGAGCTCTTTGGCGCCGGTCGAATAGCCGCGGGAGGTTTTTTTGATACCTTTTACTGGTAGCCTGAGGTCGATAAATAAAATTTCGGAAAGTTGAATAGGCGAATTCAAGTTAAAACTTTTGCCGGCGAGGCTGAAAACTTCTTGTTCGAGTTTCGCGACTTCGGCAGTATATTCTTGACGGAGGTTGGCAAAATAAGCCTTATCGACGAGCATGCCCTTCTCTTCCATTTTATACAAGACCGGGATGAGTGGAAGATCAAGCTCGGTTAAAACTTGATAAAGTTTTGGCGATTTTTCAAATTCTTGTAATTGTTTTTGATATTCTTCTTCGGGAACAATGAGCTTTGGCTCGGATTTTTCGAGAGGATTTAAAAGGAAGGCGGCTTGTGATAAGTCCCAGAAAGGTTCTTTGTCGCGCAAAATCTCTTCGGCGATTTTTTTATTGCTGTGCATTAAGCCTTTGATATCATAATTTATAATAATATCTTTTTGAATTTTAATGTTATGTTTTGAAATTTCAACATCATGTTTTTCATTAATTAATTCATACTTACGGATGAGGGAGTTGAAGCGGAGTTTTTCGAGAGCGGAGATGGTTTTTGCGCGGTCGAAGGAGAAACCCGGAATTTGGTTTAAGTCGAGCGGGGCGTCGAACATGATTTTAGCGAGTTTCCTTGAAAGATAGGCACTATCTTTGCCATTTTCAAGTTTAGTTTTGGTTGCGCCGGAGATTTTATCTATATTATTATATATATTGTCGAGGTCGCCGAAATCGTTTAAGAGTTTTGCGGCGGTTTTTTCGCCAATGCCAGGGACGCCAGGAATATTGTCGGAAGAGTCGCCCTTCAAGGCTTTCAAATCTAGGAACTGAGATTTTTTGATGCCATATTTTTGTTCAATTTCCGGGATGTCGATTTGTTCGATATTAGTAAAACCCTTCAAGATGCGCCACATATGGGTGTTGTCGTCGACAATTTGGAGCATATCGAGGTCAGAAGAAATAATAAAGGTTTCGTAATCGCCAGCCTCGTCAGCCTCGCGGGATAAAGTGCCGATAATATCATCAGCCTCATAATCGTCGAGTTCAATAAAAGTCCAGCCGAGATTTTTAACGAGTTCCTCGAGGAGTGGGATTTGAGCATAAAAATCATCGCCGGGTTTAATGCGGCCAGCCTTATAATCTTTGAAAAGAGCGCGGCGCTTGCTGGTTGAGGTCTTAGAATCCCAGGCGACAACAACTTTGGTTGGGCTCAATTTCTTGACGATTTCCATAGCAATGGCGGCAAAACCATAAACGCCACCGGTCGGCGTGCCGTCGGGGAGGCTCAAGGCGCCCATGGCGTAATAACCGCGATAAAAAACTGATTTGCCGTCAATTAGAACTAGCCTTTTCAAAAATCAATCTCCTTTAAAATTTCGTCGAGGCGGGAGTAGATTTCTTCTTTTGGACCGTTGTTTAAGATATAGTAGTCCGCGGCGGCGATTGGGCCACCTTTTTCGAGATTTTCGATCTCAGAGCGGTCGCGTTCACGAATGGCGGCGGAATCGAACGGGCGATCTGGGCGCTCAGCGACGCGCTTGTAACGCAACTTTTTATCGACTACGATGGCAATGAAAGTGAGGCGGGTCGGAAATTCATGCTTCAAGGTTTTATATTCAGTCCAGGAATAGACGCCGTCTAAAATAATACGTTTTTGGCCGGCGGCGATTAAGTCTTTCGTCTCAGCGATGACTTGGCGAACGACCCAATCCTTCCCTTCGGTTTCGCGAATTTCTTCGCGAAACTTTTTTTCGGTTTCGCCATCCTCGGAACGAGGAATACCGCGCTTTTCCATTTCTTTGTAAATCATGCCGCCGAAATGAACTTTCGGATAACCTTTATCTGCTAAATAATCTACTGCGACAGATTTGCCACTGCCGCTCATGCCTACTAATGCTAGAATTTTTACGTTGTCCATGATAAGATTATAGCATATGAAAAGTTATTTTACGGAAGATGAACCACTAGATAAGACTATCGCGGAAACATTGCCGGATCGAAGAATTATTGAGACGAAGCATATTTTGACGGGGTGGACTAATATCGTGATTGAGGTGACGACGGATAAGGGTGCGTATTTTTTCCGGTTTCCACGCAATCCGTTTTGGTCGCGGATGATTGTGAAAGACGCGGCGGTGTGTAATTTTGTGGACGGGAAGACTTCGTTTTATACGCCGCAGATGAAACTTTGTTATGATGCGAAAAGGCGGCCGTTTTCGGTACATGAGAAAATTGAGGGCTATACGCTGGGGGATCGGATTTATCATTTGTCGCACACGGCGCTGACCGGTGCGGCGTATGATGTGGCAAAGTTTATCAAGGAGCTGTCGGGAATTGATTTGCGCGGAGCGCCGAAGGAAGTGAAATATCCGCTTTCGGATTTTTTGCACGAACTAGACTATGAACATTATGAAAAGCATATCGACGCGGACCATAATTATATTAAGAAAACTGAGATGGACAAGTTGGTGCATGGGGATTTGAATCTCGGGAACATTTTGCTAGATGAGAACGATAAGGTGATTGGGGTGATTGATTTTTGTTTTGCGGGGACGGGTAACCCGAATATGGACGTGGCGCGGATTGTGTCGCGACCGGCGCCGGAAGAGTTTGAAAAAGCGTTTTTGGCGCAGTTCGAAAATGGTGATGAAATCTCAAGGATGAAGACGGCTTGGAAGCACATCGACAATGGTTATGCCGAGCATATCCGGACGCATTTTCCGGAAATAAATCTAAATCAACTTTAGATATTCTATTTTTGCGGAACGGCGGGCGTCGTCGTCTGGCTTTGGGAGGGATTCCCTGCTGGAGTAGTCGGCGAAAATGTCGAGAGCGTTTTTAATCGGGCCGTCGTAAATTGGCGGCTTGTCGTAAACACTCCAGAGAATAATGCGCTCGTCGCCGGCGTTCTCGGCGTAGAAGTTAAGCGCTTTTTTAGTGGCGCGGATAAACTCTTCCTCGGTTTCTTTAGTGTGGCGCCAGCTGCGGCCACCGAGAAAATGCTCAGTAACGGCGGGCGAAGTTGCAATCATGAGAAGCAAAGTTTTATAGTTATTTGCTTTTAGGGCCTGAAGTAAAATCTGCTCAACGGCCGGGTCGAGCAAAGTAACGTCCAAAATGATGTCGTAACCTTGGTCGGTCAGCGCCCGCAAAGTCAAAAACATCATGATGGTACTAAACTCGTCGGTCTTTTTGCGGAGATTCTCGGCGCCGTATTCGTCGAGGATTGCTTGATAGTGCGGATGATATTCGACAAAAAGACGGGCGGCAACGAGAACGGGATTTAGATTTTGTTTTTCGCAGTAGGCTTCCACGGCCGGGAGGATTTGGGTGGTCTTGCCGGAGCCGGAAAGGCCGGCGATGCGGATGAAACGACGATTTTTAGTTTTGTCTTTGGCAAAATCTTGTAAAACTTTTTTGGTAATTTCGGGATATTCTTCAAGTTTTACTTGCCACTCCGGCTTTACGTCGCTCGGCCAGTGCGCCTTCATGTATTCGATGATTTTTTGTAGGGCTTTGTCGTCAAGATTCATAGTAGATTCCTATTTATGAATTACTTTAATATATTGACCGGGTTTTTTAACTAAAATTGTTTTTACGTTTTGAAAAGTTTTATACTCGCCTTCGGCCTGAAGTTCGACAGTGGCAGGCGCCAAAAACTCCAAAAGGTCTTCTTTCGTCTCGGTGCCGGGGGTGCGCTTAAACATGCTGATCATCATGAGTTTTGAAAGGCGCCAAAAGTTGATCAGACGGCAATTTTCGCTACGGAAAACTTTGGGTTTCAAATAATCGTCGCCGCCTTTCATGACGCGGCACATAGATTTTCCGGAAAGTGCGCAGTAGTCGCTGACGCCATTTTTAGTTGGTTTGCCGTTTAACGTAAACGGCGGAAGGAAAACTTTTTTACGGCGATTTTTAAAATACCACTCGGCGAGTTTTAGGTAGGAACGCCAGGAGCTTTTGTGGCCTTTTTGCATGTATCTGCGGAACTTCGGCTCGTCGAAGACTTCGACGGCTTCGGCGGTCATGCCGGCCGTGACGTAGCAGGTCGCGTAGCGCCAATGCTTGCCGTCAACAATGATGTCTAAAGGATATAATTTTTTAACTTTTTGTTTAAGAAAATCGTCATCATATTTCATGGTGCCGAGGGTGCGGGCGAGGTCGTTGAAGTTGCCATAAGGCAGGACGCCGAGAGTGACGTCTTTTTTGGATTCCAAAATCGCGTTCGCGGTGACAGCTGCAGTAGCGTCACCACCAGCAGCGATGGCAATGTCGCCACTCCGGAGAACTTTTTTAAGATTTTTGACGTTTTCTTCGAACGGAATTTTTTCAATGGCAAACTTGCCAATCATATAACCGTTTAATTTCATAACGCGAAAAATGACTTCGTCTCTAACGCGACGATAGTTTGACGAGTGCGGGTTGTAGATGAGTAATAGCCTTTGCATAACTAACTGCCGAAGTTCGGAAGAATAAATTTCAAGATGGCATAGATGAGGACGTAAGCGGCGAGGCCAATGACGATTTCAAAAATGCGACGCTTGGCTTTTCTAGTTTGCTCCTCGCTGCCACCGGCGGTGAGATATTGAATGCCGGCGACGCCGATACCGATAGTGGCCAAAATGCCTACCCCAATAGTCATAATATCAATGACGAATTCTAAAATACAAATTATGCCGCCACCGTCTGCGTCATCGGCTTTGCTGGCGCAATCTTTTAAGATAGCAGCTTCGACGCCAAAAGTCTCTGGGGTAGTGGTGGCAAAAACTGGTTGCGTGCACACTGATAACCCGAGGATAAAAGCGACGGCTGATATTAAAAATTTCTTCATGTGGTCTCCTATCTTAAATATTCGTGTAATTTTTTAGTGTCTTTATTCTTGCGGAGTTTTGAGAGGGCTTTCGCTTCAATCTGGCGAATACGCTCGCGGGTGACGTCAAATTCGTTGCCGACTTCCTCGAGTGTGTGCGGACGGCCGCCACCAATACCAAAGCGGAGGCGAATAATTTTTTGCTCACGGTCAGTTAAAGTGGCGATGATTTCGGAAAGTTGCTCTTTTAAGATTTGGTTTGCGGCGGAATCTTCAGGCGAATCACGCTCTTCGTCTTCGACAAAATCACCAAGCACAGAATCTTCATCGTCGCCTTCGCGGCCGACGGAAGCATCGAGCGAAGCGATGTCTTGTTTAATGCGCATAACGTAGTCGATTTTTTCTGGCTCGAGGCCGAGCTCCTCGGCGATTTCTTCGTTGGTTGGTTCACGGTTTAGTTCGGTAGTGAGCTTACGGGTCGTGCGCAAAACTTTGTTGATGGTTTCGACCATGTGAACTGGAATGCGGATGGTGCGGGCTTGGTCAGCGATAGCACGGGTAATGGCCTGGCGCACCCACCAGGTGGCGTAAGTTGAGAACTTGAAGCCTTTGGCCGGATCAAATTTTTCAACAGCGCGCAAGAGACCAGTATTCCCTTCCTGAATTAGGTCAAGGAAATCGAGGCCGCGGCCGCCATAACGCTTGGCGATAGAGACGACGAGGCGCATATTGGACTCGACCATTTTGTCTTTGGCTTTTTTGTCACCCTTGACAATGCGGTCAGCAAGGTCGGCTTCTTCTTCAGGCGTTAAAAGCGGGATTTTACCAATTTCGCGGAGGTAGAGGCGTACCGAATCATCTGCGAAAGCGTCGACATTCTCAGCAGTAATCGCAAGATCCTCGTCGGAAAGTTCCTCTTCGTTTTCAAGATCGTCAGATTCTGGTTCATCAAAATCGAGAGCCAAATCTTTTACGTTCAAAATATCATCGTTAGAGCTCATTAGGTACAAGTATAGTCTATTTTTAAGTTTTTTGCAAGTCGGCGATATCTTTCAAAGTTTCCAAATATTCGTCACTGTCTTCGTCGAGAGAGGCGAGTTTTTCATTCAATTCAGCGATTTTTTGTTTGTTTAGTTCCATCTCATAACGTTTCATCAGTTCGGCAGCCTCTTTTTCATAATCTAGAGCATTAATCCCCTCGTGCTCGCGGTTAAAAACTAGTTCAAGCTCATCGATTTTAGACTCATCTTCCGGCAAATCAAAAGGAATGTCGGTTTTAACGATGCCACCAAAAATCTTAAGAGCTAGCAAACTATCTTCAAGTTTTTTAAGGTTGTCGGATTTCAGCTCGGTTTTAGGTTTTTTGAAATGTCTGCGCGAGGCGGACTGTTCTAATTTTTTGTTCAGGCGGTCGCCTTTTTCGCGCAAGATTTCAACTTCGACGCCGAGTTTTTTAGCAACTTTTTCTTCATAACTAGCGCGTTCGATTTCGTCTTTAACATAAGACAAAAGTTTTAGAGCGACGTCGGAATATTTTTTCTTATCTGGGGCGAGGCGGAGGTTTAAGTTTTCTTCGTATTTATTAAGGAGCCAATCAACAGCGGGGACACGCTCCTCGATGGCGGCTTGCCAGAGCTTTGGATCTTTTTGAATCAGCTCATCAGGGTCTTTGGCGCCGTGGTAGTTTGAAATGACGGTGAGATCGATGCCAAGGTCACCGGCAAGCATGATGGCGCGCTCGGTGGCTTTAATGCCAGCAGCGTCGCCGTCATAAGCGAGGCGAATGTCAGAAGTGAGGTTTGAAAGCGATTTTAAATGTTGTTCGGTCATGGCAGTACCGGAAGTTGCAACGGCTTCTTTAACGCCGGCTTGGTGGGACGAAATAACATCCATGTTGCCTTCGACGATGACAACAAAACCGTTTCTCCTGATAGACTCTTTGGCGTTGTGAAGACCGAAAATGAAGCGAGATTTATTAAACAAAATAGTTTCGGGAGTGTTTAAGTATTTGGGTTCACCTTTATCCAGGATGCGGGCGGTGAAGCCGATGATATTGCCGGTGGTATCGATAAATGGAACCATCATGCGGCCTTTGAAGAGGTCGGTTTTGAAGCGGTTGAGGAGCCCGGCGTCATCTAGTTCCCTTTCCGAAAAGCCACGTTTTTTTAGGACTTCGAGTAGAGCTTTTCCGGAGGCAGGAGAATAGCCGATTTTAAATTCTTCGATGGTTTTTCGGACCATGTGGCGCTTGTAAAAAACGTAGTCGCGAGCATCCTTACTGCGAACGAGGCAGGCCTGGTAATATTTAGTGGCGAGAGTTAAAGCTTCTTTGGCGCGAAGTTTACGTTTAGTGACGGCGGAGTCACCACCATGGTATTTTGAGAGGTCAACGCCGGCCTGGGCGGCGAGTTTCTCCATGGCTTCGCGGAAAGAGATGCCTTCGACTTCCATGACGAAGGTGAAGATGTCGCCACCCTTGTTGGCGGAAAAATCGTGCCAAATGCCTTTTTCAGGCGAGACCATAAAGCTTGGGGTTTTGTCGACACCCCAAGGAGAGTGCCCCTTCAAAGTGCGGCCGGCACGTTTCAACTCTACGTATTGGCCAACGACGTCCTCCACCGCGAGACGAGATTTGATTTCTTCTTTCGCGTCTTGCATATGATATAATTATAGCATATGGATGGACAAGATTATCTGAATCAAATCTCGGCGACGGTGCGGCCGGCGAAAAAGTCGAAAATGAGTTTCATGAATTCGACAATTTTTAAGGTGATTGCTGGGGCGGTGGTAGCGTTTATTCTGATTGCGATCGTGGGCGGGATTATTAACGGTGGCAAAGCTGGAGCAAAAGACCAAGCAATTGCCCTGAAGCTTAACATAGACAGCACTCTTTCAGTAATTTCGAAATATCAGCCGAGCGTAAAGTCATCTGACCTGCGTTCTTCTTCGGCGTCTTTGTATTCGGTTTTATCTAATACAAGTCGGGAGTTGACGAGTTTTATTACGGAGAAATATGAGTATAATGCAAAAAATGACGATAAAAAATTTGCGGACGATGTGGATTTAGAGCGTGACGGGCTAGAGTCGGCGCTGTTTGAAGCGAAGATTAATGGGGTTTTGGACCAGGTCTATGCAAATAAAATGGCGTATGTGGTTTCGCTGATTTCTGCAAGGGAGACGGGCCTTTATAATGCGACCTCAAACGAGGACTTGCAATCTTTGCTGACGACATCTTATAATAGCTTGAAGAATCTTTACGATAAGTTTAATGATTTTCAAAAATAAGAAAGGAGTTTTATGGCGGAAATCAAAGCAAAAGAAAAATTTGAAGAGGCACGGGCGCGGAATTCGAAGTTTAAGGACGAGTTCATTGAGTTTATTAACCGTGGGTCGGTAGTTGACCTTGCAGTAGGCGTCGCAGTGGGCGGGGCGTTTACGGCGATCGTTAATTCCCTAGTGAACGATATCGTGATGCCGATTGTGGGCTTGATTGGTGGGGGTGTCGATTTTACCGATCTTAAAATTGTGATTCCGAATTTCTTTGGCGGGAATACGGAAGCGGTGATTGCATATGGTAATTTTATCCAAAATGTGGTGCAATTCTTAATTATCGCTTGGGTGATTTTCATGATTATCAAAGCGATGAACCGGATCAACCGCCGCAAAGAAGCACGCGAAGCGAAAGCTGCAGCCAAAAAGGCAGAAAAAGCAGAAGCAGTGAAAAAATAATTAGCTTAAATTATAGCTTAAGCGGACGAGGTCTTCTAGCTCGTCCGTTTTTAGTTGATCGCCGGCGAGGACGATTTCGATGCCACCGCGGCCAAAGTAACGCGACTCCATGACTGATTCATATTTTTCGGTTAATAACTTGCGGAGTTCAGCGTCGGTGCGGACTTCGATGGTGTTTTTGTTGACAACGAGAAAAACTTTGTCGGCTTTATAGAAAAGGTCGCGGGATTTTTCGCCGTTTTCAGAAGTTTCGGTTTTTTTCTCGTAATTGCCGATGCCGGTTACTTTAGAAAGGTCAAATACCATTTTAATTCTCCTATTGAGCCTTCAATGTCATCGAGCGCGCGATGAGTTTCAGGCTTGGTAAATTTTTTGTTCAGGGCGTTTTCAAAGTAAATTTTCCAGGCAGAGACGTCAAGCATACGATAATGAAGCCTTTGGTTTAAGAGCGGCATTTCCCTTTCGATGAATTTGCGGTCTTGATGAATGGAATTGCCGGCGAGATAAACTTCTTTACCGAAATATTGATCGAGAAAATCAAGAAGTTCGCCCTCAACGGCTTTAATTGGTTGGCCCTTAGTGTTTTGAGCAAAAAGTGCATCGCGAGTTTTTTGGTTTTTATCCCAAAACTCGCCTTGCATGCGAGTTTGCATGAGTTTTTCGTCAACTTTGACAACGGCGGTCATGCGAGCGATTTCGTTTAATTTCATGTCGGTCGCGATAGCGGCGACTTCGAGAATTTTGTCTTTTTCTGGCTCAAGGCCGGTCATCTCTAAATCGATCCAAAATAGTTTGGCTTTTTTCATTACATTTCCTCCGGAATTTTAATGCCAAGAATGTCGAGGCCGTGGGTCATGATGGCTAGATATACTTTGACAATTTTTACACGTTCAGATTCTTCTTTAGCGCCAGCGACCTGGCAGTTTTCGTAGAATCTCGAGAAATCTTGAGCGAGTTCGTATAGATAATTTGCGACTTTGTGTGGGGCCATTTCGGCGACCGACTCTTGTAAAACGTTTTTATATTCTAGGAGTTTTTTGATGATGTTTTTCTCATATATATTATATATATATTCATCAATTTGGGTCTGGTTGTTGCAATTTGACAAAATTTTCTTAGCACGGACGGCGGAATAGAGGAGATACGGGCCGGAGTTGCCGGTCATTTTGACCGATTCTTTCGGGTCGAAAATGATATCGCCACCCATTTTGTATTTTAAGAAAGCATATTTCGTGGCGGCGAGAGAGACTTTTTCGTCGGTCGAATCATAGGCAGATTTTAGTTCGTCTCTCACGAGGTCGAGAACGTCGACGGCCTTTAAGAAGTTCCCTTTCCGCGAAGACATTTTGACATTGCCTGGAAGTTTAACGAGACCATGAGTCAAATGCGTAGTTTTTTCAACCAGTTCTGGCGCGTATTGCTCAACAGATTTCAGGACGACAGCCATGTAATCTTTTTGCTCGTTGCCGGTGATGACGACGGATTTGTCGAAATGGTAGTCTTTATCTTTCGTGAAAATCAGTCCAACATCTTTAGCTTCGTAGGTTGGGACGCCTTCTTTGTTGATGAAGACGCGGGTGTGGAGGCCGTATGGCTCGCCCTTAAAAACGACGGCGCCGTCAGATTTTTCGTAGACACCAGCTTCGAGTTCGCGTTTTACGGTTTCAAGACCGAGTTTTGCGACGGTAGACTCTGGGTAGTATTTATCGAATTTCACGCCGATTTTAGCATAAAAATCGTTAAAATATTCGTAGCTTAACTCGCGACCTTTCCAGTAAACTTCGGCAAGCTTGGAATCGTGGAGATTTTCGGAATTGATTTTGTAGATTTCTTTGTTGAGCTTCGTGATTTCTTGTTTAGCGGCTTCGTCTTCTTCATAAGCAGCCGTGCCTTCGACATAACTTTTTGCGATGTCTTCGATTGTTAGATTGTCGATGTCTTTTTGGAGCAGAATGTACATGGTTTTCGCAACATGGAGGCCGACGTCGCCGCCGAAGTTGGCGCGGATAACTTTGGCACCGGCGTATTCGTAAAGGCGAGAAATCGAGTCACCCATGATGGACGTATAGAGGTGGCCGACGTGGAGGACCTTGAATGGGTTTGGGTCGCTAAACTCGCAAATTACCGTTTTGCCAGCGAAGTTGCTTGAGACGATTTCGTTTGCAAAATCGTCGTTTAATGCGTCGAGTTTTTGATTGAGATATTTGTCTGAAAGTTTAAAGTTCAAAAATCCAGGGTTAGAAATTTCGGCATCTAATTCATTGTTTAATTCCTCGGCAATTTGCATCGGAGATTTATGTAAGTCTTTCGCGAGCCTTAACGGAGCGTTAGTGGAGTAATCGGCATCAATGTTCTCTGGAGACGGGGTGATTTCAGGGTCAAAATCAAGATTGTATAAATTTTTTATAGCTTGTTTTAAATTTTCCCTGATTTCGTCCATATATAATATATATTATACCATATCTTATAAAAATGTGGTATAATAGGGGTAGCTGCGGGTATCGTATAGCGGCTATTATGTATCCTTCCCAAGGATGAGATTGGGGTCCGACTCCCCATACCCGCACCAACGCCTCTCGGGGCGATTTTTTATTCGTTCGGGGTGATGGTGACGAATTCTTGGATTTTGTTTTCGTCGCGGAGGGCGGCCATGCGGCTGTTAAACTCAGTGAATGGGACTTTGATCGAAACGAAGTTAACCTCGGTGTCGGTTTTGGCGATGAGTTTGACGAAATAGTAGCCGTCGCCACTCATAGAGATAAAGCGACCAGATTGCTGACTAGGCTCAAGTTTGAAGGCTTCGGCTGCGCGGCCGCCGTCGATGTTTTGGTTCGGGACCATGCCGCCAGTTTCCTCATAAATAATGGCATCGCCAAGAGTTTCGGCGACAGCGGTGTAATCCCCGCCATTTTCAGCGAGCAGAGCTTCAACTCTCGCGGCGGTTTTGTTTGCGGTTTCATCAATAGTAATTTCAACCTTAGACTTTAAAAGGGTTAGATAGAGCATTCTTTCATATTCGCTTTTATCTAGACCAAAGTTATCGCTAACGATCTTCATGAAACTTTCTTCGCTACGCTCGGTGCCGCCAATACTCAAGTGACGGGCAAACTCATTAGCAACTTCTTCGTCGGTTACTTCAAGCTCTAATTCTTTGGCAAGTTTCGCTGCATAGGTAAAATCTTCAGACTCGGAGAGAGCAGCGCGCTTATACTGGAGACGCAGGTCGTTTTCGTTGCCTTGATTGTCAACATTGCCGGATTGGCGTTCAATGGAAGTCATGCTGCTGCGATAAAACATGAGATAATCTGAGAAGGCGACGTTCTCGCCGTCAACAGTGGCGACCGGAACTGGCAAAATTTTGGTGACGCGGTAAAGCATTTCGTCGGTCATGCCAAATTGGTAAAGCGCCAGCCAACCACTAGTGAACAAAATTGCAATAACGATAACTGCGATTAAGATAGTATTGATAACGACGCGGTGTTTGGTCCACTGAAGTGGGTATTTAAACTTGCGGCCGCGTGCGAGAACCTCCTCACGGCGCTCGTCGACCTTTTCCTGCTCGGTTTTTTTATTATCTTTTTTCTTGAACAAATTCATATATTTATTATATCAAATTGGTGACTCGGGTGCGACTTGAACGCACAACCTTTTCCTTAGGACGGAACTGCTCTATCCATTGAGCTACCGAGCCATATTTATTATTATATCATTATTATGGTATAATTAAAGCATGAGCAAGAAGGTGAAAGAAAGTAAGTTTAGCAAATTTAAGAAGAAGTTTTCCTGGAAAACTTGGGTTGGGCTTTTGGTCGTGGCGGCGTGTTGTGCGGCGGGAGCGCTGGTTGCGATTAAAAATAACGAGCGGGTAGATTACATTGTTGAGACAAATGCGTTTTTTGCGCCGTTTGAGTTTTATGAAGGACGAAAGATTGTAGGCGTGGATGTTGAAATTATCAAAAAAGTTGCAGAGAAGATGGATAAGAAAATTGCGATTAAAGATGTTGAATTTGACGTAATTATTGATAACGTTGAGGCGGGAAAAATTGCGGATGCGGGGGCGGCGGGACTGACAATTACGCCGGCGCGAGCGGAAAAAGTGAACTTTAGCATTCCGTATTATAATTCGGTGCAATATATTATATATAGTAAGTCGGCGGCGCCGGAGATGCGCGACGGGCATGTGATTTGGGAAGAGCTCAAGGGTAAGACCCTCGGGACGCAGACTGGGAGCACGGGATATCTGTTTGCGTCCGACGAAATTGATGAGGGGGTGCTTAAAGGGACCGGGACGACAGTGAAAGGGTTTGATTCGCACCAGCTCGCGGCGGATGCAATTAGTGCACAGATAATTGACTATGCGATTGCGGATCAGCTGGCGGCGGAATTTATCGTGGCGAAAAATGATACGCTGGCGGCGGTACCACTTTATTATTCGGGCGAGCCAGATTATCCGGTTGAGGAAGCTTATGCGATTGCAGTAAATAAGGAACGGACCGAGCTTTTAGACGCGTTTAATGAAGTCTTAACAGAAATGACAAAGAAAGATCCAAAAGGAATTTCGGAGATTGATCGATTAGTAGTTAAATATATGGGGCTTAGCGAAGACGAATGAATGATTTTTTCGGCAAATTAGTTGAGCTTTTTACAACGCCGGAATATATTGATTCCCTGCTCCACGGTTTTTTGCTGACGCTTGAGATTTCATTCTTTGCGATTATCGTGGCGTTTATACTCGGGACTATAATTTCGTTAATCGAAACGGCGAGACCATCAAAATGGATGGTGGTGCCGAAATTTATTTGCCGAGTTTATGTGGCGGTGATTCGTGGAACGCCGATGGCGTTGCAGCTCTTTATTATGTTTTTTATTATTTTCGCGATTCGGGACTTTCCGGAACTTGTAACGGCAGTTTTAGCGTTCGGTTTTAATTCGGCGGCATATACTTCTGAAATTATCCGAGGCGGAATTTTATCGGTTGACGTGGGCCAAACCGAAGCGGGGTTAGCACTAGGTTTGAAACGTGGTACAATTTTTTGGCGAATTGTGGTACCGCAAGCGGTGAAAAATATCATTCCGGCGCTCGGGAATGAAATTATCACTGTGTTTAAGGAGACAGCGATTGTGAGTATGGTCGGGATGTACGACCTTAATATGGCGGCGAAAGATATTGGGTCGGGACAAAATATGGCGAGCTATATTGTGCCGATGTTCACGGCGGCACTATTTTATCTTGCGACGGTATATATAATTACGTTTTTTGTCAGGCGAATTGAAAAAAGATTAAGAAAAAGCGACGTGAGGTCATAAAGTTATGATGAACGGGAAAATTATTACGATTAAAAATTTGAAAAAGAACTTTGGGAGGAACAAAGTTCTGAAAGGTATTGATTTTGAACTTAATGCGGGAGAAAAAGTTGTGGTTCTGGGGCCAAGCGGTTCTGGAAAGTCGACGTTCCTCCGCTCAATTAATCGATTGGAAGAACCGAGCGCGGGCGAAATTTATTTTCACGATACTTTGGTGACTGATAAAAATGTGCGGGCGGTGCGAGAAAAGGTGGGGATGGTGTTTCAGCATTTTAATTTAATTAGCAATTTGACGGTGATGGAGAATTTGACGCTAGCGCCAGTGAAATTGAAACTGATGGATGAGGATGCTGCCGAAAAGAAAGCGCGAGGACTCTTAAGACATATTGGGCTGCTCGAAAAGGCTGAGGCGTTTCCGGCATCGCTTTCGGGCGGGCAAAAACAGCGCGTAGCAATTATTCGAGCATTAATGATGGAGCCAGAAGTAATGTTGTTTGATGAGCCAACATCGGCGCTTGATCCGGAATCGATTGGAGATGTTTTGGCTTTGATTCGCGAAGTGGCAGATAACGGAATGACCATTATGATTGTGACGCACGAGATGGGGTTTGCGAAAGAAATTGCATCGCGAGTTGCATTTATCGACAATGGGCGAATCATTGAGGAAGGCAAACCGGACGAACTCTTTGTGAGGCCAAAGACGCCACGAGTGAAAGAGTTTTTAGATAAAGTTTTGTGATATAATAGACGTAATATATATTATAGGAGCAAAAATGAAAGTACTCTGCGTTAATGCTGGTTCGTCGTCTTTAAAGTTTCAACTTTATGAAATGCCGGCGGAGATATCTATTATTGGTGGTTACGTCGAAAAAATCGGGGCGGCGGATAGTTTTTACACCATTAAATTTGAAGGTAAGAAAACCGAAACAAAAAGAGCCATCAAGGATCATTCTGAAGCGGTGGCAGTGATGCTGGAAGAGCTAGTGAATTACGGCGCGGTGGCCGATCTCAGCGAAATTCGGGGCGTGGGACACCGGGTACTGCACGGCGGAGAGAAGTATGCAGATTCAGTCGTGATTGATGACCAGGTGCTTAAAGATATTAAAGATTTGACAAAACTCGGGCCACTGCATCATCCGGGAAATATCGCCGGAATTAAGGCGATGCAAAAGGCGCTGCCAGACGCGGTGCAGGTCGCAGTGTTTGACACGGCGTTTCATCAGACGATTCCAAAAGAACAGTTTATGTATCCGGTGCCAATGGAGTGGTATGAAAAATATGGCGTGCGGAAATATGGTTTTCACGGGACTTCGCACAAGTATATTACTGAAGTGATGCAGAAGAAACTCGGCAAAGAAGATATCAATTTGATTATTTGTCATGTTGGCTCAGGTGCGTCAATTACGGCGGTGAAAGATGGTAAAAGCTATGATACGACGATGGGTCTCACGCCGCTTGATGGGTTAATGATGGGGACGCGGTCCGGTTCGATTGATCCGTCGATTATCAAGTATATGATTGATGAAGCTGGAATGACCTATGATAAGGTTGATGAAGCTTTGAACAAGAAGTCAGGGTTACTCGGGGTTTGTGGGTTTAATGATAACCGCGACGTGGAAAAAGCGATTGAGCGGGGCGATGAAAATGCGCGACTGGCGCTTGATATGTATGTGGACCGGATTGACCGATATATTGCGGAGTATTACTTGGAACTTGGTGGCAAAGTGGACGCGATTGTGTTTACGGCCGGCGTGCTGGAGAACGGGGCGGAAACACGCGAATCGATTATCGAGGGGCTAGCGCCACTCGGAATTAAGATTAATTACGATGTGAATAATGCGATTGCGAGCTTTAAGGAAATTACAAGCGGGATTATCACGACGGAAGATTCGACGGTGCCGGTGTATGTAGAGCCGACCAATGAAGAAGTGATGATTATTCGCGACGCATATAAGTTTTGTAAATAATGATATAATGGGGGTATGGATATCGCTGAGTTAATCGAAGATTTTTTGGAGCATCTCGAGATTGAGTCGGGGCGGAGTAAGCGGACGATTGACAATTATCGGTTGTATCTTGAGCGGTTTTTGATAATTGTGCAAGAGATTCTAAACAAAGATGAAGTTAAGCCGGCCGAGATTACGCGGGAAGTGTTACGAAAATATCGGCTGAGGTTAAACCGGCTCGGGTCAGATGAGGGGGGCGATGATTTGAAGACGATTACGCAAGCATATCACCTGATTGCGCTCAGGGGGTTTATGAAATATCTGGCGCGCAGAGAAATTCGGTCACTAGACCCGTCTCTTATAGAACTGCCGCACGTAGTGCGAAAACAAGTAACGTTTTTGCATTTTGACGAAGTGGAAGATATGCTGGAGGAGATTGACTTATCCACGGAATCAGGGTTGCGTGACCGAGCAATCATTGAACTTTTATATTCGGGGGGGCTGCGGGTTTCGGAGCTGGTGGGGCTAAATCGCGATTCGATAAATTTAGGGCGACGGGAGTTTATGGTGCGCGGAAAAGGGTCAAAAGACCGACCGATTTTTATTTCGGAAACTTGCGCGGACCGGGTGCGAGATTATCTCGATGCGCGGACTGATTCCCTGCCGGCGCTGTTTTTGAATAACTCGCGGAATCTGCAAACGGTAGATACGTCGGGTGATTATCGCCGGATGACAGCGCGATCGGTGGAAAGGATTGTGGAGAAGTATGCGCGGTTGGCGGGGATTACGAAACACGTGTCGCCACATACTTTAAGGCATTCGTTCGCGACGGACTTACTCATGAACGGGGCGGATTTGCGCTCGGTGCAGTCGATGCTGGGGCATTCGGATATTTCGACTACGCAAATTTATACGCACGTGACGGATGCGCATCTTAAGGAGATTCATAAGAAGTTTCACAGTGAGACGAATTAGTAAGAATTATCGGCACTGGAGGAGCGAGTGCCTTTATAAATAATACGACCGTCTTTATAGGCGAAAACATTCCAAACGCGACCGCTACCGGTGGCATTGCTGGCATAATAAGTATGGGTGCCAACATATGGGCCAGAAACTGTAACGGTAGCATTGGTGATGCTGGAATCGCTGGAAAAATTGCGAACAGAATAATAATAGTTGCGGCCACCGAGTGTGTTGATGGTAAAGGTTTCCACGCCGTAGCCTGAAGTAACATCTTTGTCGAGACTGGCGATGGTAAGACCACTGACATCGCTACCAACTCTGTTGCCGTAATAGGCAGTGAAAGAAGTGCCATCAGATTTTTGACCGGTAACATAAGAGTCAAGATCTTTAGGACTACTACTCCAACTTAATTTAACGGTGATAGTTTCGTTTTGGGTTTGCCAGACGGCGTAGAGGGTTTTGTTGCCGGTGATGGTGACTTCGCTGCCGGCGGAATATTTGGCGGAAGTAGCCGAAGAAGAGTCAGCCCAACCGAGGAATTTATAGCCAGAGCGGGATGGCGCGCTGGAAGTAACATAGCATTTTTGGATGGTGGAGAGATAGCAGCTTTGGGCGGCCGGGGCGTAGCTACCGCCATTGGCGTCATAAGTTAAAGTGTAGGGGACGGCACGCCATTGAGCGTAAAGATTGACGGTTTGTTCGTTCAAAATGTCTGGCGAGGCTTCGTAGCGGACGCCGTTATTGTAGTTGGTGCCAGTGCCGTCGGCCTTGGTGCTCCAATGGTCAAAAGCGTAACCGGTGCGAGTAAAGGCGTTGGCGGTGATATACTGGCTGGTACCAGCGGCAATACGTTGAGTGTTCATGGTGCCAGTGCCGCCGTTGGCATTGAAGGCGAGATTAACCTGGAGAACTTCCCACTGCGCGTAGAGGGTGACGGCGGAACTAGTGGTGATGTTGGAGGCGACGCGATAAATGTTGCCTGGGTCGTATCTAGTGCCGGTGCCGTCGGCGTTGGTGGTCCAATATTTAAAGCGGTGGCCTGGCCAGACAAACTGGTTGCTTAAAATGGTACCGGATTCGCCAGCAAAAATGTATTGCTGGGCCATGGCGCCAGTGGAAGCGCCGTTGCCGCCGTAGCGAATGAGGACGCCTTTTCTTTGGTATTTGTTGATAGAGATGGCATCTGGGTCATAGAGGCGAATAGCGGTGGAGATGGTGGAGGCGCGGTCGGCGCTAGGGGTAAACCAGCAGCTACGAATGTAAAAGTCAATATAGGCAGATTTGACGGTGGTGGAATCGCCGGAGTCGGAGACGATAATGGTGCCGTCTTCATCGCGGACGGCGATGATGTAAATGCCTTCGGCATTGGTGATGCTGAATGAGCTGGAAGAATCGTCTGGACCGTAGAGGGCGTCCGAGGTAACGCCGTTATAAATTACACGTGGATAGGTGGCGGCGGTGCGGAAAGTGCCCGGCGCGTAGCCTACGACAATTTTGCTGAGATCGTTTGAGCTCATGGCGCGGGTGTTGATGATGAAGGCGTGCTGACGTTTCAGAGTGCCCCAGCCGGCAGAATCGGAAGAATCGTAGAGCGTGTCACAACTAACAGGATTGTATTTTAAGACCAAGTCGCGGTCGGCACTGGAGAGGCTAGAGAGGTCAATAGCACGGTTGGCGATGGTTTGCCAGAGGCTGGCGTATTTGGTTGGGTTGGATTCGTCGATTTCGCCACCGGCGACGTAGGCAGATTGGATGAAGCGAAGAGCTTCAGCTTGACCGTCAATTTCTTCGCGAGTAATGGTAGATTCTAGAGAGGCTTGGGCGCCGGTGGTGCTACCATTGATGACGGAGACAGCGGCGATGGCGACCATGGAAAAAATACCAATCGCAAGCGAAACCTCGACAAGCGTATCGCCTTTAATGCGTTTTTTATGTTCCCTGCCCGCGAAACTAATCATAAGTTTATTATACCATAACTAGAAATTATAAGCGTAAGAATGAAGGCAAAGACGAGGAAGGGGCCAAAATAAATGGTGTGGTTTTTACGTTTTCTGACTTTTGGATACATGACAAGACAGGCGGAAAAATTGGCGATGAAGAGAGTAACGAGGGCGAGCCATGGCGTGCCGAGAACGAGGGCGATAATGGTGCCGAGAATCCAGTCGCCGTCGCCGACCCATTTCCCTTTGGAGACGAGATATAGTACTAGGTAGATGCCGCCGAGGATGAGGACGGCAAAGAGACAGTCTAGGATTGGTTGCCAAGAGAAGTTCTCAGCAACGGAAAAGAAACTCCATAATTTCAGGATTACTATAATTATAGCACAGATACCTGAAAAAGTCAAGCATAAGCATGGTAGCTCGCCATAGAGGCCGTCGTAGATAGATAAAAAGATTAAGCTTAAGATAAGCAAAAGCGTAGTAATATAAACGGCCCAAATGGAGATGCTCCAGAGCGAGGGGACGCCTGAATTATAGATAAAACCGCTGGTGAAGCCGAGAAAGGCAAGGCCAGTGGCGAGTTCAGCAAGGATTTCAGCGGCGCCGATTTTTTTGCCGCATTTTCGGCACTTCCCTCTCTGGAGAAGCCATGAAATGATGGGGAGATTTTCATACCATTTTAGTTGATGTTTACAATGCGGGCAGACGGAGCGGCGACCGAGCGACGGTTTCTTTTTTTCTTTTAGCCGTAAGCGGCGAGCTTGGCAACATAAAAATGAGCCGAGGCAAGCGCCGATAATAAATACTAGAATATAGATCAGAACGTAAAACACCACCTGCATGGTTCAATTTTACCATAAGTGGGTTGAAATTTCGAGGAGTTAATTTATAATTATAGTATGGAAGAAAAAAATTTTGATGGGTTCACGATGATTGAAGCGGTGTTGACGCTGGCAATCGGTGGTTTGATATTTTCTCTAGTGTTTTTGGCGTTGCCGTCGGTGCTAGCGAACGCGCGGGACGGCGAGAGGCGCGATGACCTGCTCTTGACGGTGAATAAACTGAAAAACTTTCAAGCGAACAATAACCGCGGGGCGTTACCGACCGACCGCATTACGAACGGAAACGGACTTTATATTAACGGGAGCGGGATTACTTTTGGCGCGACGACTGGGGTGACTTGGGCGGACTTTTACAAAAGCTTTTTTGACGATAGTTATACAGATCCGCAAGGAACGCGCTATAACTGGCGGATTGTGAACTGCGAAGGAAGCGGGACGGGGTCGGAGTGCGCGAATTCGAAGTTGGCGAGCTTTATGAATGGCACGTTTGACGCGAATAATTTCACGATGTATTTTGTGATTGGTGCGACTTGTAATGGCGACACGGCGGTTTCAACGCCAAATAGCCGAATGGTTTCGGTTTTATATAGACTGGAACGCGCTGGAACGTATTGCGTAAATACTTAAAAAGTTCAATCAAAAACCCGGTTAACATAAAAATATCGCTCCTTGTCGGAGCGATATTTCTTGTCGTGCTAATTAGTTAGCGATACAAATAGTACCACCACCGTCGCGCTTGTAAACCATGGCGATATCATGGAGACCAGCCGAAGCAACGGAAGCTTCACCGTCACATGCTGCGCCGAGGACTACTAAGATAGTGTGATCCTGAGCGGCAAAGGTGGAGCTGTATCTTTGGGCAGCGGCCTTGCAGTCCGCGCCGGCTGTCGTGCCTTTATCTGGATCGGCTGCCGTGCCACTAGCGCCACAATAGACAACTTGCAAGTTGTAAGGGCTACCATCTGGATCTTGGAAGGTGTCGCCGCCAGCAAGCAAGTAGTTCTTGTAGAAGTATGCCCAAGTGCCGCGAGTGTTAACTTTGGCGTTGGAATCAATTGACGCACCAGTAATCGTGACCGTAGCGTTGTCATTTTTGGCGCTCGCACCTGGAATAGCATTGGTGTTGTTAGTTTTAAAGTTGGTAATTTGCGTAGACAGACGCGAGATGTCGGTTTGCCTCTGGGTATCTTGTTGTGACCTTTGGAGCGCTGGAAACGCCACAAAAACCATCAAGAAAATGAGGCCGGCAATTGCGAGCACGAGCACGACTTCGATGATCGTAAAGCCTTTGTTAGTTTTTCTTTGCTTGCTTGGCATGGTTTCCTTTCGTTAATTTTTAATGCGTCGCACAACAATTATTGTGCGAAGTATCTTTTCTTTCATTATATTAAAAGAAGTTAAAAAAAACAAGAGCTTTTTGAGCATTTTTTATTTTTTGCGTTTATGTTTGTCCCTTATTTTAATGTCGCACAATAATTGTTGTGCGACATTATCGAAAACTAATAAACGAAAGGACAATATGCCTAAAAATATAAAAGTTAAAAGTGGGTTCACAATCATTGAGGTTGTGCTTGTGCTTGCTATCGCAGGCTTGATTTTTCTAATGGTTTTTGTGGCGTTTCCAGCTTTGCAGAGATCGCAACAAGATACACGGCGGCAGAACGACGTGTCCCGTCTGTCCACCCAAATTACGAATTTCAAGACAAATAATACTAATGGGATTCCGGGCATGGGTAATAAAAATGATGGTGACACTGGCACCATTGAAGGCGCGACAATTGATTCTAACGCCAAAGTTAACACTCGCGGCACGTGGGCATACTTCTACAAGAACTACTTACTTGCTGGTGGCGATACGTTTGAAGATCCGGATGGTAGTGAGTATAATTTAAAAGTCGTACGTTGCAGTAATGACGCTGCCGCCAGTGCAAGTAAGCCAAGCGCTGGTCTGAGTAACGGTGACGACTGTCAAAGTGACGCTCAGAGATATGAGACTACTTTCGCCGACCAAGACCACACTATCTTAATCGTTCTTGGTGCGAAGTGCAACGGCGAAGCTTCTGTTGCTTCGTCTGGCGCTAGGGATATTGCTCTAGTCTATAAGAAAGAAGGTGGTGGTACGATTTGTATTGCTAACTAACCAAAGCCTAACAAAAAATATCGCTCTGACGAGGAGCGATATTTTTTATGTGTAGTTTTAGGCGGTGACGGAGTTGACGAGGGAGTAAATCGGGAGGAGGGTACCGCCGACAACGATACCAATGAGGCCGGCCATGATGACCATGAGGATTGGCTCGATCATAGTGGAAATGTTGTTGATTTGTTCGTCGAGCTCGTTTTCGTAAACTTGGGCGGCCTTGCCAAGCATTTCGTCGATTTTACCGGACTGTTCGCCGATGCCAGCCATTTGCGGAATGAGCGGAAGCATATAATCAAGACCAGAAAGGGCGTCGGAAAGTGGCTTACCGGATTTAATGATATCAAGCGCTTTGCTGTATTCTTTTTCGACGACGACGTTAGAAACGGCGTTGATGGCGATAGTGATAGACTCAAGCATTGGGACGCCGGTGGCAATGAGCATTTCGGCGGTGCGGGCAAAACGCGAAACGTAGAGCTTCCGGAAGAGGCCACCGAAAATTGGGACGTGGATTTTGAAAGTATCGGCAACTTCGCGGCCTTTTGGAGTGTGCTTAACAAATTTCCAAGAGCCCCAAATAGTAGCCCCGACAATACCAATGACTAGCCACCAGAATTGGCCGAAGAACTCGGTGATATTGACGAGAGCCTGAGTTAGAGCTGGGAGTTCCTGACCCATGTCGTGATAGAGATCGCGAACTTGCGGAACAACGGCAATCAACATAAAAGCGAGCACAGCGATGATGACCACAAGGATAATAGCTGGATAAACGAGAGCGCCTTTGATCTTGCTCATCATGGAGGCGTCTTTTTCTTCTTGCTCGGCTAAGCGCCGCAAGGCAAGATCTAGCGTACCGGAAGCCTCACCGGCTTGGATGAGCGAAATATAGACGTTGTTAAAAATTTCTGGATGGGCAGAAAAAGCTTCATAAAGACTTTTGCCGGATTCGACGGCGGTGATGATTTCTTCAGCAACGGCGCGCATGCCCTTTGACTCGGTTTGATCGGCGACAGTGCGGAGCGAAGCGGAGAGCGGAAGACCAGCACCAACGAGAGTGGCAAGCTGGCGCGTGAACATGATGCGGTCTTTAGTGGTGATGCGCTGAGCGGATTTGCCGAGCGGGTTATTAGCACCTTCTTCAACGACGGATTCTGGGATGTAACCTTGTTCAATCAAGAGTTTGCCAGCGATAGATTCGGAATCTGCCTGGATATTTCCCTTAACAGTCTTCCCTGTGCTTTTGTCTCTGGCTTTATAATTAAACCGCTTCATTAGCCCCTCACTAGACGGTCTAATTCGTTAATGTCAACAGCGTATTCGCGGGCAGCTTCGTAAGAAATGGTGCCAGCTTGGACATATTTTGCGAGGGTGCGATCCATGGTCTGCATACCTTGGTCGGCGCCGGTTTGGATAGCGGTATCGATTTGGAAAGTTTTGCCGTCGCGAATGAGTGAACGAATGGCGGAGTTGGCGACCATGATTTCAGCGACACAGATACGGCCGCCGGCAATGGCCGGGACGAGGCGCTGAGCACAAATAGCCATAAGGATGCTAGAAAGTTGGGAGCGAATCTGCGGTTGTTGGTGCGGTGGGAAGACGTCGATCATACGATCGATAGACTGCGCGGCGGAGTTGGTGTGGAGGGTAGCGAAAACAAGGTGGCCAGTTTCAGCAATGGTAATCGCAGCCTGAATAGTTTCAAGGTCGCGCATCTCACCAATTAACACAACGTCCGGATCTTCGCGAAGCGCGGACTTAAGCGCAGCAGAAAAGCTAAAAGTATCATAATGAACTTCGCGCTGAACTACGACGGAGCGCTTGGACTTATGCGTGAACTCGACTGGGTCTTCAATGGAAATAATGTGACGAGATTTTTCGGTGTTGATTTTGTCAATCAAAGCGGCAAGGGTGGTGGACTTACCGGAACCGGTTGGGCCAGTAACGAGGACGAGGCCGCGTGGAAATTCAGCAAAAGTTTCAACTACTTGTGGCATACCGAGAGTTTCGAGAGCTGGGATTTGGTTTGGGATAAGACGAAAAGCGGCGGCCATTTTGCCACGTTCATGAAAAGCGTTGACGCGGAAGCGAGCGAGGTCGCCAAAGGCAAAAGAATAATCAAACTCTTTATCTTTCAAAAAAATCTTTTGCTGGTCTTCGTCCATAGTGGCGAAAATCAAAGTTTTTAGCATTTCTTCGTTCAAAACCGGAGTGTTTGGAATTGCAACGAGAGCGCCATCGACACGCAAAATCGGTGGCAGACCATATTGAATATGAATATCAGAAGCCTTGCGACGAACGCATTCTTCGAGTAAAGTTTCGATTTTGATTTGTTGATTGCCCGTTTCCATAGTTCTATTATACCATAAGCATCACGATAAATCACTCGCAACGCGATTAACTTCTTCCATTGATGTGATGCCCGACAAAACTTTTAGCATACCGTCTTGACGCATAGTGATAGTTCCCTTTGATTTCGCGAGGCGCATGATTTCGGCAGAAGTGGAATGGCTAATAATAAGCTTTTGGATTTCTTCATCCACGACGATAGTTTCGTAAAGACCGGCACGGCCTTTGTAACCACCAGGAGTCTCTTTAGTAATCATGCCTTTCGCGAGCATATATTTATCGTCGTTTTTGACTGGAAGACCTGGGTAGCCGAGATCTTCGCTGACGGAAGCGACATCTGCGTCTTCTTGCGGGAGCAGGTCGCCGACGATAGAGTTAATGGCTTCGGTTTCCATTTCGGAAGATTTATAAAGTTCGCGCTTTTCAGTGATACGACGGACCAGGCGCTGGCCGATGACGACGTTCAAAGTGGAGGCGAGGAGAAACGGTTCGATGCCCATGTCGAGAAGACGCGGGAGAATACCGGCGGCAGAGTTGGTGTGGAGGGTGCTGAAAACGAGGTGGCCAGTGAGGGCGGCCTGAACGGCGAGCGAGGCAGTTTCAGAGTCACGAATCTCCCCGACCATCACCGCGTCTGGGTCCTGACGAAGAATGGAACGAAGGCCAGAGGCGAAAGTGAGACCAACGTCGGTGTTGACTTGGATTTGGTTGATGCCGTCCATTTTATACTCGACCGGGTCTTCCAACGTCACAATGTTGATTTCTTCGGATTTGATTTGTTGAATCAGAGCGTAGAGAGTGGTGGACTTACCAGAACCGGTTGGGCCAGAAGTTAAAATCATGCCGTTTGGCTGTTTAATGCCGTGAAGGACATCGCGGAGAGCGTGACCAGTCATACCCATTTTTTCAATGTCCATCGAGGTTCCAGTTTTATCGAGAAGACGAATCACAACCTGCTCGCCCCAAGTAACTGGAGAAATGGAAATACGCAGGTCGATTTCCTTGTCGTCAACAAGGACGGTGAACTGGCCGTCTTGCGGGATGCGGTGCTCGTCGATTTTAAGGTTGCTCAAAATCTTAATGCGGGAAACCAGCGCCGGCGCGACGGTTTTTGGAAGATCCATAACTTTACGAAGGACGCCGTCAATGCGGCAACGAATGATTAAAGAATCTTCAAGTGGCTCGATATGAATATCAGAGGCTTTAGTCTTGGCGGAATAACTTAAAATTGTGGTAAGAGCCTTCGAAATCGGTGAATCCTGAACGATGGTTTTAACGTTGCTTTGGGCTTTTTCGGCAACTTCAGTATTAGTTTCTTTGACGGCTTCTTTAACGCTAGAAAAATCGCCATGGTTTTTGGCAATCATTTCGCGAACGCCACGCTCGGACGACATCCAGACACGAATTGGACGGTTAATGAGGTTGGAGATGTAGTCGGTAACCTGGACGTTAGTGACGTCGGTCATGGCAACATTGAGAAGTCCGTCTTTTTCGCCGAGCGGAATAGCAAGAGCGCGTTTTTGGGCTTCGTATGGAATAATCGAGAGAATGTCTTGGTCGATGGTGATGTTTTTAAGTTCGACATAAGGAACACCAATGATAGCGGCGGTGGCGTGGGCAACCATATCATCGTTAATGACGCCGCGATTTTTAAGCTCGGTGACGATGGACTTGTTGGAGCCGGCGATTTCGTTTTCGATGTTTCTGACTAGGTTAACGTCGGCGAGCCCTTCCCCCATGAGTAGGGAGACGATTTTTTCTTCGGCAGCCTTAGTCAACAGTGCCATTGTCGTCTTCCTCGGTATTTTCTTCAGGAGTGTCGTTATTTGGAGTTTCTTCGGTATTTTCTTCGGACTCTAAGATGCTATTGTCAATACAGTTGCCGTTTTCATCGTAAGTTTCGCAACCATCGCCAACATAAACCTCGACAGTTGGGTTAATCGCGCGGTAGTTAAAAACCTCTATGTCTGGATCGACCAAGGTGGCGTCACTATCAATATTAATAGTTTTAAGATTAAAATCTTCGATGCCAGGAACAATCATATTGCAGGTGATGAAAGAAATGACGGCGCCAACGATAAAAATCGCGACTGAGGTGAGTAGGCTAGATTTCATTCTTCTTCTCCTTCATCCGTGGTGCTACTGGTGTCGGTGGCACCGTATTTAATGGTTTTAGTTTCTTCGGTAACGGCGGTTGGCAAAGTGTAATAAGCAGTGAGTTCAGAGTTAAGCGTGAGACCGGCTTCGCTGCTCCATTCAATTGAGGCACGCGTAACGTCAAATTCACGAATCGAGCGTTCGATATTGCTTAAGACTAACATAGTGGTGGCGGCGTCAGCGTCGACAGAGAGTTGAAATGGGATAGTGTAAAGATTGTTGCCAAAGCTGGCTTCGTCGTAAGTGCCGGCTGGGCTTAAGCCTTCTGGCTCCCAGTTGGACATAATGAAAATGCGGTTAAGACTGGAAAGAAGAGCTTCTTCATTACGGAAGCCAGGCAAGGCGTCTGGAATAACGCGGAGGGCCGAGCAAATCTGGATGAGTTCGGTAGCGGCAGCGATAGTTTGGGTGTCTCCGCTGCTAACGGCTTCACTATAAAATTCGTTAAGCTCGCCATAAGTGTAATTCTTGCCGGTGGAAGAGTTGACACAGTAAGATAAATCTTGTTTTGGAACAGAGTTCAAAGCGACGTTGGCCGCCATATTTTGAAGGATATTGGAGCGAAGCGTGCCTTGGACAGATGAAACGTCGATGTCGTTTGGACTGCAACGACGTAGTTCGTCGTCGGTGTAAGTGCTGCCTTTTGGCGCAGTGCAGATACCGATATTCTTAATGGTATCCGACAAGCTGACGATGGTTTGGTCTTCGGCAGCAATGACGGTGGCGTTGAAAGAAATCTGATTGATAAAATGGATGATGAGGGAGATGGCGGCGCCGAGGAAAATACTAGCGCCAAAGACGGCAATTAAAGTGTATTGTTGCGCTTCGGAAATTTTATTGGCTTTTGAGATGGCCTTGGAATCGCCGTTCCCTTTTAGATTGAATTTGAGACTCAGTTTTGAACCTGCTGCCATTAGTTGCCTCCGTTCTGGTTACAAGTAGTGTCGCCTGGTTGACAATCGGCGGCGCGTTTGCCGAACATATTTTGAATTTGGACATAAGAATCTGTAACGTTGTAACGATTGGCTGGGCCAATGGCGATGACGTGCTTGTTGCTGAACTCGAAGATGTCTGGGTTCAAAGTGATGGTGGCGGAAAACCTGAGCACGAGCTGGCTGTCGGAGTCGCGACCGTTAGAGGAGTTCGAGATGACGATGCCGTCGTTTTCGCTCATGTCGATAAGGTTACAAGAAGAGTTGGTGCCAACCCAAGTGATGCCGTTGATGGTTTGATAGACAGTTTCGGATGAACTGCCGGAGCTTTGATAATCCTCGACGCCGCTGTAAGTGATGCAAGAGCTTTCAAAGTGGGCGACGTTTTCAATGGTGCCGCCGAGATCCATATATGGAGCACCGTCAATTGGATTTTCGCTATACCAGTCGGCAAATTGTGGCGTGCGCCAGACCTTAACGACGGTTTGGTCTTCATAGATTTCAGTTTCATAGCCGAGGATAGCTTCGGACTCGTTATAAATCATTTCGCCTTCGTCGTCATATTCAACGGTAGCTTCGTAGGTTGGGTTGCAACCTTCGCCAGTGATGAGCCAGTATGCGTATTGGCCTTTGTCGGTGTCATAGAAAGTCGAGCCGTCAGTGGCAGATTCAATCATACAATAAGCTGGGATTTCGGTGCCGGCTTTATCAACATAATAACCATAATCATAACGCAGATATTGCATACTCTTTTTGAAGGCGTCGAGCACATTATAGTCAATGTATGGCGGGGTCAAAGCGTCGGCCTGAGCGTCAAACGAGATGGCAACTGGGCTGAGTGAAAGGTCGAGGCTGAGCTCAGAAATTTCAATTTTGTCGCCACTGGTTGGAATGAGGGCGGAGAGAACGTTAAAGAGACGCGAAAAGACTTTTTTGTTGGTGGAGATTTCAGATAGGTTGCCGAGTTGGTCTTTAATGGTGAGGAAATCGGAAAGGTCGCTATAGTCGGTGATTTTGGAAGTGAGATTTTCAATAGTGCCGTTTTTGCTATCAACGATGGCCTGTTGACCGCCGGCGATACTAGCAAAAACGAGCGTAGTGGCAACCGAGGCTGCTGCGACGACAATACAGATGAAAAAGATTAAATTACGAAGCTTGATAGCTTTAATCATGTCATTTTTAATATCTGGAACGAGGTTAATTTCGCGAGCCATTAGTCGTTACTCCTTTCCGAAAGGCCGATAACTACGGCAAATTCGCTGGCGACTGAAGCGAGGGCACGTTGTTGCTCCGGAGTGGTGCGGACGGATTGCCATGGATTGCCACGCATGGTTGGGATATTGGTACGAGCTTCAATATATTCAGAGAAAAGTGGAATCATGCCGGCATAACCAGAAAGGACGATACCGCCGACTTTGCCGTTTAGATAGTTGGTCTGGAAGAAGCGGACGGATTTGGTGAGCTCGCCGGCATAGGTTTCAAGCGGACGGCTTAAGATTTTGAATACTTGGCCTTCGATTTTATCTTCGGCGAGACCAAAGCGAAGGATGAATTGGCGGGCTTGGTCCTCTTTGACGTCGAGACCGACAGCTAAAGTTTGGACGAAATTGCCAAAACCGCCTGGGATTGAGCGGACGAGACGCGGTTGGTTTTTATAAACGACAACGAGGTCGGTAGATTTTTCACCAAAATCAACTACCATAGTGGCGTCCATAGCGCCTGGGATTGAGAGTGAACGCGCCATAGCGAGCGGTTCTGGCTCCATCGCGACGATATTGAGACCAGCTTTTTCGATGGTTTCCATGGTGGTTTCAGCATAAGCCTTCTCGACGGAAGAGACTAGAACTTCAGTTTTAGCAGGGTCGTTTGGGCTTGGCCCTAAAATAATATAGTCAGCTTTGGCTTCGCTCATTGGCATTGGGACGTATTTATCGATTTCGTATTTGAAAGCTTTGGCAAGCTCCTTTTTTGGTAAAGTGTCAGTCTCGACAATAGAAGTAAAAGTCTTGCTGGCTGGAAGACCAACAGCGATGTTTTTGGTTTTAATGCCGGCTTGTTCAACCGCGCCCATGATGGCTTCGCCGAGACGCTTTTTGCCGACGTCAGATTGGTCAGAGGTAAGTTTTTCGCTGATTGGAACGTAAGCATATTTAGAAAGCGCCCAGCCACGTTTTTCATCGCCCAAAAGCTGCACGATGCGCATCGAGTTAGTTCCGATATCCAGCGAGAAGAAGTCGCCCACGCCATGCAATAAGTTCATACCATATATTATATATGGTTATGGTTTATTTTGCAAGCTTCAAATAATAAAATCTTTCGACGTTGCCGTGCTTGCCGGCCAGGGCGTTGTCGCGTTTTTTGATGATGATAAAGCCATTTGACTTGAGCCACTGCTCGAAGTTTTTAATGATGGCGCGACGAATCTTTTCGTTCTTGACGATTCCCTTGTTTAGCTGGTCTTCGCGGGCTTCAAATTGGGGTTTTAACATCATAAGGAGGTCGGCATTTTTATTTGGCAATTTTTTGAGATAATATAAGATTTTGGTAAGTGACAAAAATGAAACGTCTGCGACGACGACGTCGATTTCTTGGCTGAGTGCAAAATCAAAGATGTCGGTTTTTTCGTGGAGGTCGATTCTGGGGTCGAAGCGGAGAGGGGCTTTCATCTGGTGAGAGCCTTTCTCTACTGCGATAACTTTTTTGGCGCCGTTTTTTAGGGCGAACTCGGTGAAGCCACCGGTCGAGGAGCCGATGTCGAGGACGGTTTTATTTTTGAAGTCAAAATTGAAGGCGCGCGCGGCGCCTTCAATTTTAAGATAGCCCCTATTTACGTCCGCGGTATTCATAGGTTTCAGTGTCGACGGAGACGACGTCACCTTCCTTAATGAATGCTGGAACTTTAACGACCACGCCGGTTTCCAGAGTTGCGTCTTTCATGACCGAGCTAGTGGTGTCGCCCTTGACGGCAGTTTCGGTATAAGTGACCGCGAGCCAGAGATTTTTCGGAAGTTGGAGGTTGATTGGAGTGCCATTATAGAACTGGATTTCCATTTCATCGCCATCTTTCATGAAATCTTTAGAATCGCCGACCATGTCGCTCATGAGTTCGTATTGTTCGAAAGTTTCTGGATCCATAAAGTAAAACTTTTCGTCGTCTTTATAGAGATATTGAACTTTACGAGTGGTGACTTCGGCTGGTTCGATTTTTTCTTGGCCCTTGAAAGTCTTTGGAAGCAGGGCACCGGTGATTAAGTTTTTAACCTTGACGTTCACGATCGAACCACCGCGGCCCATAACCTTTTGGGAATATTCTACTACTTTATACGGCTGGCCGTCTAAAGTGATAAGGGTGTTTTTCTTTAGATCTGTTGGTCCGTACATTTTTTCTCCTTAGTTATTAGCTACGAATGGCAAAAGCGCAATGTGGCGCGCGCGTTTAACGGCGATAGCAAGTTGGCGCTGTTGTTTAGCGGAAAGACCAGTTTTAGCGATTGGCTCAATCCGACCATAAGCATCGACATAACGTTGCAAAGTTTTAACATCGCGATAGTCGAAGTATAAATTTGGGTCATTCTTATATTTTTTCATATATTCTCCTTCGTTCTGACGGGCTGTTAAAACGGCACGTCACTTAAATCAATTTCTTCTGGGATATCATCTGGGACGTCTGCAGGAGCGCTGGAAGCTGGAGCCGCGCTATAGCTTGAGCCACCATCACGGTTGCCAGCTGCAGTACCGGTGAAGTTAAAGTCTTCAACGACGATTTCGACGCGAGAACGCTTGCCGCCGCCGTTTTTGTCTTCCCAGGTGCGCTGAGAGAGGCGACCAGAGACGAGTACGCTGCTGCCTTTTTTGGCATAGCTCGCGATCATCTCGCCGAGTTTGCCCCAGGCAGAACAATCAATAAATGAAACATCTTCTTTATTTTCGCCGTTAGCGTCTTTATAAACGCGGTTGACGGCAACCGAGAAGCTACAGACGGACGAGCCGCTTGGAGTGCTTCTGAGTTCTGGGTCACGAGTGAGATTCCCAGCGATAATAGCTTTTGAAAAACCGCGCATTAAGCCTCCTCTTTAGTTTCTTCAGTGGCTTCTTCGGCTTTTTCCTTGCGGCGAGCTTCGTATTTCTCTTTGCGATCGTCTTTTCTGACGAGGAGATAGCGAAGAACTTCGTCGGTGATGTTAAGGACGCCACTCATTTTTTGCGGAGCTTCGGCTGGGAGCTGGAGCTCATAAAAATGATAGACGGCAAATTCTTGGCCTTTAACAGTATAAGCCATGCGCTTTTTGCCTTCGGCTTCTTCCTTGATGATTTTGCCTTTGCTCGTTTCGATGAGGTTTTTGACCTTGTCGAGAGCAGGATCCAGATTCATTTCGAGATCTGGGTGGAATAGGACTACTAGTTCGTAATCTTTCATGTTACTCCTTTGGTTAAAGCAAACACAGACTAGGCTTGTTTGCTGAGCTGATATTATCTTTCCATTATAGCACAGATTATCTCAAAAGTCAATCCCAAGGGAAGCTGTGGCCGTAGTGGCCATAACGGGCGGTTTGTTCGTAAATTGGGCGTTTTAAGTCGAGAGCTTTAATGATGCCGTTCGGGGTGAGGTCGTAGCCTTTAATTTCTTCTGGTTTACCATCGATGACAACGGTTTTTTCGAGGGGCTGTTCATAGCCAATCGCGTAGGCAAGACGGACGAGGACTTCGTGGGCGTTTCTGGACCTCAGATAGTCAGTAGCGATTTTGCGAGCCATATAGGCGGCCGAGCGGTCAACCTTGGACGGGTCCTTACCAGAATAACAGCCGCCGCCGATAGGGATGCGCGGGCCGTAATTATCGACGATGAGCTTGCGGCCAGTGAGACCAGTGTCGGCGTCGAAGCCACCCTGAGACCAGTCGCCAGCAGGATTCAAATGAAGTTCTAATTTACCGGATAGATTTTCGGTTTGAATAAACTCTCGCACGAGTTTTTCAAGTTCCTCCTTGGGGACATTCTGGAAGCTGGCGACGATAGAATCAATCGTGCCGTCTGGGGCGATGGTGACTTGGGTCTTGCCGTCATACGGATGCTTTTCGTAGATAAATTCGTTGAGATGGCGCGAAAGAACGACTTCACGCGGGAGGAGTTCCTCGGTTTCGTCGGTAGCGTAGCCAATCATAATGCCCTGGTCGCCGGCACCGCCGGTGTCAACGCCTTGAGCGATTTCTGGGGATTGTTTAACGATTTTGGTGTGGACTTCAATATCGTCGCCAGCGATGCGATGGACGATTTTTTCAATATCAATATCTTTTGCGGTCGAGGTGATTTCACCGGTGACGAAAACGACGCCGTGGCCGCCACAAGTTTCAGCGGCAACGCGGGCATCTTTATCCTGCGCAAGGTAGGCGTCCAAAATCGCGTCGGAAATTTGGTCGCAAAGTTTGTCTGGGTGTTTTGGAGAAACGCTCTCTGCAGTTCTATAGAACATATCTTTCCTTTCTACGTGTTAGCTAGCTGATCAAATTCATCCATGGATTGAATGAGAAGGTCGCGAGGCTTGTTGCCGTTTTGCGGGCCGATGACGCCGATTTCTTCAAACCAAATCGCGAGACCAGAGACGAAGCCGTGGCCTTTGCCGAGGTAAGTTTGGAGCATGGCAGTGCTGAATTTGCCTTTGTTTAGGCTGATTTCGACGGCCTTTCGGACGATTGGGTCGTTCGGATCATAACGGCGGCCGAGGCCATCCATGCCGCCAACTTCGCCAGTCATGCCTTTAATGGCAACTTGCTGGGCGACAACTTCGTCGTTGTATTCTGGCGGACGCTGGGCTCTTAAGAAATCCGTGACCTTGTTAATATCGTCGTCGGAAGCCCAAGCGCCCTGGATGCGGCGAGGCTTTCCCATCATTTCGGTCGTTAATAGAAGCATGTCGCCTTTACCAAGAAGTTTTTCGGCGCCGCCTTGGTCGAGCATGATGCGGGAATCCATTTGAGAGCCGACAGCGAAGGCGATACGGCCTGGGATGTTGGCCTTGATGAGGCCGGTGATAACTTTGACTTCTGGACGCTGGGTGGCAAGGACGAGGTGGATGCCGGCGGCACGGCCCTTTTGGGCGATGCGGACAATTAGCATTTCAAGGTCCTTCCCTGCCATCATCATGAGGTCGGCCATCTCGTCGATGATGATGACGATGTATGGCATTTTGCCTTCTTTTTCGGCGTTTTCGGCGGCAGTTTTAGCCATTTTGGCGTTGTAGTCGGCGATATTTTTGACCTTTTCCTCGGCCATAAGAGAATAGCGGCGCTCCATTTCACCGACCGCCCATTTCATGGCGGAGAGAGCTTTATCCGTGCTGGTGATGATTGGGGTTAAGAGGTGCGGAATGTCTTGATACTGAGCCATTTCGACCTGTTTTGGGTCGACGATGATAAGTTTCATGTCGGACGGGGCGTTGCGATATAATAATGACGTAATAAGGGTATTGGTCATAACGGACTTACCCGAGCCGGTCGTACCGGCGATCAAGAGGTGCGGCATTTTGGCAAGATTGGCGACGACGGCGTGGCCAGAAATGTCCTTACCGACGGCAAAGGTAAGTGGGTCGGTGGCCTTTTTCCAATCTGGACTCTCAAGGACGCCGCGAAGGCGGACGTCAGCGGAGCGGGCATTCGGGATTTCGACACCGACACTGCGGGTGCCAGGAATCGGGGCTTCAATACGGATTTTATCAACGGCTAGGTTCAGCGCAAGTTCCTTGTCGCGAGCGAGGATTTTACTGAGGTTGACGCCGGCCGGCGGTTTCATGGTATATTGCGTAACGCGCGGACCAACGTTGGCGCCTTCCATTTCGACGTCAATGCCAAATTCGGCGAGGGTGGATTTAATAACGTAGGCGTTTTGTTGGATGTTGCCGGCGTCAGCTGGGGATTGTTTCTTTTCAAGCAAGTCGGTGGTTGGCATTTTCCAATCTGGGTCGTTAATGGCGACGAGGGCTTTTTCTTCGGTGGGTTTTTCAGGCAGTTTGGCTGGGTTTTTGGCTGGTTCTTCTGGAAGGTCTTTTGACTTGTGGATGAAAAGGCCTTTTGATTTTTTCGGAGCCTCTTGGCTCGGCGCGAGGCTAGAATTGACTTTGATTTCGAGCTGACCAAGTTTTTTGCCGTTTTCTTCGGCAGGCTGTTCAACTTTTTTATTGGTCTTGACGAGATTCTTAGTGCCTTTAAAGAGCGTGATGGGGGAAAGTTGAAGGATGAAGGCAGTAGTGATGAAAATGAGGATAATATAAATAAAAATGACGAAGCCTTGGTCGAGGGCTTTGGTCATGATGGTGTTCAGCCAACTGCCGACGAGGCCGCCGTGATTCCAGATGGCGCCGACGCCGGCGACCCAGAGAATCATAAGAATTGACGCGATGTAAACAGGGATGGCGACGCGGTTGTTTTCGGACTTGAAAATACGGACGGAGAGGTAAACGAGGAGGAACGGGATGGCATAAGTGGCAACGCCGAGGCCTTTCATGATGGTTTCGTGGATTTTGTTGAAGTCGGAACCACCGTGGCCGAACCAAGTGATGACAAAGAAGAGTGCCAGGGCAATCATTAAAATCGCGACAATTTGACGCCAGAAACCGCCAGGAAGTTCGTGCTCGACAGGAGCTTCTTTTTTGGCACTTCTGCGGGCGGATCTCGTAGTTTTTCTGGTTTTGGTAGATTTTCGTCTTGATGCTGGCATATATATTATATATAGCACGGTTTTGGGGAGAAATCAAGGCGTAAGGGGAATAAAAAATGGCTAGGCTGGCAGGATTCGAACCTGCGAA
>JAFSNI010000016.1 GCA_017447485.1 Candidatus Saccharimonadota bacterium
AATAACGCACTTGCCGTACTGCCGCGCCCTCTCGATCAGCGCGATGATGTCGACCTTGCGGTCGCGGAACACCGGCGCGTCGATGTTGAGCGTAAAGTATTCGCGTTCCTCGGTTGGCTTCCGATTCGGGTAGCGCCCCACAGAACTCTTGAACTCCCGCTCAAACTGGAACAGCATCTCCAGGCGGTCTGCCGTGGAGACAAAATCCAGAACGAGCACCCTGTCCTTACCCTCGGCGCGGCGAAGGCCGCGCCCGAGCTGCTGAGTAAACACAATCTTGGACTGCGTCACTCGCAGAAACACAATTACGTCGGTTCTCGGGACGTCGATCCCCTCGTTCAGCATATCCACCGTGCAAACAGTTTTAATGCTGCCGGAGCGAAATCCTTCAAGCCGCTCTGCGATTACACTGCTGTCCAGCTTGGAATGGATGACCACTGCGTCGCCCATCAGCTCCGCAAACTTCTCCGCATGAGCGATAGTCTGGCAGAAAATCACCATTGTCGGGTTATCCTTCACGGATATCTCCTCACGGATAATCCGGACGATCTCCTCATCCCGCTTCGGCGCGAACACCTCGCGGTTGAGCTGTGCCAGAGAGAACTTTTCCCCGGAGTCCAAGTAGGTCTCCAGATTCTGAATTTCATCGGTTTTGACCCGGTACTCCACATCGGAAAGCCAGCCGTCTTTGATGGCGGACTCCAGCCGATATTCGTACACCGTCTCCCCGAAGATTTCAGAGAGATTCGCATCATCCATCCGTTCCGGCGTGGCAGTCATGCCAAGCAGAAACTGCGGTGTGAAATACTGGATCGCATTACGATAGGTTTCGGCGGGGCTATGGTGAGCCTCGTCAACGATGACGTAGCAGAACTCATCGGGTTGGAACTCCTCGCTGTGCAGATTGATAGACTGCAGATTGGCGAAGAGAAAGTCCGTCCGGTGAGCCGCTTTTTCCAGTCCGTTGTACATCCCGTAGCTGTAGCCGTCGCCGAAGATCGCCTTAAAGGTCTCTTTGGTTTGGGCTAGAATCGCCGCGGAATGACAGAGAACCAGAACGCGTCCATCTGGGATAGCTTGCAGATACTCTTGGATATCAAAAGCGCCGGTCAAGGTTTTACCGAGACCAGACGCCATTACCACAAGAGCCTTGCTTTTGCCCTGATCTCTCGCTGATTGGAGAGCGTCAAGGCAATTCTTCTGATAGATTCTTGGTTTATAAGCGTTCACATTTATCCCCCCATATAATAAGTTAAAGTTCTTAGAACATAAGCTCTATATTTTTATTATAGCATACTTTTGCGTTTTCGTCAATATGTAGATGAGGTATCTGGTGTGGTGGCATTGACATTATAGCCAATGTATTCTATAATATATACCACAATACTATTTATGGGGGTGTACCTTTATGACAATGAAAAAAGCGGAGACAATTGCACTGAGCATTGCCACTATTAGCCTGATGGTTCTTTGTAGTTGCAAAACATGTGCAGCGTTGCTGCCCGGGAAGCTCGACGATGACGCCGAGGCAATAGATGCACGCCATAGCAACAAGACAATGACGCTATTAAGGCTAATCGGCGCTTCTGTCCAGTGGCTTCAGAATACTGCTCATACTCAGTTTTAAAGTTCCCGCATTCGCAGCCAGCCCGAGGGATTTCTCTCGGGCTTTTTTATGACGGTCGGTTTGCCGTCTTTCATTTTTAGGGGAAATATTGTATAATAACTTTGGCAGACTGAGGTCTGCTATTGTACTTTAAAAAATAAGGAGGAATGGTTATGGTAAGTACAATGGTTTACGCAGCATCATTCATTATTGTCCTCGTTGCCTTTTTCTTAATCAGGCGCAACTTCGTCGATCTTCGAAAACACGACGAAGGCACGCCTGAGATGAAAGAGTTGGCGGGGATAATCCGCGACGGCGCCAGCACATTCTTGAGGAGAGAGTATCGAGTGATTATCCCGACCGTGATTCTATTCGGGATGCTTTATACTCTGTTCATGGAGAAGTTTGCTGGACTGACACTACTCTTCGGCGCCTTGCTCAACGCAATAGCTGTAGAGATCGGCATGAGAGCCGGTACCTATGGCAACGTGCGTACCACAAACGCCGCAAGAGTAACCAAAGCACTAAGCCGCACCATGCGTATCGCTTTGCTTGGTGGCAGCATTAGCGGATTTGCTGTACCAGCTTTCGGGCTGTTCGGATTCCTGATTATTTGGATCAGTTCCGGCGGAGCCGATGCTGGTGCAACAAGTTCCGGTCTCATCATGCAGAACGCAGTCAACCCCGTAGTAATGCGCCTCGGTTGCTACTCGCTCGGCTTTTCGCTGATTGGCATGTTCAATCGCGTGGCCGGTGGTAACTACACGAAGGCGGCAGACATCTCAGCAGACATTGTGGGCAAAAATGTTCACAACATGCCAGAAGATGATTCCAGGATGCCTAACACAATTGCAGATTTCATCGGCGACAACGTCAACGATATCGCCGGAAATATTTCCGATCTCGGAGAAAGCTTTGTTGCGACCCCGGTGGCGTGCATCCTGATCGCGATGCAGGTCTTTAAGGACAACCCAGCAGCGCTGGCGGCGGCTTGCTTGTTCCCGTTTGTATTATCGGCGAGCGGGCTCTTAAGCAGCTTAGTTGGCGTAACTTCTGTGATTTTCGCAAATCGCAAGAAGAAAAAGGTTGGGCCGGACGGTCAAGAAATTGTGGTTTCCAGAGAAATCTCGGATCCGGCAATTGAGCTTGACCTTGCAACTTATCTTTCGGCAATTACGGTATTCATCATCGGACTGGTAGGCGCCTATTTGGTATTTGGAGGAGTTCCAGGTATGTTTAAGTACGGCTGGATTGCTCCTTGGGGCGCGGCGGCATTTGGCGTAGTCAGTTCAGTTTTGGTCGGGAAAGTTACGGAGCGCTATACCGGTATGAAGTATGCTTCCGTCCAAAAATTAAAATCGATGGCGAGCGAAGGTGATTCGTTTGTAGTCACGACAGGTGACGCAATTGGATACCGTTCGACCTTGCTGCCGGTTCTAATTATTGGCATCTCCATGATTGTCGCTTACCAAATTTGCGGAACTTATGGCATTGCAATTGCAGGTCTCGGAATGCTGAGTTTCGTCGGCACGACGGTATCGATCGACGCTTTCGGTCCGATCGCAGACAATGCGGGCGGAATTGCTGAAAGTTGTCATCTGGAACCGGAAGTCCGCGAAATCACCGATCAGCTTGACGCAGTGGGTAATACCACTGCGGCGATTGGCAAAGGCAACGCCATCGGTTCGGCCACTTTCGCAACAGTTGCTCTCATCATGTCATATATTGGTGGATATGCAACCTCGGAGATTGGTTTATCTTCGGTTGTGGTCTATTTGACGGTGGGAGCAGTAGTCGGCGGGGCGCTCATTATGTATTTTAGCGCGCTGCTGACAGACAACACTATCGTAGCTGCTAAAAAGCTGGCTGATGCTGGCGAAGAGGAGCTAAAAATCCCTGGGGTACTTGAGGGAACAGTAAAACCCCACTACACCAGAATTATCGAAATGGCAGCAAACAGTGCCCTGAAGCATATGTTACTTCCATCAATTTTGGCGCTAATCGCGCCGATTGCCTTCGGATTCTCATTTGGACCAAATTTCGTCCTGGGAATTTTACTCGGTAGCACAGTTACCGCGGTCGGTTTGGCAATTTATAACGGAAATTCTGGTGGTGCGTTTGACAACGCCAAGAAAGCAATCGAAATTGAACGTAGCAAAGACCCAGACAATAAAGCTCTGGCTCAGGCGCATAAAGCGGCCGTCACCGGTGATACGGTTGGCGATACAAGAAAGGACGTAGTCGGAGTAGCACTCGACATCTTCATTAAGATGATGTCAACAGTCTCAAATACCCTGGCACAGACTTTCGCAATGTTCCACTTATTCTAGATTAAAACCCTCGGCTTTCAGCCGGGGGTTTTCTTTATGCTATAATATATATTATATGAGTAAAAAAACTTTTTCAAAAAAGCAACTTGAGACTTTATCGGCGGAGGAAATAATCGATAAAATTCAACACGAAAATTATTCTTTGCTCGCAACGTTGGGGGCGGAAAAATTGCGCAAAGAAATGGTGCCGGTGGGGAAGATTTGTAATGCAGCGATTGATTATGTGCTAGGGACGACGGGGCCAAAAGGCGATAACGCTTTACATTCGCATAACGCGCGGATGAAGCTAGTGAAGAAATTGAAAAAATTAACGCCGGGAGACTATAAAGGTTTTCCGAAGGATCCAGAAAATGGTTTAGTGATTGGTTTTAACCATCCATCACTGGGAGAAATTGCGCGGATTTTGATGATGAAAATGGACGTAATGGGCGAGAAGCCGATGTTATTTCCGGTGAATTTGCCGTGGTATGAGGCGCTCGCGCCGGATTACGACCGCATCTTGAAACTTGGAATTATTATTACGCCGACAATTACGCCATCGACTTGGGGAAAGATGAAGCTTGAAAAGGGTTCGGCGCTTTATGAAGCAGGGTCGCGACTGAAACGAGAGTTTAGAAATCTATATACCAAACGTTCGCATGAAACTTTGAAAGAAGGTGGGATTATTTTCGTGGCGCCAAGCGCGACAAGACAAACAACCGTGTTCAAAACCAAAGCGGTGTTTGAGCGCGACGAGCCGATTATTCCGACCATGTCAGTATTGGCAATAGATTTATATAAAGACCCTAAAATGAACTGCGATTTTATGCCGATGGCGATTTTGCCGCCAGAAGGATATAAGAAAGGCTTGAACTTCTTTAAAAATTACAAGTTGATTCCGGGCGAGGTGATGAGCGCAGCGGAAATTCGGAAAAAATATCTGAAAAAAAATGCTGATAAGTTGCCGGAACTAGATTATGAGTTCCACCGGCGGATTGCCGAGAAACTGCCGAAGAAGTTTTGGTATTAGTTTTGCCTGCGAAATATGATATAATCATAAGCAGGATGAGAAAGCCGTATACTTATTTTACGTTGGAATTTTATGACCAAGAAAATGGCATCCGTGGCGGGGGCGGGCTGGGGGTTTTAGCCGCTGACACGCGGCGCGTAGCTGACCAAATGGGATTGCCGTTTGTGGCGGTGACGCCGTTTTATCCGCGGGAGTCCTACCAAGTGATGCGAGACGGCAAGATTTTTGATGAGCGCCGCGATGTCGATTATCATGATTTTGGGTTTGAACTAGTTGATACGGTGAATATTAAGTGCAATGGTGAGCTTTGCCGGCTAGAGGTGATTCAAAAAACTTTTGGTAGCACGCGGCTGATTTGTATTACCGAGCCGAACTTTGGCGAGCTCTACGAAGGGCTTTCGGGGTCGGACCATCGGCTTTATCAAGAGGTGGCTTTAGGATTTGGCGGCTATCAAGCGCTAAAGATTTTGTTCCTGGAGCCGGCGGTTTTGCAGCTAAATGAAGTAGTGACGTTTTTTGCGGCGCTGGCGTTCTTAGACGATTTAGTAGCCTCGGGAATGGATTTCTACGAGGCGATGGTGCTGGTGCGACGTTCTACTTTATATACTAACCATACTTTAATCCAGGCGGCAGAAGCAGAGTTCTCTAGCGAGCAGTTTGAGCGCTATGTTTATCCGAACCTGAAATCGGGGGTAGTGCGACGGTGGCTTTCTGAAAAGTTTACGGATGGGCGTGTTAAATTATCTTCGGTGACGCTGGAAATTGCCGGGAAGCGGAATGGCGTCTCGAAGCTCCATGCCGCGGTCGCCGATTATCATACGCTTGGCGGGGAGAAAGTTGAGTTCCGAGCGGTGACGAATGGGATTGATATGAAGAAGTGGGTGCTCCCCGAAACCTTGACTTTTTACCATAAGTGTGGTATAATGAGTAGTATAGGGTCTTTGACCCCTGATTTTCGGGGTGGTCTGGACAACTTGGAGGCAGATAAAATTCGCGAATTAAAGCGGCACGGGCGCGAGGTTCTAAACGAGGTTTTGGCCGAGCGATCAGACCAAAACGGTGCGTTTTTGCATTTTTCTGATGACGATTTCATCTTTGACTTTAAGCGGCGCTTTGTGGGCTACAAGCGACCAGATTTGCCGTTTCGTGACCTTTTGGGACTACGTGCGATTTTGGAGCCGAGGGGAGCGCATTATATTTTAGCAGGGCGGGTGCATACTGGCGATTCGGTGATGGCGGGGAAACTGAGCAAAATTCTTGAAGCAGTAAATAAAGATGGCTATCTTAAAACTCATGTGCATTACATTGCGGATTATGACGAGAAGTTGGCGTATGGGCTGTCAGTCGGGTCGAACGTGGCGATCAATGTGCCGATTGTGGGGCTGGAAGCCTGCGGGACGTCCTGGATGAAAGACGTGGCAAATTTGAATCTTCTAATCTCAACGCACGACGGTGGCGTGGCGGATGTAAAGCCGGATAATTATTTGAATGTCGCTGGCGATAGCGAAGAAGCGGAGCTGGAGTCACTGTACGCGCGGATGGAAGAAGCGGTGGCGGCTTGGGACAATGATTTTGACTTGGAATTTTTGATGCAAAAGCAGCTCGCGGCGTTTTTGCCGATTATTTCAGGGCATAGAATGATGAAAAACTATCTTGATTTTTTGCTAAAAGCGTAGTATACTATTGACAAGTCTGGTATCAGACTTTTTTGATGAAGGGAGAAAAATGGCTAAGACGAAGATTACAAAAATCAAAGCCGGCGATGAAAAAGCCGAAAAAGCGGACGTTAAAGTGGCAAAAAAGGCTACGAAGAAGACGTTCATTCTCTTTCGGCCATTTGTGGCGTTTTTCCGGTATCTCAGAGATTCCTGGAAAGAAATTCGCCAAGTGCGTTGGCCGAGCCGAAAAGCAACCTGGAAAATGGTGCTCGCGGTATTGGTTTATACGGCGCTGTTTGTGTTGATTATTTCGCTTTTAGATTTATTCTTCACTTGGTTATTTAATTTAATTTTAGGAAATTAGGAAGGAGTTATTAAAATGGCAGTAAACCGTTATGATGACACCCGGGCGTGGTACGCGATTTCAACCTACTCGGGGTATGAAGATAAGGTGGCAGACTCGATTAACCAGCGAACTGGGACGGTCGAGATGGCGAATAAGATTTTTGAAGCGATTGTGCCGAAAGAAAAGCAAATCGAGATTAAGAACGGGAAGCGAAAGGTTGTGGATCGGAAGATTTTGCAGGGGTATGTCCTCGTTGATATGAAACTTTCGGATGAAACGTGGTATATTATCCGCAACACGCCAGGCGTAACTGGATTTATCGGCACTGGCACGCAGCCGACGCCGGTTTCTGAGAAGGAAATCACGAAGATTAAAAAGCGGATGGGTGTTGAGGATCCAAAGTTCTCGGTTAAGTACGAGATTGGCGAAGTGGTTTCGATTGCAGACGGGCCGTTTAAGGGCTTTGATGGGACGGTTTCTGAAATTGACGCCGCGAAGGGCAAGCTTAAAGTCATGGTGTCGATGTTTGGACGTGAAACTCCAGTCGAGCTGGATGCTTTGCAAGTAAAGCAGTTGAACTAATTTAGTATTTGTGATATAATTGTAGTGTTACGTATAATGCTTCTAAACTATAAAATTTAATAAGGGTTTATTATGGCAGAGAAAAAAGTTATCGGCAATTTGAAATTGCGCATCCCTGGCGGGAAGGCGACGGCTGGACCTCCGGTTGGCTCGACGCTTGGTCAGTGGGGTCTCAACATGATGGATTTTATCAATCCATTTAACGAAAAGACCAAGGAATTTATGGGCAAGAATGTGATTGTTCATATCAGAGTGTTTGAAGACCGTACGTTTGACTGGGATTGTCTTGGACAACCGGTGGACGATTTGATTCGCGAAGCGATTAAAATCGAGAAGGGTTCGGGGAAGCCGAATGTTGACAAGGTCGGTAAAATTACCCGGGCGCAACTTGAAGAAATTGCCCAGAAGAAAATGGATCAGCTCAATGCGAACGACCTCGAGGCGGCGGTGAAAATTGTCGCGGGTACGGCACGTTCGATGGGCGTAACCGTAGAATAATAATAAATTGTGGGAGAGTTTAGCTCGCTAGCACCACAGAAAGGAAAATCATGGCCGAAGAAGAGGTCAAACAGGTGGCAGAAGTGGAAGAGACTTTTGCAAAATCTGGCAAAAAGTCGAAAAAACATATTGAAGAAGTAAAAGCCGAAGAGGAACGCCAAGCACGAAAGCTTGAGCGCGCAGCTGAAGAGGCGGTTGAAAAACCGAAGGGTGAAAAGCCGGTAACGCGTCCACGCATCGAGCGCCGAGGCAAGAAATACCAAGAAGCTCATAAGCTGGTTGAAAAGGGTAAGCTTTATACTTTGAAAGATGCGATTGAACTTGCAATTAAAACTAGCCCAGTGAAGTTTGACGCTTCCGTTGAGGCGCACGTGCGCCTTGGGGTTGACCCGCGCCAAGCTGATCAAAACATTCGTACCACGATTGTATTGCCAAACGGAAATGGTAAAACTGTGCGCGTAGCAGTGTTTGCACCACTTGACGTTTGCAAAGCTGCAAAAGCCGCTGGGGCTGACATCGCTGAAGATGAAGAGTTCTTGAAACAACTGGACAAGGGCGAAATCAACTTTGACGTCCTGATTTCTACCCCGGCTTATATGCCAAAACTTGGTAAGTTCGCTAGGTTGCTTGGCCCGAAGGGCTTGATGCCAAATCCAAAGGCTGGCACGGTGACGATGGATGTTGAAAAAGCCGTGAAAGAATCAAAGGCCGGCAAGGTTGAATACCGCGTTGACAAGCAGTCGATCGTGCATATCGGGCTTGGGAAAGTTTCGTTCGGCGGAGATAAGCTTTTAGAGAACGCGAACACTTTCTTTGATTCTCTGAAAGCGCAAAAACCAGCATCGCTCAAAGGCACTTACGTGAAGAGTGTGTTTATCACGACCACGATGGGCCCGTCGATTGCGGTTGAAAATCTTTATAACTAGATTTTCATGAAAAAAGTAGAGTGAAAAGCTCTACTTTTTTGTGTTATAATGATGTTATGAACATGGATTTATCACAGTTTACTGACACCGAGCTAGTCGTGATGATTATAGCCGGCGTAGCGGCATTATTATTTGGCTACCGTATCAAGAAAATTGCGTTCTTTATTGTCTGGTTTATTATTGGCCTGAATTTGATGCACTATTTGACACCGTGGCTTGAGAGCACGGCGCCAGAAGTGATGGCGAATGAACTGTGGCGCAATCTGATTCCAATTGCGGGCGGGCTTTTGATGGCGTTGCTCGGTTTTTCGATTGAAAAAGTGTGCCTGGGCGGGATTGTATTTGCGCTCACAATGGTAATTACAGCGCAATATTTCGGCACGGAGATGAACACTTTGATTATCGGGGCGGTAGTGGGGGTGATTTTGGCGGGTCTAGCCGTAATGTTGATGAAACCAGCGATTATTGTGGCGACTGCGATTGCGGGGGGATATGTAGTGACGCTAGGGATTTTATACTGGACTGGCATTAGCGCGGAAACTTATTATTTTCCACTACTAGTTAGCGTGGCGGCTGCGGGTTCTTTGTTTCAATTTGCAACCACTCGGCGTGCCTAGGTCTTGCCTTTTTGACAAAAGTGTGCTATAATGGGGAGAGTTACCAAAGACAGTAGCTGCTGATTTTGAATAGCTTAATTTGCTACCGAGGAAATATCTTGTTTTAATTTGGTGACGCTATTTAACAACTAGCTAACTAAAATATTAAATAACCAAAGGAACTTTTTATGGCAATTTCAAGAGATAAAAAGAACACATTGGTTGCTGACTTAACTGAACTTCTGTCGAATTCCAAGATGGTTGTTTATGCCAAATATGAAGGCTTGACTGTCAAGGAG
>JAFSNI010000017.1 GCA_017447485.1 Candidatus Saccharimonadota bacterium
AGTCACAAATGAATTTGATTTTAGAGCAGATGGATATATTATTGTCGATACAGCGGCGAGCGTGCTGTTATCAAAGCTGCTGGATGATCCGGCAATTTCTAATCGGTTATATACGGCACCAGTGTTTGTAATCGATCATCATGAGACGACGGATGATTTGGGCTTTCCGCACGAAAGCATCATCGAGGTGAAGCCGGCTTGCGCGGAGCTGATTTTTGAGATTGCGAGTGCGGAGGGGATTCAGATTGATAAGCCGACGGCGGAAGCAATCATGCAGGGAATTACGTCGGACACTTTGGGGCTAACAAGTGTTTCGGTGACGGCGCGGACATTTGAAATTTGCGCGGAGCTAACGCGACGAGGGGCCAATATTTCTGAACTGGAGGAGCGGCGGCGCGAGTTTATGAAGAAATCGCCACGGATTTTGGACTATAAAGCAGATCTAATTAAGCGAGTTGAGTATGCCCTAGACGGGGCTTTGGCAACGGTACATATTCCGTGGGATGACATCCAGGAATATTCTGATGAATATAATCCAAATGTATTGATTTTGGAAGAGTTGCGGCTGGTCGAGGGGGTGCGAGTAGCAGTGGCAATTAAGACTTATCCAGATGGGAAGGTAACTGGAAAAATTCGTTGTGGCTCAGATACGCCGATTGCGGAAAAAATTGCTGGTTATTTTGGTGGTGGTGGACATCCATTCGCAGCAGGATTTAGAACTTATGACACTTCTTACGATGAAGTAGTGCGAGAGTTAGTGCAACTAGTGGCGAAAATGCTGGAGAGCGAAAATGTTTAGCGTGAAATATGATTTACTTGGCAAGCCTTTAGAGCTAAAAAAGACACATGATTTTTGCGCGTCTGGCAAACCGAAGCTGGCAGTAGTATTTATACACGGTCTAGCTTCAGATTCGCGGACGTTTGCGAACGCTTTGAAATATTTAGAAGGAACGGTGGCGCTTAATAGTGTGCGGTTTATTACTTTTGATTTGCTCGGTAGTGGTCAGTCATATAAAAATGACAAGTTGAACTATGATTATAAGGATCAGTTAACGGCGCTGAATAATTCTTTAGCAAAATTGAAGCTTGACGTACCGCTGGTACTGGTTGGGCATTCACTTGGAACTTTGATTGTGACGCGCTATGCAAGCACACACAAAAAAACGGTGAAAAAGTTGATTTTGGTGTCGCCGCCAATTTATACGGAAAAAGATTTGGACAATCCGGCGTTTGAAATTGCCATGAAAGGGTTTAAAGATGCCGTAAGCTTGAAAAATCGGGCAATTTTAAGGGAGAAATCTTTTAATAATTCAATTGAGAAAATCGTAAAAAATCGTAAGAATTATCAAACTTTAGTTGAAATCACGACTCCGGCTGTTTTGATTTATGGTGATTTAGATCAAATTATTGCGCCACGTAACATTCCGAAGGTGGTGCGAGAGAACACAAAATATATTTCGGCTATCAAAACTCCGGGGCGACATGGAGTGTCGCGAGAAAAGTATAATAAGGTGCGTGAAATATTGGAGGAAACGCTAAATGCTTAAACTTTATAATACTTTGAACCGAAAATTGGAAAATTTTAAGCCGCTTTCTGACGGCATCGTGAAGATTTATACTTGTGGACCGACGGTTTATAATTTCCAACACATCGGGAATTTTGCGGCACAGATTTATTGGGATTTACTAGTTCGGACTTTACGCGCAGACGGGTATGCGGTGCGGAGAGTTTTAAATTTGACGGATGTGGGGCATTTAGTTTCGGATGGTGATGAGGGGGAAGATAAGTTGGAGAAGGGGGCGGCGCGCGAAGGAAAAAGCGTGTGGGAGGTGGCGGAATTTTATATCGAAGACTTTTTGAAAAATTACCGTTCATTGGAGTTATCAGAACCGGAGGTAATTGCGCGAGCGACGGATTATGTCGAGGCAGATATGCGGGCGGTTGATGCAATGAGCGCAAATGGATTTACCTACGAGACGGAGGACGGGATTTATTATGACACGTCAAAATTTTCTGATTATGCGGATTTTGCGCGGCTGAATCTGTCTGGGTTACAGGCCGGTGCGCGAGTCGGATTCTCTAATGAAAAACGAAATGCGTCGGATTTTGCAGTTTGGAAATTTATCAAGCCAGGCGAGAAGCATGCGATGCGCTGGGATTATTTGGGGCGGCCAGGCTACCCTGGTTGGCATCTTGAATGCTCGACGATTATTCACGAAACCTTAAGTGAGCCGATTGATATTCACACTGGAGGGATTGACCATATTCCGGTGCATCACACGAATGAGATTGCACAAACCTACGCGATTTCCGGGCGGGAGCTGGCGAAGTATTGGTTGCATTGTAATTTCATTACGATTGACGGTGAGAAAATTTCAAAGTCGCTCGGGAATGTGTATTTGTTGTCGGATCTTAAGGAGCGCGGTTTTTCGGCGATGGACTATAAGATGTGGGTGTTGTCTGGCCATTATCAAGGTGAAAGAAACTTTACGTTTGAAGGGCTTGAAGCGGCGAAAAATCGGCGGAATAATTGGCGGGCGAGGGTTGCGGAATGCTACCAGCAATCGAAAAAGTCCTCGGAGGCATCCCATCTCGGACACGCTCAAGGGCGCTCGCCCGAGCTTACGGTCCTCGATGGGAGCACTCCTGCGGACTTTTCAACCACTTTCGGCCAAATTCTCGCAGCCGTGAATGAGAATCTGAATTCGGCGGAAGCGTTTGCGATAATCGACAATTCCGAATTGTCGATTGAAGATTGGAAAAAAGTGGATGAGCTGTTTGGGCTACGCTTGATTGCTGACACGCCGGATGTTTCTGATGAGGTTTATGATTTGATTCGCGAACGAGAAGCGGTACGAGTAGCAAAAGATTTTGCACGGTCAGATGAAATTCGCGATGAACTAACTAGGCGCGGAATTTTAGTGCGAGATACGGCGGACGGGCCGGTTTGGCAATATGTAAAATAAGAGGCTCGGGATGGCAGATCAAGAAACTGAAGCAAGATGGGCAAAGCTCAGAAGGATTGAAGCGGAAAAAACGAAAGCGGCACGCGACCTGGAGGAACGTGGCGAGAATAAAGCTAATTTGGCATATCTGCCAATTACAAAACCGCGAGGTTTTTCGCGTGATCCGAACGCCATTATGCAAAGTGCTGAACGTATGGCGAACATTAGTGTTATATTCTGTCTGCTGGGAGTTGTATTTGGGGTTTTTGAAAATATTTTTGCCATGGTTATGTCGGCAAACCCGTATAGCTCAATGGGCGGTGGAGCGATTGCGATAATATTTAGCGCAGTAAATGCGCTCGGGATTGGCGTGGCGGCAATCACTAGTGTAGTGGCACTAATTTGTACAGTTGTCTTTGCGCGTCGGACCAAGCGTAAAGTCAAGCCGATTATTATTACTGCTAGCACTTCGCTGATTTTAATTGTATTTTATTATCTTGTGCAAAATTTGGTTGCAAGGATTTAGGTTTTATAATAGCGCTTCAAAAATTCGGTTTTATATTCTTCAAAAGTGCCGTTTTCGAGGCTTTCGCGGATTTTGTCGACGGTTTTTACCACAAAGCGCTCGTTGTGGATGCTCGCAAGAACTTTCGCAGTGATTTCGTCGACTTTGAAAAGATGATGCAGGTACGCGCGCGTATAATTTTTGCAACATTCGCAATCACATTCTGGGTCGAGCGGGGTAAAATCATGCTTATATTTTGCATTTTTAATGTTGATGCGGCCATTCGGAGTGTAAAGCGAACCGTTTCTGGCCATGCGAGTTGGGCCGACGCAGTCGAACGTGTCGCAGCCATACTCCGCGCCCACAAATAAGTCAATCGGCTCTTCGCCCATACCAAGCAGATGCCGTGGTTTATTCTCGGGAAGGATGCTATTTACGGTTTTTAACATCTCGTCCATTTTGTCTGCCGTGAAAACACCGCCGATACCGAAGCCATCTGGTTCAATCTCGGCGCAAAACTTCGCTGACTCGGCACGTAAATCGTTAAAAGTGCCGCCTTGGACAACCGCATAAAGATATTGCTCCGGTTTATTATTCTTGGCTGCCTCTTTTGAAAGCTTGTCGTGCTCGATTTTGCAGCGCTCGAGCCAAGCGTGCGTGCGGTCCATAGCAATTTTCATGTCTTCATAATTTTCAGACTTCGCAAGATGGTCGAACGCCATGTGGATGTCAGCGCCAATCGCCCACTGGGCTTGCATGGAAGATTCCGGCGTCATTTCGAAGTTCGCGCCGTCAATGTGGGACTTAAATTTGACGCCATTTTCAGAAATCTTGACGTTTGGAAGTGAAAAAATCTGAAAACCGCCAGAGTCGGTGAACATCGGACCATGCCAAGAGCTAAAATTTGCGACTCCACCCGCTTCCTTAATTAGTTCTGGCCCAGGGCGGAGCACGAGATGATATGTATTTGCGAGAATCGCCTGTGAGCCTAACTCTCGCATCTCTTTCATCGTGAGAGCTTTCACCGTGGCGCGTGTGGCGGCGCCGACGAAAGCTGGAGTTTTAATGTCGCCATGCGGGGTATGAATCACGCCGACACGAGCAAGGCCTTGTTTTTTCATAACATCAAACTTTAGCATATAAACATCGAATCTCCATAACTTAAGAAATTATATTCGTGTTCCACCGCATAATCATAGGCCGCGTGTAAATGATCCCAACCCGCAAAAGCGGAAGCGAGCATTAAAACCGTGGATTTTGGTGCGTGAAAATTCGTAAGAAGCGCATCGACAATCTTAAATTCAAATCCAGGATAAATAAAAATGTCGTCCTCGCCGGTAGTTTTGCCGGTTTTCGCGTAATATTCCAAAGTCCGGGCGACCGTGGTGCCAACCGCCACTACGCGTTTTGCGGTTTTAATCGCGGCGAGCGTGTCATCTGGAATGTTGAACCATTCGGAGTGCATATGGTGGTCTTCAACTTTATCGGTACGCATCGGCAAGAATGTGCCGAGGCCAACGTGTAAAGTTAAGTACTTTATAATTACGCCTTTTTGCTTCAATCTTTCAATCAGGTCTTCCGTCATATTGAGCGAAGCGGTTGGCGCAGCGGCCGAGCCCATATTTTTTGCCCAAACGGTTTGATAGCGCTTTTTGTCGTCGTCGGTCGCGTCGCGATGAAGATATGGTGGCAAAGGCACGGTCCCGTATTTTTCGGCGAGCTCA
>JAFSNI010000018.1 GCA_017447485.1 Candidatus Saccharimonadota bacterium
TAAAATATTAAATAACCAAAGGAACTTTTTATGGCAATTTCAAGAGATAAAAAGAACACATTGGTTGCTGACTTAACTGAACTTCTGTCGAATTCCAAGATGGTTGTTTATGCCAAATATGAAGGCTTGACTGTCAAGGAGTTGCAGGAACTTCGTCGCGCAGCACGCGAAGCTGGCGTTAAAATTAAGGTTGTGAAAAACCGGTTGGTCAAAGTTGCGATGAAAGAAATCGCGGCTTATAAAGATACCGACGCTTCCGGCCTCACTGGACAGCTTCTTTATGCGCTGGGCACGGATGAAGATTTCGACGCAGCGAAGGTGCTGGCTAAATTCGCAAAAACTCACGACAAAATGGAACTAGTCGGTGGATTCAATGCGGAAGGCGCAGTGCTCTCGACTGAAGAAGTTAAAACTCTCGGCTCGCTCCCGACCAAGAACGAACTCATCGCCCAGGTGGTGGATACATTGTTGTCTGGCATCAACGGTGTGGTTTCTGGCCTCGAGAAGCACGCAGAGGAAAAAGCAACCGCTTAATTAATCCTAAAGGAAGGAACTATTTATGGCAACTGATATTAAAAAGTTGGCTGAAGAGCTCGTCAATATGACCGTGCTTGAGGTCAATGAACTGAAAACTGTTTTGAAAGATGAATATGGCATTGAGCCAGTGGCAGCTGTGGCTGTCGCGGCTGGTGGTGATGCTGCCGCTGCCGATGAAGGCAAGTCTGAATACGACGTCGTTTTGAAAGACGCTGGCGCTCAGAAAATTGCAGTCATCAAGGCTGTGAAGGAGGCTACTGGACTTGGTCTCGGCGAAGCAAAAGCGATCGTTGATGGCGCTCCAGCAACCGTGAAAGAGAAAGTCGCGAAGGCTGACGCTGAAGCGATGAAGAAGGCGCTCGAAGAAGCTGGCGCAACTGTCGAGCTCGCCTAACCCAATAAGTTAGCTAGTTTGTTACGGAAAATCACCCGTGAGGGTGGTTTTTTGTATGCTATAATAATATATATGGAAGATTTTGACTATTTAGGCGAGGGGGAGGTGTATCTTGATGGGGCGTGCCAAAGTCTTAGGCCACGTCCAGTAATCGATGCGATAAATAAATATTATACTGAGCACAATTCTTGTGGCGAGCGGGTGAAATATAAGTGGGGGCGCGAAACGGACGAGCTGGTTGAGGATTGCCGTGAGAAGGTTTTGAAATTTTTGAAGCTGAAATCACGAAAATATACCGTATCGTTTACACTTAACACGACCTATGGGATAAATTTGATTTTGTCGCAAATTGACGCAGGTAAATTCAAAAAAGTGATGACGAGCGAAATCGAACACAACTCGCCGTTTCTTGCGACGATGGCGTTTTCTAAACGGACTGGGTTACCACGCGAAGTGATGAAGCGAAATGACGATGGTTCGATTGCAATTTCGGATTATGATTTTGCGGGGGCGATCGTGGTAGTAAACTGCGCTTCCAACTTTGACGGGCGGAAACTTTTGAATTTAGACGAGCTAACCAAAGCAGTGCATAAGGCGGGCGGGATTTTAATTATCGACGCGGCGCAAGCAATGGCACATTCGTCAGATATTTTGCGCGGAACTGAAGTTGATGCGATTTGTTTTTCGGCGCACAAGTTATACGCCCCGTCGCTCGGCGTAATCGTTTGGCGTGATGAGCTGGAAGAGTCCTTGTTGCCTTTGTGGCTGGGGGGAGGAATGGTGGATGATGTCAACTTGGATTCTTATAAATTGTCAGCCGAGAACAAGGAACATCGCTATACCAGATTTGAGTCTGGGTTGCAAGCCTGGGGAGAAATCGTGGGGCTTCGGGCGGCGCTCGATTGGTTAGAGAAACGTCCGAAAGCGGATTGGGATAACCTTAAGAAAAACTACGCTGAACTATATAATTTCCTAAAACAATCCGAAAAAGTACATTTAGTCAATAAAGAAGCCAATCCGACGATGGCGTTTTATGTGGAGGGGTTAGATTCGCATCTTTTGGGCGAGGCGCTGTCGCGCGAGGATATCATGACACGAACTGGGTATTTTTGCGCGCATTATTATCTAGACCACGTTTTGCACTTGCCGCCTTTGATGAGATTTTCTTTGGGCTTTCAAAACCGGCCGGAAGATATTGAGAAGGTCGAAAAAGCGCTTGGCAAAATATTGCACTAGTGGTAAAATATTTCTAATATGGTGTGTATAGCTGCATTTATTATTTTGGCCTTAATAGGTATTTTTGTCGCAGGGATTTCGATTTTCAAACCAAAGGTCGGGAAAGCGTATCTAAAGGCGATGAAAAAGGCTTGGGGATGTTTATGGAAAAAAGTGCGTTTGCAAAAATGCGAAACTGGGTTTAAAGAGGACGTAAAAAATACGTTGCTCAGTCGCGTAATCATTAAACACCCGCAGTGGGCAAAGCCTTTATCGATTTTGATTGAAGTTTTGTCAGTGGTAATTGTGATTGTGGCGATTTGGGCGATTTTGACGGCGATAAAATCTTTGCTAGCAATCTGGGCATTGGGTTCCTGCAACGTGACCAAGCCGTCGGCCTGTTCGCTGGGCGCGGAAGTCTGTTCGATTGACGAGAGCGAACCATCTAATATATTTGAGGCGACGGGGCGTTGGTTCACAGAGTGGGGAGAAATCTTTGAGGCAATTCCAGATAAGTTCAGAAGTTACGATGCAGAAGATTATGATTTTAATTATGTTTCAGTTAACTCTGGCGTGGGAGCAGACAAGCCGCTCGCAGTAGATATCTTCGATCCGGGTTGTTCGGTATGTATGATTTCATATCGCAACCAAAAGGCGGCGGGATTCTTCGACGAATATGATGTGCATCTGGTGCCGTTTGCGATTCAGGATGCAGATAATTCGTATAAGTTCAAAAACTCCGAGATTATTGTGAGATATATGCTAGCCGCGGAACAAATCCGTTCAGGGTTGGCGGTTAGTATTATCGACCACATCTTTACAGAAAAAAATAGTGAAGGGATTTCTTATCAAAATAAGTTTAACGAGGATTACACGCACGAGCAAGCTGTGGCCAAGTTGGAACAGTGGATTAGGGAGGACGGCATAGATGATGATGGAATTGCCGAAATTCGCAAAATCGTGGAATACCCAGAAACCACTACGAAGATGACCGAGAACCGTAATATTATTGAAAATGAACTTCGCGTTAAAGGTATCCCAACGATGCTTTATGATGGGAAGAAGCATACTGGTCTATGGAAGTCTGAATAAATGTATTTTTTACAACATTTTTAGTTTGACCGAGGTTAATTTGGTGGAAAACTTTTAGGGAAAATGGTTGACTTTTTGGCGTGCAAGGTATAATATAATATTAATACTATATATACAGGATGCGAGGTGATGCCTGAAATACCAGAAAAACAAATAAAAAGATTGCGAGGTTTAATTAGCGATGCCGAGATGAATTTATCGGCGGCGAAAGAACTTTTGATTTCGATCTTGGGTGACGGAGAGACAATTACAGCGCCGCGAGAGACGATTGTCTCGGGGCCAGAAGGAAAAGTAATTGAAGGGATTTTTGATGGACAAATTATGATTGGTCCGGATGGGAAAAATTATCCAGTCCCAGCAAACTATGCATCAAAGTCGAAGCTAGTTGAAGGCGATATTATGAAACTAACGATTGCGGATGACGGAAAGTTCATGTATAAGCAAATCGGTCCAGTAGAGCGCAAGACCGTGATTGGAACTTTGACGCATCACGATGACAAGTATTTTGTGGAAGTTGCTGGTAAAGAGTACCAGATTTTATATGCGTCGGTGACATATTTCAGGTTGCATGACGGTTCGCAGGTGTCTGTAACCATCCCAGCCAACAATGAAGATGCGACTTGGGCAGCCGTCGAGGCCGCACTATAGTGAAGTCGCTGTATCGTCGGTATCGTCCGCAAAAATTAGATGAAGTCGTAGGTGAAGAGCAAGTAACTCAACCGCTTTCTAGCGCCTTGAAGGAGGGGCGCGTTAGTCACGCTTATCTTTTTGTGGGGCCAAGAGGCTGCGGAAAAACTTCAGTAGCGCGTATTTTGGCGCATGAAGTCAATGGGTTTTCTTATGAGCTGGAAGATGACTATGTGGATATTATTGAGATTGATGGGGCGTCGAACCGCGGGATTGACAATATCCGGGAGCTACGCGAAAAAGTGGCGATTGCACCAACGCTCGGGAAATATAAAGTATATATTATCGACGAAGTGCATATGTTGACCAAAGAAGCATTTAACGCGCTTCTCAAGACTCTTGAGGAGCCACCGGAACACGTGATTTTTATTATGGCAACAACCGATGTCTATAAAGTGCCGGTAACGATTACGTCGCGGGCGCAGACTTATACGTTTAAACTCGCTAACCCAGAAGTAATGTTTGCACACCTGAAAAAAATTTGCGAAAAAGAAAAAATCAAAATTGCAGATGACGCACTTAAGATTGTGGTAAAGCGCGGGGGCGGGTCTTTCCGCGATTCTTTGAGTTTGCTCGATCAGATTTCGACTTTGTCGTCGGATGAAATTACAAAGGAGTTAGTGGTTTCCGCGATGGGGTTACCAGAAGACGAAGCAGTTTCGGAGCTGCTGGAAAGTTATATTTCTGGAGATGTTACAAAGATTACAGCGCTTTTAAAGGATTTGTTAAACTCCGGGATTAAATCGGAGACGTTGGCGGAAGAAATGATTGCCCTTATTGTCGAAAATCCACGTACGGAGCTAATGCCGCTTCTGGGTAAACTGCCGGAAGTGAAAGACCCGTTCGCGGAAGCAAAACTACTTGTATGTTTATTTAATAATGTAAAAGAAAAAATAATCAAAACTGATGAAAAAAATCATAAGGTTGAAATTAAAAATCATAAGGTTGAAGTTGAAAAACACAAGATTGAGTTTAATTGGGAGAAGTTTTTAGAGACGGTGAAGGGGATGAATGACGCAATTTATTCGCAAGTTGCGAAAGCGGGGCATGAGACTAACGGTGGGGTTTTACATATTTATCCGGACAAAAAAATCGCGAGGACGATTTTGGCGCGTGATAACAATAAACGGATTTTAATCGATGCGGCGGGCGGGATGCGAGTTGAAGTGCACGAAGTCGGAGAAAATCCAGTGGCGAAGAAAGATGCGTTGATTTCGAAAATATCTGATATAATGGGAGGAGAGGTATCAAACGATGGAGGAGGTAGCCCATTCTAAAGATGGTGGAAGAATCCCACCACAAGACATCGTGGCCGAGAAATCTTTGCTCGGAGCGATTTTGATTTCAGATAAGAACTTGCCAGAAGTTTTGACGATAGTGCGCCCGCGCGATTTTTATGAAGAGCGCCACCAAATTATTTTTGAAGCGATGACAAGTTTATATGACCAGCATCGACCAGTAGATCTTTTAACGGTGACGGCAGAGCTAAAATCACTAAAGAAGTTAAAGGAAATTGGCGGGGCGCCGTATCTGACGGAACTTTCAAATTTTGTGCCGGCGGTCGCCCACGCGAAGGCTTATGCGGAAATTATCGAAAAAGCTTCGACCAGGCGGCGGTTGATTAAGGCCGGGACGGAAATTGCGAATAAAGCTTTTGAAGATGATGCGGATGTGCAAAGTTTAATTGGGTCGGCGGAAAAGGAATTGTTCGAGGTTTCCGATAAAATCGTGAAGAGTGATTACGTGGCGATGGACGAGCTGCTTGCGGATGCGTTTGACCGAATTGAAGAACTGCAGAAAAATAAGGGGGCGCTCAGGGGACTTAAAACTGGTTTTCGCGATCTTGATAAAAAGACCGCCGGATTCCAGAAGGGCGATTTGATTATCATCGGTGCACGACCAGCGATGGGTAAAACGACGTTCGCACAAAACTTGACTTATAATATTGCGAGCATGAACAAAAAGGGCGTCTTGTTTTTCTCAATGGAAATGGCGGCGAATGAAATTGTGGACCGGATGATTTCGGACGTGTCGGGAGTGGATAACTGGAAAATGCGGACGGGGAATTTGTCGGAGGAAGAGTTCCAGAAAATTGGCGAGGCGCTGGGCGAAATGGACGAGTTGCCAATTTATATTGATGATACATCGTCGATGACGATTATGGATCTTCGCAATAAAGCGCGGCGAGCGATGCACGATCATGATATTGGGATTGTAATTGTGGACTATTTGCAGCTGATTCAGGGTTCGGATCGCTACAAAGGTAACCGCGTGCAGGAGGTGACGGAGATTTCGCGGGGATTAAAGATTCTCGCGCGTGAGCTTGAAATTCCAGTGGTGGCGCTCGCGCAGCTTTCGCGTTCGGTAACAGGGCGTGATGACCCGCGGCCGGTTTTGTCGGATCTTCGCGAGTCAGGTTCGATTGAGCAGGACGCCGACCTTGTGATGTTTTTGCACCGGCCGGATTATTATCGCCAAAATGATGATAATTACGAAGAGACGCATATCACCGAGCTTTTGGTCGCGAAGCACCGGCACGGCGCAGTGGGGAAGATCGAGCTTTACTTCCATCCAGAATTGCTACGTTTTATGTCACTAGACAAAACACGAGAAGAATAATATAATTGGAGAGTGAAGAAAATTATTATTTCTAAACTTTTTTTGTATAAGCATCGGTTTGTGATTGGATATATTTTACTAGGGATGGCGTTCGTGACGCTACTTTTTAGTTTACCGTTATTTGCGCAATATGGTTTATCGGAGGCCGAAATGGAATCGGCAACGAGCTCTTATAATTTGACTATAGATTCGCCACTAAATGGCGACTTGGTAGATTTGCCATACAGACTTTTGCAAAAAGCGTCGATTTCGATCTTTGGGCTAACGCCGTATGCAATTAAGTTACCGAGCGTAGTCATTGGATTGATTTTGGGGCTACTTTTAATTATGTTGCTAAACCGGTGGTTTAAAAATAACGTTTCACTTTTGGCGTCGTGCCTGGTAGTTTTATCAACGCCGTTTTTATTTTTAGCAGGGTCTGGGACGCCGCTAATTATGGTGGTGTTCTGGCCGACACTATTACTTTTGCTCGGTTCGAAGATCCATGGCGAAAAAAGGCCACAGCCAATTTATTCGTTTTTCTTTGCACTAGCGCTTCTGTTCGCGATTTTCACGCCATATATGTTGTATTTTGCGATTTTCTGCGTGCTATTTGTTTTTTCGCAACCGCACCTTCGTTTTATTGTCAAAAGTTTGCCAAAAGTACCACTGGTTTTGGTTGGACTTTTGATTGTGGGCGGAATTGTGGCGCTGGCGATGAACATGATCAATAAACCTGATATTTTGATGGAGCTTCTGTTTGCCAAAAACTTTGAGTTTGGAAGCTTCTTGCCGAATATCGGCAGAGGTTTGGCTCCGCTGCTGGCTTGGCGTGACAGCGTTAAGAGCGTATTCTTGGCACCTTTGATTAGTTTGCCGGTTCTAGCGCTAGCTTTAATCGGGCTGTTCTCGACGACCAAAGGCTTTTTCGCATCGCGCAATTCAATCGCTACGTTGCTAATTATTTTTACTTTCATCATCACCGGTTTTAATCCTGACATGGTGATATTTTTCATCTTGCCGTTTGCAATTCTAATTGCGCATGGTTTAAAATATCTACTGGAAAAGTGGTATGGGCTTTTCCCGGAGAATCCTTACGCTAGGATTGCGGCGATTGTGCCACTAACAATTTTATTTGCGATTATTTTAGTGCCAAGTCTTTTGCAATATATTTATGGTTATCGCTACAATCCCAATATCGCTAACGAGTTTCGTTATGACTTGACGATTTTGCGTGAAAATTTGCTTGAGGAGACTTTAGTAGTAAAAGATAATTATGATTTTTATAAAATCTTGGAGGATTCGACCGAGATAACCGTGCTTAACGATTTAGAGTCGCCATATCTGCCGAATCACTTTGCGGTTTTATATGGCACGTTAGACGGTGAAAAATATCAGCTAGACCGCATTATTACCTCCCCGATGAAAGAAAATTCTGATATAATATATCTATATACTGTAAAAGGAGAATAATATGGGTCAGACGATGGACCAAATGAAGCTTTTGAATCAGCTTCGCAAGGCGCAAAAAGAATTAAAAAATGAGATTGTAGAAGTAGAAGCGGGCGACGGCGCCGTAGTGGTGCAAATCAATGGTGAGTTGAAAGTTAAAAAAGTGACGATTGATCCGGAGAAAGTAGATCTTGACGATATTCATGAACTTGAGCGCTGGATCGAGAATTGTATGCGAGATGGTTTTGCGAAAGCGCAGGAAATTGCAACCGACAAAATGAAACCTTTGATGGGCGGTTTGTCTGGTCTTGGAATGTAATTTAGGACGGAAATGCTACCGCAAGCCCTTAGAGATGTGATTGACGCGCTTGGGATGCTTCCAGGTGTGGGGGCGCGCACGGCGGAACGCTATGCGTATTATCTTTTTAAGTCCAGTCCAAAAGTCGCGGAGTCGATTGCGGAAGCTCTAGATTCTTTACATACGAATGTTAAATCTTGTCCAGTGACTTTTGCATTAATTGACGCCGACGAGGAAGTCTCACCGCTTTATACTGATCCAGAAAGAGACCGCACAACGATTTTGGTAGTCGAAGAGCCGCTCGATATTTATGCGATTGAGGCAACGCACGGGTTTAAGGGCGTTTATCATGTGCTAGGCGGGGCAATTTCGCCGATTGACGGGATTACGCCGGACCAGTTGCATATTAAAGAACTGGCAAAACGGGTGGTAGATGACGAAGTTAAAGAAGTAATTATCGCAACCAATCCTTCAGTGGAAGGTGAATCTACGGCGTTACTGCTCGAGAAAGTATTACACGAAGCGAAACCGGAACTGAAATTAACGCGCCTAGCTCGAGGGCTACCGCTAGGCGTCGACTTGTCTTATGCAGATCAAATTACTTTGAGCGCTGCGCTTGAAAATCGGACAAAGCTCTAAAATCAATTTTGCCAAGTTTAGTCTTGGGTAGTTCATCGATAAACTCAATCTCGCGCGGTATCTCGTATTTGGCGAGATATTTTTTGTAAATAGTTGCGAGATCTTTTTTGCAGGCGCGCTCCGAGGCGTCCTTTTCTAGAACTATAAAGACTTTAACAATTTCGCCACGCAATTTATCTGGCACACCGATGCAGGCACATTTTGAGACGTATTTAGATTTTAAGGTTACATCTTCGACATTTGAAGGATAGACATTATAACCATTTGTAATAATCATGCGTTTAATACGTCCGCGGAAATAAACCACACCGCGTTCGTCAACA
>JAFSNI010000001.1 GCA_017447485.1 Candidatus Saccharimonadota bacterium
GCGTGTCATCTGGAATGTTGAACCATTCGGAGTGCATATGGTGATCTTCAACCTTGTCGGTACGCATCGGTAAGAATGTGCCGAGGCCAACGTGTAGGGTAAGATATTTAATTATCACGCCTTTCTCGCGGAGACGATTCAGCAAATCTTCGGTCATGTTGAGGGAAGCGGTTGGCGCAGCGGCCGAGCCCATATTTTTTGCCCAAACGGTTTGATAGCGCTTTTTGTCAGCCTCAGTCGCGTCGCGATGAAGATATGGCGGGAGAGGAACGGTGCCATATTTTTCGGCGAGCTCAGCGAGTGGGACGTCGCTTTCAATTTCCGCAATGCCATTTCCCAAAATATTTTTAACCTTGAGTTTTAAAAACTCAATATTATGATTTTTTTCTTCTCTGTTATTTGGCGTTTTGAGTTTTAAAATGTCGCCCTTATGAATTTTCCCACGATACATTACGCGCTGCGGCTCGTCGCCATGCTTTTCAAGCACAACTAGCTCGCGCTCACGACCGTCTGGGAGCGTGCAAAAAAGTCGCGACTGCATCACGCGCGTATCGTTCAGAATTAAAACATCACCTGGATTTAAAAAGTCCGCAAGATTGCGATAATAAGAATCCTCTATCGCGCCAGTTTCGCGATTTAGAACGAGAAGCCGCGTTGTACCGCGTTCCTTCGGTGGAAACTTAGCGATTCTGTCTTCTGGGAGATTGTAATTATAATCAGATACTAGCATTTTTTAGATCCTTTTCAATTTGTTTCTTGTACCTATCTTCCTCGGAAAAAATACAGCCGCAATATTTTTGCATATAAAGCCCGGCCTCGCGAGCTTTTGCTTGGCCTTCGCGGAAACCGACCCGGAAGTCGCGATATAAAAACTTGACACCGCTCATCTGCGCAAGTTCTTCACAAACCGCCTTCAGCTCCTCATGTTTTTGATACGGCGAAACTAGCAAAGTGGTCGTAAAAGCATCATAACCATTTTTGGCCGCAAAGCGCACGGCTTCCGTTAAACGTTTTTTGTAACAATAGTTTACGCACCGGTTCGGAATATCCGAAACCACGTTTTTGCAAAATTCATCAAGGCCATATTCTTCTTTAAGAATCAGCTCGACGCCAACTTTTTTCGCATAATCTTTCAGGCAATCGCGGCGCGTTTTGTATTCAATGTATGGGTGAATGTTTGGATTATACCAAAAAAGTACCGGCTCGATGCCTTCGGCCCGGAGGGAATCAATACAATAAACGCTGCATGGTGCGCAGCAAGTATGCATTAATAATTTCATTTACATAATTATAACATTTATGATACAATTAGTCTATAAGAGGAGGTTTATGTCGAAAACGATAGAAACAGATTTAAAGACGTTCGTGAAGTTTTGGTTAGTACCGCTAGGAATTGGGCTGGTGATTTTGTTTGTGTATTCAGCGCTCACGGGGCTAATTATCGTCGGAATCTCGATTTTCTTAGCGCTGGCATTAAAACCACTAGTGCGAAGAGTGAATAATTTCTTTACGAAGCATTTTGGGACCGAAAAAAAGCATCAGACGCTTTCGGCAGCACTTGCATACATAATCGTAGTTTTAGTAATCGGCGGAATCTTGGCTGTAGTGGGCCCAGTAGTGGTAAATGAAACCTCAAAGTTTATTCAGAATTTCCCGGAAACCTTTGAGCAGACGTTTGGTGGCTGGGACGGAATCAATAACTTTGGTAAAACAATTGGGATTGAAGATCTACACGCTGAAATTACGAATGCCCTCACGAGTTTGTCCAACAATATCTTGGGGATTCTTGGTAATAATTTAGTGTCGAGCGTAAGTGGGGTGGCTGATGTAGTCATGAAAATCGTTTTGACCTTGGTTTTGACGCTTTTGTTCTTGCTGGAAGGACCAGCATTAATGGAAACTTTCTGGAAGAGCATTGGCAGCGCGGAGGAAGACAAAAAACCGGTGGCCGTAGCAAAGCGCGTGGTGGCAAAAATGGCAAATGTGATTTCGACTTACGTTTCAAGGCAAGTAATCGTGGCGGCGATTGATGGCTGTGCGAGCGGATTAATTGTTTTCTGCTTGTCGCTTTTCACTGGCGTCTCGACTGGTATTGCAATTCCGATGGGAATGATTACGATGCTATTTTATTTAATTCCAATGTTCGGGCAATTTATTGGCGGAACACTCGTAACGTTGATCTTGCTATTTTCAAGTTTGCCAGCCGGTTTGATTTTCGCCGTTATATATATAATATATGCACAAATTGAAAATAATGTAATCGCACCAAAGATTCAGGGGAATGCGTTGAATTTGCCGGCGGTGATGATTCTCGTAGCCATCGTGATTGGCATGTATATGTTCGGATTGCTTGGCGCAATTATTGCGGTGCCAATTGCGGGGTGCATCCGGGTCTTGATGGACGAATATCCAAATATCAAAGCTGCAAGAAGATAGTTTAAAATGTCCTCAAAGAAAAAACCGTCATGGAAAAAGATTGTTGGGATTATTTTGTTCGTGGCTTTGAATGTCGCCGTCATTGCGATCACGGCGACCAACGAATTTGGTAATTCAGAGTCGGCCGCAGAACTTAGTGAAGTACATATTGAATGGTGGCTTTTAATTCCGGCAGTGTTATTATTCGCACTGGCGACGCTAGTAAACGTCTATAAATATGTGCTGATGATTCGGCGATCTTTCAAAAAATCCGAGCGACCAGCGAATCGAAAAATTTGGAAAACTGCTTGGCGGGTGGTGATGTTAGGAAAGTATTATGACAATATTACGCCGGCGGCAATCGGCGGTCAACCATTCCAGATTTATTATATGCACAAAGAGAGCGGACTGTCTTCGGGGCATGCCACTTCGATTCCAATTTTTGGCATGGTGGCGGGGCAGATTGGGTTCTTGATCCTTGCGATTCCATGCTTTATCGTGGGAACAGTGACTGGTTTTCGGCCAGCGCTAATGACCCTGGCTTGGATTGGACTACTTTTTTACGCTTTTTGGCCAGCGATGATTGCCGGAATCAGCTATATGCCAAAACAAACTACGAAATTTTTGCAATTTCTAACCAAAGTCATGGCGCGTCTGAAGGTGGTGAAAAATCGTGATGAGGCTCTAGTTAAAATTGAGAGCGAAGTGAAGGCTTATGCGAAATCTGTGAAAATGATTATGCAGACGCGTGGCCTGTTTTTAAAGACGATTGTGTTGTCCACCTTCTATCAGGCAATGATTATGATGATTCCATTCTTCGTGCTAACGGCGTTTGGAGGGAACGTTGGCTTTTTGGGGTGTTTGATGATGTCAATGGCGGTGACTTCGTCAGTATATTTCGTGCCGACACCAGGCAACGCGGGCGCCGCGGAAGGCACGTTTTATTTGGTTTTTTCGTCGTTGTCCACAGGTTACGTTTTTTGGGCTATGCTATTTTGGCGATTCCTATCTTACTATATTTACATCATTATTGGCCCGTTAATTTATCTCAAAAAATCACAAGAAAAAACCCGATGAACATAAAAATTTATAGTATAATGGATTTATATGTTTAAGTTGATGCGGTTTCTGAAGCCATATTGGTGGCAAGTGATTATATTGCTTCTTTCGACTGGTGCGCAAGTTTATACAACTTTGCAATTACCGGCTTTGATGGCCGATATTATCAATAACGGTATCGTGCCAGGCGATATGGGGCGAGTTTGGCAAGATGGCGGATGGATGATAATTTTGGCATTGATTTCGGCTGTGGCCTCGTTTACGTCAAGTTTTTTTTCGGCAAGAGTGGGAGCATATTTTTCGCGGGATTTAAGAGCGGCGGTTTTTCAGAAAATCTTGTTGTTTAATTTGGCCGACATTAAAAGTTACAGCACCGCGAGCTTGATTACGCGCACAACAAACGACGTAAACCAAATTCAAATGATTATTACTATGATGTTGTCGATGTTGCTCAGGGCGCCACTATTCTGTATACTCGGATTAGCAATGGCGATTCAGACCGCACCGGAAATGAGTTGGATTATTGTGGTTGGAATTACGGCCGTGGTGATTTCGGTGATTATTATTATGGCGATTGTGGGGCCGAAGTTTAAGGTGTTCCAGAAATTAGTTGACAAAGTAACTTTAATTACGCGCGAGAATTTGACTGGGCTTAAGGTGATTCGGGCATTTAATAATGAAAATGTTGAAAAGAAAAAGTTTATGCGCACGAATGATGAGCTGACCAAACTTTTGATTTTTGTAGATCGGATTTTAGAATTACAAAATCCCCTAATTAATATCATTTTTAATGGAACGGCCTTGCTCTGTTCGTGGATTGGCATTTCGCTACTCACGCAAGATTTTTCCTATCTTGGCAATATGACAGCGTTTGCAGAATATGTAACTTTTGTGATGATGTCGTTTTTGATGTTATCAATGTTCTTTATAATGATCCCGCGCGCCAATGTGTCGGCCGGAAGAATCAATGAGATTTTAAAGACTAGCCCAAAAATTCATTTTGTGAAGAAAACTCACGGTGTGCC
>JAFSNI010000019.1 GCA_017447485.1 Candidatus Saccharimonadota bacterium
CGTCAAAAACTTGTTCACTATGGCGTCACAAAGCCCAGTTTTTCCTTGCACCACGGCATTGACGACAAGAAAATCTCTAAAACTGTCAAACCGAAGTCTTTCTCTGGTGAAGAAACTTTGAAAATTATCTGGCACTCTCGCCTGTCTGGTGAGAAACGCATCATGCCATTTTTGACGGCGCTTACAAAAGTCAGCGGTAAGTATCACTTGAGTGTTTACGGCGACGGCCCCGAGGCCAAAAAAGCTAAAAAATACACTAAAAAACATCATCTGAACGTAACTTTTTACGGCGCTGCTAATTTTGATACGATTTGGCAGACTCTTGAGAAAGCCCACCTAGACGTCCTGGTTTCATATAACTACGATACTTTTGGCATGACTTTGCTTGAGGCAACCGCCGCTGGCGTCCCGGTTCTTATCGCTGATCCAGACATGAAAGAGATTTTGCCACCAGATAGCTATATCTTAACCCAAAAAGAGACCTCAACCGAAATAGCCAAATCAATCAACTATATTTTTGCACATCCCGAAGTAATTAAAAAAATGAGCGCCGCCCAAATCGTGGCCCGCGACCAAATTCAGGTCTCCATCAAGATACGGAAACTTGAAAAAATCTTTAAAATGCTATTGCAAAATCAAAAATTGTGATACAATATACTTATGAATAAAACAAAAAGGGTCATACTAAAAACAACAGCTTCTGCAGCAATAATTGCAGGCTTTGTTTATTGTGTGAACCCTGTTTCTGCCGACCAAAATATAGACGTCTCGGCGACGCTTAATCCGTCTGCTTCAATTGAACTTTCTGCCAATGGCTCTTTTACCGTTTCACCGACTGGTAATGGCACTTTTAATCACTCTGATTTCAATATTAAGGCCTACACCAATAGCCTTGCTGGCTATACGATTATCATGACCACCGATAACACAAATCTGAAACACTCTGGCGAGGTGGACAGTGAAGATGAGATTACTTCCATCCCAACCTTGGAGGCAAGAGAAGGCGGCTACAACTGTCTTACTTACGCTGAAGAAGCCGCCCTGCTAAAGGAAGATGCGGACGCAATCATTCCAGAATGTACTTTTGCGTCTAATCGTTGGGGTATCGCCGTTAATGCCGGTAGCTATCAACCGGTCTTTTCTGGTATGATTATCAATCGCACGCACGCCGCCACCGGCTCCACAGGCGACATCACAACCGTTAAACTTGGTGCTAAAATTGACATCTTGGCCGCAAGTGGCACCTATGAAGCCACTTTGAACTTCGCCATCGTAGCGAATGTCACTGAATATGCTACAAAGGTCAACTTTACTGATTCTAACATTTCTAGCGTTACATTCACATCCGGGAATGAGAGTAAAACCGTTTCTGAAAGTGGCGACTCTGTCGATCTAGATATTGATACCGAATACACCGTCACGGCTACTTTCGCTGAAGGCTACGAATTGGGGACTTGGACTGCCACTGGCGGCACACTTGCTTCTTCCACCACTAACCCAGCTACTTTCTCAATTTCTGAAAATAATTACGGCGATTTAGTTGTTTCTAGCCAAGAAATCACCGTTGCCACTGATAACTAATGAAAAAATATCTTGCAGATTTATTAACACTTACCAGATTTATTTTATCTGTCGCGCTTATTATCATGTCGTTTTTTGGTGGTAGTAGCCTCGCGGCGGCTTTTTTACTTTTTATCCTCGGTGAGCTTACTGACGCTTTTGATGGTACCTGTGCGACACGTTGGCCATTTCCCAAAAATAAAACCCCAAAATATCGCAAATACGCCGCTAAATATGATATGTGGACAGATGCGCTCCTGGCCTTCGCGATGATTTTATTTTTCATTCTCCGCGTTAATCCCATAGCCGGGATTATTATTTTTGCAACTTACACGGCTATTGGGCTGTCCATAGAGTTCGTCGTTTATGGCAAACTGTTTGGCCATCCAGACGATTGCACTAAAAATTCTCTCACTATGCGTGATTTCAAAAAAGCTAAAAAAATTATTCTTGCGCGCCGTAAGTTTTATCTAGCTATGATTGCGCTAGTGGCCACCTGGACTTTGTATGCTTCCGAATGGCCAATGCTAACTAAAATTATTATTACGATCATCGCGCTAGCGGTAGCAGCTTTCCTTTGGTTCTTCTTAGCGCAACGTCGCCATAACATTTCACGCGACGCCGTTAAAATTGAGCAGAAATTATCGCAGAAGTAGTCGCTGCTAGAAAATTGTTCGGGTTAAATAAGTTTAGTGCGATAATTTTTGCCGCCGCTTCTCCACCCCAAAAGCTAATTGGTGAAAATTCGGTTTTCCCTAGGTCAATCGCTTCAACTTTGCCGTTTTTTGCTACCAGATTTTGTCCATTATGCAAAGTAATCAAAGCAATCGGATAGCTTAAAGTGAATTTGTGTAAAGTCTCCGCCAAACCCAGAAGCGGCATTGAGAGTGTCAACATTTTTGGATAATAAACTGCCCGAAAAACTTTCTGTAATTGAATCATTGACGCCATAATGATTAGATTTTCATTTAATAGTACGCTTTCGTTCAGGTTTTCTGCCAATAGATCCACGGCGTCACGCGTGAATAAAGTTGGCTTTATCAAATCTTTAGCAACTCTAGCCAGAGCTTTTCCCGTAATGGAATTTCTTGACAAATCTCCAATCATCAAATTATAATCCGCTTTGTTTACTTCCGCCAAGAGTCCCACTTCATCCGCCAACGAGCCCGAATCGGTCGACTCTAAAAACACCAGATTCTCTAGTGCTGGCAGATTATTCTTCAGGACATCCGGCAAAATTAAATTCACGGTTTTTATAGGATATTTTCCGCCTAAAAACTCTGCAATCTTAACCGGCGTGCGAAAATTTTGCAAATTTCCGCCGATTATATTCACTGTTCCCTGCGCTTTTTCTGGCACATTCCAAAGCAGATCTTCGTTTACCGTCTCAACTTTTTCCAAAAATTCCATTACACCTCCAAATCTATACTAATCGGACAATGATCTGACCCAGTAACATTCTCGTAAATCTCCGCCCCTTTCAAATTCTTTTTGAGCGACTTCGAGATAAAGAAATAGTCAATCCGCCAACCCACATTATTCTCGCGCGCATGGCCCCAGTGGCTCCACCAGGTATAGCGCTTTGAATCCGGATGCAAAGCGCGAAAAGTATCAACGAATCCAGCATTTAATAAATTCGCAATTCCCTTGCGTTCTTCATCGGTAAACCCGGCATTATGATGATTTTGTTTTGGCCGTGCCAGGTCAATTTCCTCATGTGCAGCATTAAAATCGCCACAAACCACCACTGGCTTTGTCTTCTCAAGTTCTTTCAAAAACTTCAAAAACTCCGGATCCCACTCGTTCTCGCGCAGTTTCAACCTGGACAAATCTGGCTTCGAATTTGGTACGTAAACGTTCACCAAATAAAACCTATCGAATTCTGCTACTATTATTCTCCCCTCATTATTTAGAACTGGCATATTAATTTCTTTACGATTTGCGGCTGAGGAAAATAATATTGCTGTCCCGCTATAGCCAGGCCTATCGGCTGAGTTCACTACCATGTTATAGCCTTCGGGTACTTCGACTTGTTCCGGCTTGGCTTTAATTTCTTGAAGGCACAAAATATCTGGTTTATATTCTTCTAAAAACTTTTGCAAAGCTCCTTTTTTGAGCACTGCCCTAATTCCATTTACATTCCACGAAAAAATCTTAAGCATAACGCCCTCTTTCGATATCGCGTTTTTTAATCGTTTCACGTTTATCGTATTTTTTCTTTCCCCGCCCTACCGCAATTACGAGCTTAATATGTCGCGCTCCGCCAAGTAGCCGCACCGGCACAATGGTCGACCCAGCGACCTTCTCGCGCTCTAACCCCGCGATTTGCTTCCGCGTTGCGAGTAGTTTAATATTTCGCGCCGTCTCCGCACCAAGTGTCAAATTATTTAGCCAAAGTTCCCCGCTGCGAATTGTAACAAAAGCGCCTTTTAGCTGCACGTGGTGGTCGCGAATTGAGCGTACTTCCGGCCCGGTCAGCGCCATGCCGACCGTCAGCTCGTCGCC
>JAFSNI010000020.1 GCA_017447485.1 Candidatus Saccharimonadota bacterium
AATACCTCCTTAGCTTTCAATATAACCATTATACACCAAGTCGGTATTTTTTCAAAAGCTCTGACTAAATCTGGACCGCCACCACCACAAAGCGATGCGTATTGCCCGCCCCCGCACAAGTCATCAAAACCAGATCATGCCCGCCAAATCCCCAATCCGTCAGAGCACTCATATTGATTTCACCTTTACTGGCATGAAATAATGTCGTCGCGCTCTTTTTCTCAAGCGCCACCCCCGCCGTCTGATCAATCGGGTTCGCCGCCACCTTATATTGCTGCGTCACCCCGTTAATCGTCACCGCAAAGGTATCACCAATTTTCAAACTTTTAATATTATTAAACGCCGTATTGTTATGCGCCCAAAGCAACCGCCCGTATTTCATTACGCTCATCCCAGCGTCAACGCTGGTATCATTAGCCAAAATCAGATTTTGCGTCCCCCAAGAGAACTTCACCTGATTCGCTGCCGTTTTCGGAGCTTCGGCCGTCTTCTGTGCCATAGTCACCGTTTGCACCACAGCTACATTCACCACCCCAGCCTTCGGCGCCGCCGGTGCAACAACTTTCGCTGGTGCTATCGGTTTTTCAACCACCGTCTCTACCACATTGGCCTGTTCAAGGTCCAAAATCGCCACTGAATCTGACGCCGCCAAAAGCTCCGGATTGAACATAATCCCAATAAAACTAGCCAGAAACATCATTCCGAGGTATTTGACCTTCATTTTAGCTCCCAATATTAAGCTTATACTTACATTATAGCACACTTTGCCAAAAAAGTCAAGGTATGCTACAATGAAAACATTAACAGGAGGTTTTGTGAGCAAATTTGATGACCAATATATCGACCTTTGTCGTCGTATTTTAGGTAGTGGCGAAAAAATCGTCAACTACAAAAAATCCGATCACCGCACTTCTACCGCCTCGCTCGCTATCCCTGACCATACCGCCCAAGCCTCCTCCGAAGCGAAAACCATCCGTCTGCCGCACCAAGTGCTCCAATTCGACCTCGAGGAGGAATTCCCTATCTTAACCTCGAAAAAAGTCGCTTTTAAGACCGCCACGCTCGAAATGCTCTGGATTTACCAGCAGGCCAGCAACGACGTCCGCTGGCTCCATGACCGCGGCATCAAAATCTGGAACGAATGGGAGATCGCCGAAGACGGCACCTATCAGGGGCGAAATATCAACGAGATTTTCGCGTCACTCCACCCCAGCGAGCCGAAACAGGATTTCGCCCACACCATCGGTACCGCTTACGGCTGGATTGTAAACCGCTACCATCTAATCGACAACCTGATCGAAACCTTGAAAGAAAACCCTGGCAACCGCCGTATGGTTATGTCTCTCTGGCAAAATGAGTGGCTCCCGACCGCCGCTTTACCTTCTTGCGTCTGGAACTCCCAATGGAACCTGATCGACGGCCGTCTCAATCTACTCGTTACCTCGCGCTCCTCTGATGTCCCGCTCGGTCTCCCATTTAACGTCGTCCAATACGCCGTTTTATGCCACCTCATCGCCCACGTCATTGGCGCTCGTCCGGGCCAATTCACCTTCATCACTAACGATGCCCATATTTACGAGAACCAAATCGACGGCATCAAAGAACAGATTGCGCGTTACGACGAAGCGGTCAAAACCAGCACCTTGCCACCGGCTCCGAAGCTCTGGATTAACCCTGAAATTAAAGACTTCCACGCTTTTGACAGCTCTCGTGCTTTGAAAGACATCAAATTAGAAAATTATCAAAATCTCGGCACCATTTCGATGCCAGTTACGGAGTAATATGTTTAGCATTATCGCAGCCATCGGCAAAAATCGTGAACTTGGCAAAGACAACCGACTCATCTTCAACATTAAAGAAGATATGCAATTTTTCAAAGAAACTACCATGGGGCATCCCGTTATCATGGGGCAAGCGACATATGAGAGCATCGGTCATCCTCTCCCTGGTCGCAAAAACTATGTTGCTTCTCTTAACCCTAGAAACCTGCCCGATTCCGTCGAAGTAATTCCGGATTTAATTGCATTTCTAAAAAAACACCAAAACGACTCTGAAGAGCTTTTCGTCATTGGTGGCGCCACCATCTACCGGCTCGCCTTGCCCTATGCTAAAAATCTCTATTTGACCGAGATTGATGCTACCGCCGAAGCCGACGCTTTCTTTCCCGAATTTGACAAGTCTAAATACTCCCGCAAGTTAATCAAGAAAGGTTCCGAAAATGATCTAACATTTTCTTTCATCAAATATCAACTTAAATAAGGAAATTCCATGAAAGATATTGTTTTTAACCTCATTAACGAAGAAAAGACCCGCCAATCTGAGGGTCTGGAACTAATCCCGAGCGAAAATTATGTTTCAAGCGCTGTTCTTGAAGCTATGGGCAGCATTTTAACCAATAAATACTCTGAAGGTTATCCAAGTTTCAAGGGTACCGGCTATGGCGAAAAAGAGTGGGACGAGGATAAAATCGCCACCGAAATCCTACCAAACTACCGCTATTATGGTGGGCAGACCAACATCGACCGCATCGAGCGCCTCGCTATCGACCGCGCTTGTCGTCTTTTCCACGCCGACCACGCCAACGTCCAACCGCACTCTGGCGCCCAGGCCAACAACGCCGTTTATTTCGCTTGGCTTGAGCCTGGCGACACCGTACTCGGCATGTCTTTGCCAGCCGGCGGCCATCTCACTCACGGCGCCCCTGTGACCCTCTCCGCCCACATCTATAATTTCATCGGCTACGGCGTAACTGAAGACGGCGACATCGACTACGACGACCTCGAGAAAAAAGCCCTTGAGTCCGCCCCGAAAATCATCCTAATTGGTTATTCTGCCTTCATGAAAGTCCCAGATTTTGCTCGCGTCGCTAAAATTCGCGACGAAGCCGCGAAAAAAGCTGGCCACGAAATTCTCTTGATGGCCGACATGGCTCACGTTGCCGGCCTTATCGCTGGCGGCGTCCACCCAAATCCGCTCGATTTCGGCTTCGACGTCATGACTACAACCACCCACAAAACCCTGCGTGGCCCACGCGGCGGACTTATTCTCTCGAAAGGCAACGTCGCTTCACCTCTAAAGCGCCCAGAAAAAACTCTGAAAAACATCCCGATTTTAATCGACCGCGCTGTTTTCCCTGGCACCCAAGGCGGCCCGCTCGAACATATTATCGCTGCCAAAGCCGTCGCTTTCGGCGAAGCCTTGAAACCCGAGTTCAAAACTTATGCTAAAAACATCGTCAAAAACGCTAAAACCCTCGCCGATGAGCTAAAAAACCAAGGCTTTACTCTCCAAGGAAACGGCACCGAAAACCACCTTATCTTAATCGATATGCAAAAATCCTTCGGTCTCGACGGCAAAATCTACGAAAAAGCCCTTGATATGGTCGGTTTGACCTTAAACGCAAACGCCCTCCCAAATGATAAAGGCGGCGCTTTCCGCCCATCCGGCGTGCGCCTCGGCACCCCGGCCATCACTACTCGCGGCCTCGGTGAAGAAGAAATGAAAAAACTCGCTTTCTGGATGAAACAGGTCGCCGACCTCTGTGTTGCCGCCGAATCGGAAGATAATCTCGAAAATTATGCCGAAAAGTTCGCTCTCATCCGAAACGAAGTTAAAGCACTTACTAAAAAATTCCCTGTTCCAGGAATCTAAAATGTGATATAATAATAGTGTTGGGGTATTAGCTCAGCTGATAGAGCGCTGCATTCGCATTGCAGAGGTCGCGGGTTTAAGTCCCGCATACTCCACCACTATTTTTCAGGGGTCTCCCCCTGTTTTTTGTGGCACAAACCTCTAGCTCTATTGACTTTTTTAAGCATATGTGCTATAATAAAAAGAGTGGTCGCCTTGACCACGAATATAGTACTTTAAGAAGTATGGAATTTTTAGGGGGTAACCATGTCTAGAAAAATATCGATTCTCGCCCGTTCTGTCATTGCTATTGCGATGGCCACTTTCACAATCCTGTCCGTGTCTGGATATTCCACAAGGCCTGACGCCAACGTCGAGCCGACTAAGAAGCCAGTCCCAACGTATGAACCGCTGCTGGTAGAAATACCGACCACAGTTCAGACCAAGGCGCTCGTTTTCAATGAGCCGAAGCCCATCGCAATCGAAAAACTCAGCATAATCGAAGAGCCTGTTGCCACGGATTACGCTTATGGTTTTACCCTGCGCGTCCGTGAGATGATGGCAAGAACGCTTTTCAAAGAAGCCAATCGCCCTTACGTTGGCGATACTGAGGCTTCAAAAGTCGTCTGGACATGGCTGAATCGTTTCGATTCTGGCATTCTCTGGTTTGGTTATGATATGGAAGATATCTTGACCAAAAACAACCAGTATGTCTATGACGAAACCGCGCCCGTCACGGAAGAAAATCTCGAACTGGTCAACGATGTAATTGAACGCTGGATCGCCGAGAAAAACGGCGCCACCAACGTTGGACGCACTTTGCCGCAAGATTTTTATTTCTTTTACGGCGATGGCAAGACCAACTACTTCTATAAATGGAGTAGCGGTGGGCTCGGCCAACCGGGGGATTATAAAATCTACTACGATAATTCGCTCGGCACTCCATACGACAACTAAAGAAAAGCCCGGATAGCTCCGGGCTTTTTCATAAGGCAGAAGCGCGTTAGCGTTTGCTGAATTGCTCTTTCTTACGCGCCGAGCGCAAACCATATTTCTTGCGTTCCTTTTCGCGTGGATCGCGAGAAGTAAGACCCGCTTTCTTGAGCGCCGGACGAAGATCCGAAGCCTCAAGCACCAAGGCTTTCGAGATTGCAAGTTTAATTGCATCTACTTGCCCAGCCAACCCGCCGCCTTTCACTACAATCGTGATATCATATTCTTTCTGCTTTCCAGCCAGTGCCAATGGATCGGTCACCTCAGCCAGATAAGTTTTGTCATTCGAAAGATATTCAAGCGCCGGCTTGCCGTTAATAGTAATTTCGCCTTTACCCTTATAGAGCCGCGCGGTCGCAGTCGCGGTTTTGCGACGACCAAGCCCATAGGTATATTTCTTCGTAGCTACCATTATTTAATCTCCTTTGGATTTTGTGCCGCGTGCGCATGCTCAGCGCCATCAAAGACACGAAGTCGTGCCAGTCTGTCTGCAGCTAATTTATTCTTCGGGAGCATTCCTTTAACAGCTTCGCGAATCGCGAGCGAAGGATCTTTTTCAATCACTTCCTCTAGTTTAAGCTCAGTTAAACCACCCGGAAATCCACTGTGGCGATAATATTTCTTATCGACCATCTTGTTCCCAGTTACCTTAATATTCTTCGCGTTTATAACCACCACATAGTCACCGTTATCGATGTGTGGAGTATAAGTAACTTTGCTCTTACCCATCAGCTTATCAGCAATTACTACTGCAAGCTTGCCTAGTGGTAAAGTGGAAGCGTCCACCAACCACCACTCGCGACTAATTTCAGAACTCTTTTGAGAATAAGTTTTCATTATTTATCCTCCTTTTTCGCCGCTGGTTTCTTTGCCGTAGTCTTTTTCTCTACAGCTTTCTTCTCTTCTTTAGCCGGCGCCTCAAGCGAAATCTCATCTACAAAAGAAATCGTTCCCATCTCCGCGTTATCACCCCGGCGATAGCCAGCGTGTTCGATTCGAAGATAACCAGAGTCTCGCTTAACTTGCGGCGCAATCGTGTCGAACAAAAGCCCCGCAACTTCGATATCATTAAGCCGCGCAATTGCGAGCCTTCTTGAAGCAAGGTCGCCCTTCTTCGCCAGCGTCACTAACTTCTCGACATCGCGTCGAATCTCTTTCGCCCGCGCGAGAGTAGTTGTTATAGTTTGATATTTGATCAGAGAGCACATCAGCCCCCGAGTAAGCGCCAACCTCTGATCGGTTTCACGGCCGAACTTACGGCCTTTATATCCGTGTCGGTGCATATTAAATATTTAACTCCGTTAATTTTTCCTTAACTTCGTCTAACGCCTTCTGGCCAAAACCTTTCAAATCTTTCAAATCACTTTCAGACAAAGTGACGAGATCACGAATGGTTTTAATGTCATTGTTAAGAAGTGCATTAGCCGTGCGAGCAGAAAGGTCAAGCTCTTCAATCGGAAGTAGAAGTCCCGTATCTTCCTCCTCTTCTTCGCTACCTGGCGCCGGAGTAGATTCTACCCGCGTCGAGCCAGCCAGCGCCGTATATTGATTGACGAGAATCGCCGCCGCTTCTTCAAAAGCTTCTTTCGGCGTAATCGTGCCATCAGTATCAACCGTTAGCGTAAGCTGTTGCAAATTCGTATCTTGCCCCACGCGCGTATTTTCAACTTTATAACGCACGCGCAAGACCGGCGTAAAGACCGCATCAATCGCAATCATATCCGAATGGATTCTATCTTCCGACGATTTCTCAATCGTAAGATAACCACGCCCAGATTCCACTACAAAATGCATTTTTAAAACGTATTTTGGATCGTCAATATGACAAATCACTTGGTTCGGGTTCGCAATTTCAACTTCTGCTGGAAGTTTAATGTCACCCGCGACCACACGCTTATCGCCATCTTTTTCCGATTGCTTATCGCCCTTGATTTCAAGCGAAAGTTCTACTGGACTATCCGTGTGCATTTTGAAGCGGATATTCTTAAGGTTCAACATAATATCTACTACGTCTTCACGAATCCCTGGAATCGCCGTAAACTCGTGCGTCGTCCCCTCAATCGAGAAGGCCGTAATTGCTGCACCTTTCACGCTAGAAAGCAAGACTCTACGGAGCGAATTGCCAAGTGTATTGCCATACCCTGGATAGAGCGGGCGAATCACAAACTCAGCTTCCGTTTGGCTAGTTTCTCGCACTTCCGCAAGAGCTGCCTCATGAATATTCTTTGTTGTCATATATTCGTCTCCTTAGCGTGAGTAATACTCAACGATTAATTGTTCATTAATACCAGCTTCCGCTTCTTCGCGCTTCGGAAGACCGGTCACTTCAATTTTCATTTTCTTTCCATCAGCTTTCAGCCATGACAAAGGAGTAGCCGCAGCCGCCCCCATCACGTTCGGGAGATTTTTGAAATACTCAGATTTCTGTGAATTTGGACGTACTTCTAGAACATCACCCGGGTTCAACCGAATCGATGGAACATCAATTCGACGACCATTCAATAGAAAATGTCCGTGGCTCACCAGTTGCCGAGCCTGTCTGCGAGTTGTCGCAAACCCAGCGCGGAATACTACGTTATCAGCCCTTCTTTCAAGGAACTCGAGGAGTTTCTCACCAGTCAGACCTTCAGATTTTTGAGCCTCTTTCATTAACTTGGCAAATTGCTTTTCCAGCAAACCATAAGTGCGGCGCACTTTCTGCTTTTCACGCAGCTGCGTCAAATACAGACTTCCGCCACGTACGCGCATATCACCGTGCTCGCCTGGAATCCCAGACTTTTTCGCCATCACCTTATGGGCCTTTGGTGCAAGAGCATAACCCTCGCGCCGACTTTGCTTTACAATTGGAGAATTATCACGTGCCATTACGGTTTCCTTTCTCCCTTCGGACGCACACCACCGTGTGCAATCGGGGTTACGTCAGTAATTGAATCAATCTTAATGCCAACCGTCGAAATCGCGCGGATCGCTGCGTCGCGACCAAGTCCAATTCCCGAGACAAACACGTCTACAGAATTAAGTGCGTGGTTTTTCTTCGCGATATCGAGCGCTTTTTCCGCTGCTACACCAGCTGCAAATGCCGTCCCCTTCTTCGATCCACGGAAGCCATTGGCCCCTGCGCTCGAAGCGGCTAACACTGCGCCAGTTTTGTCGGTGACACTAATAATCGTATTATTAAAGGTAGCTTGAATATGCACAGCACCGCTGTTAACAATTCGCTTACCTTTCTTTGCAGCTTTCGTCTTTGGAGCCGCTGTAGTTTCAGTAGCTTCAGCTGCAGTAGTAGTTTTAATTTCTTCTTCTGCCATTTTTTACTCCTAGGTTTTACTTGCTGCTTTTGGTTGTGCACCACCGACCGCGATCGCCTTACCCTTACGAGTACGTGCATTCGTACGAGTACGTTGGCCGTTGACTGGTAATTTAGCCTTGTGGCGGATACCCTTGTAGGAATTAATATCCTTTAAGCGTTTAATATTATTGCTCACGAGGCGCCGTAAATCACCCTCAACATGATATTTCGCAGAAATAATGTCGTTGATTTTTTGTTCGTCAGCCTCGGTGAGATCTTTCACCCGAGTGGTAGGCTCTATTTTAGCCTCCGCAAGGATTTTCTTTGATGTTGTGCGACCAATCCCATAAACGTAAGTGAGGGCAATCCACACTTGCTTATCGGAAGGAATCACAACGCTAGCTATTCTAGCCATTTTTAACCCTGCCTTTGCTTATTCTTAGGTTTTTTCTTATTGATGACACGAAGCACACCTTTGCGGCGCACGATGATATCATCAGGCGAGATTTTTTTCACACTTGCACGTACTTTCATAGTGTAAAAATATCCTTTCCTATTATAAGGTTATGATTTTTCAATTTTTACCCCTGTTATTTTCAAGGTCTAAAAATCTTAATCAAAAACCCGTTGATATTAATCTTTGAGTCGGAAGCTGATTCTGCCCTTTGTAAGATCGTAAGGGGTTAACTCAACTTCGACTCTGTCACCCGGGACGAGGCGAATATAGTTTTTTCGCATCTTCCCACTCATATGGGCAACAATAACATGACCATTCTCGAGTTCAACCCGAAACTGGGTATTCGGCAGCGCCTCAACGACACTACCCGTGAGTTTAATCACTTCCTTTTGACTAGCCATAAATTACCCTTTAATTTTATCACACAAAAAAAGATTAGTCAACAAGAATTGCGCGCGTAAACTGTCGTGATAAATAAGTTCCTTGTGCTTGCGACCATTCCCCCGTGCATGAAATCAAAGTCACTGATTCTTTTCCGGAAACTGGCGACTTGAACGCCGTTTTCATATAAGCATCTGCCTCGCTCAGTGCCACGGTCTTATTTTCTACGACTTTATACTCAAAAATCTTTCCATCTCCCCGCTCAATTTTAATGATGTCGCCTTCCACTAAATTCGGCAGATCCTTAAACACCCCGTGCACATGCGGTCCACCATTATGCCCGTCAATCACCATCACGCCACCTTGCCCCGGCTTACCAGAAGCTTCATACCATCCCACATCAAAAATATTATTCGGCGTTCCAAGTTCCCCATTTGACTTCACCCCCACCGCAATAATCCGTGCGTTTACTACGCCGAGCTTTGATATCGAAAGATAGCGCGGACGATCTGCCGCCACGGTATATTCCGTCACTTGTTCTTCTGTTGGAGCCTCTTCTTCTAGTGGCTCTTCTTGAACTGCAACCGCCTCCGCTCGTTCGCTGCCTTCTTTTTCGCGGTAATAACTGTCCTCAAAAACCGCAACTCGAATAAAGAATACCAAAATAAAAATCCCAAAAATCGCAATCGTCCCCCACTTTAAAATCTGTTTCCAGTTTAAGTTAATTTTTAGACTCATTTTTGAAATCGTCATAAGTTATCATCAAAGCTCTCGAATCCACCGACCTCAGATTCTCTAGCGCCACCGTCACCACAATGAGGAGCCCCGTGCCCGAAATTGATAAGCCAATCGGCGCGCCCGTTGTCAAAATGAATATATAATCCGTAATAAATGGCAACATTGCAATTAGCCCCAGCGCAAACGCACCAAATAAATCCAGGCGGTTAACAACTTTGGAAAGATAATTTGCCGTCTTAATTCCAGGGCGAACTCCCTCAATAAACGCCCCTTGCTTCTGTAAATTATCCGCAATCTCTTTAGTATTAAAGATAATCGAGGTGTAAAAATATGTAAACGCAAACACTAGCACAAAATAAACCGTCGGATAAACAAACCATTGACCAGTAATTCCATCTGGATATAGTGAAGCAAAATTACTAGCCGATGGCGCCGAGAAAATCGTCACTAAACTTGCGCCAAATTCATTTCCCGGATCAACTGACGTTACTACTTGCCCAATCAAAGCTGGCAATGACAAAAATGCTGTCGCAAAAATCACCGGTACCACGCCCGCCGCAATCAACTTAATTGGCAAAATCGAGCGAATGCCACCATAAGACGAATTTCCGTGCACCCGTTTTGCATAATTAATTGTAATCACCCGCTGCGCCTCGTTGATTTTCACTAGGAAGTAAATCACCACAAGCATCGCAATCGCGAACCCAAACACAATCCAAAACACCGTTGGATTCACCGGAAGTTCTAACCAGCCGAACAAGTTTAAAGTTCCTTCACTCGTATCAAAGAGCGCCGTCCCAAGCGACGCCATCGTCGTCGGGAGTTGCGAAATAATTGACGCAAAAATCAAAGTCGAAATTCCGTTCCCAATTCCTTGCTCCGTGATAAGTTCCCCTAACCACATTAGAATCAGCGAGCCAGCCGTCATCGCCGTAATTGAAAGCGCCCAATCTCCCGCCGTTGGCACAAATTCCGTTGCAATATTTGCCGAAATTGTCGTCTGGTACAAGATAAAGATATACGCAATCGACTGGACAATCGCCAGCGGCACCGTCAAAATCCGCGTCCACTGATTAATCTTGCGTCGGCCGGTCTCACCATCGTTCGACAGCTCCTCGAGCCGTGGAATCGCCTTCGTCATCAGCTGTACCACGATCGAGCCAGTAATATATGGCGAAAGTCCTACCAAAATAATACTAAATGACGCCAGTCCACCACCAGAAATTAAGTTTAGAAACGACGAAAAGTCCGATTTCTCCATTAAATTCGAGATCGCCTCTTTGAACGTCGACGCGTCCCCCATCGGCACCGGAATCTGCGCCAATAACCTATATGCCACCAAAATACCAAAAATCACCAGCACCCGCTTCAGCATATCTTTATTCTTCAGGGATTTGAAAATAGTCGTAAAATGCATAATACCTCTTATATAACTATATATAATAATACCACACGGGACATAAAAAAACAACCGCTTAAAGCGGTTGTTTTTCCAGAAAACCTTACAAGTTCTCGAGGTCTTCTTCTGTAGGTTCTTTAGCATTAGCCGTCTCAAAATCTTCGAGTGGTGCTGCCCCCGTCCCTACTGGAATCTTCCGACCAATGATCACGTTCTCTTTAAGACCCTTCAAGCGGTCAACCCGTCCGTTAATCGCCGCATTAATCAAAACGCGAGTCGTATCCTGGAACGAAGCCGCCGACAAGAACGAATCCGAAAAGATTGAGACTTTCGTAATACCAAGCAACAAATTGGTATAGGTTGCCGGCTGTTTTCCTTCCGCCTCAAGCCGTTTATTTTCAGACACCGCCGCCGACTTCGAAACAATGTCACCGGACACAAATTCCGAATCGCCCGGCTCGTTAATCTGCACGCGCGAGAACATCTGCCGTACCAAAATCTCAAGATGTTTCGGTGAAATCTCATGACCCTGCGCCGAGTAGACCGACAGAACATCATTCATGATATAACGTTCGGTTTCTTCAACACCTTTATATTTCAAAAGATCTTGCAAGTTTAGAGAACCCGTAGTCAAACGGTCGCCCGCCGTTACGGAATCGTTCGACTTCACGACCAACTCCGCTTCACCCGGAATTTCCATCTTCACCGGCGCCACGTTCGAGCCAACCAAGATGATTGCGTCCTTCACAAGCTCCACGATACCATCACGTTTCGCCTTGACTGCCGCCTTCCCCTCTGACTTCTTGATAAGAGTCGTACCAGTTTTCACGCTTTCACCGTCCTTAACCGCCGGTTCACGCCCGTCAAGCGCGATTCTTTCAATCTCGCCAGATTGCGGGGTAATTTGGACAACGTAATGATTCCCGTCTTCCCAAATTTCCACCACGCCATCGATCGGTGTAACATACGCTTGGCCTTTTGGCGTCCGCGCTTCAAGAAGCTCTTCAACCCGTGGAAGGCCACGCGCGATTGCGCCAGAACCTGCCACACCAGAACCGTGTTTTGTATCAAGCGTCAGCTGCGTGCCTGGCTCACCCAGTGACTGTGCCGCAATCACACCCACCGGTTCATGTGCCGCCACGAGGGCACGAGTTGACATATCAACACCATAAGCTTTCCGTGGCACGCCGTCCACCGCCGTCGTTGAGAGCACCGACTGAATCTTGACCGACTCAATCTTATCATCAGCATCAAGCTGCTCAGCCATCTCCTTCGTGATGAGTTCATCCGCCTCAAGATACCCCGGCACCGCTTCTGCCGTATAACGTCCAGCAATTCTCGCCACAAATGAGATTCCCGAAAGCTCCGATTCGTATTTATGGACCGTGAAGCCTGGATCTTCCGCCTCCTCATCAGTCGTAAACACATCTTGCGACACATCGACAAGACGACGAGTAAGATAACCAGAGTCTGCTGTGCGGAGCGCCGTCGAAACCTGACCTTGACGTGCACCTCGAGTCGCGATAAATGATTCGAGTGTGTTAAGCCCCTTCTTATACGAAGACTTCACTGGAAGCTCGATTTCATTGTTGTTAATATCCACCATGATACCGATTTCCGCCGAAGCGAGCTTAATGTTCGAAATATTACCACGAGCACCAGAGTTCACCATCACCGCGATATCCGTGTCCATCTCCGAAAGTTTGCCCTGCAAGAATTCAGAAATCTTCTTATCGATATCACGCCAGTTCGCAACCGTAAGTTTATGACGTTCCTCGTCAGTTACGAGACCATCCTCGAATTGCTGCTGAATCAGAGCAGTCTTCGCATCGCCCTCCGCGATGAAATCGTCAATCTCGTCATACGTCGGATAATCATCCTTCGCTGTTGAAATCGAAGCGATCGTCTCATATTCAAATGCAAGATCCTTCAAAGCATCCGCCGTGTGCACCATCACCTCTGAGCCATAAAGGTCAAAGATATCTGCCATCACTTTCGACAAATGCTTCTTAGTCTGCACCGAATTATCATACGGATAATCCTTTGGTAAAATCTCGTTAAAGATTACGCGACCAAGCGTGGTATTGCGAATTTCCTTCTTCGCGAACACCCGAATTGGAGTTTGCAAAGCGATAATTCCCTGGTCGTAAGCCATTTCTGCTTCATAAACACTCGAAAACGCCTTCGGCTCGCCCGTATCCGTGCCTGGCTTATCATAAGTCAAATAGTAAGCCCCAAGCACCACGTCCTGATAAATCGCGAGCACTGGAGCACCGTCTGCCGGCTTCAAAAGATTCTTTGAGGCCGACATCAATTCGCGTGCTTCCTCTTGTGCTGCATCCGACAAAGGTAGATGCACCGCCATCTGGTCACCATCGTAATCTGCGTTAAAGCCCGATGCCACAAGCGGATGAAGTTTAATCGCCTTACCATCAATCAATCTCGGTTGGAACGCCTGTACCGACAAGCGGTGAAGCGACGGTGCGCGGTTAAGGAGCACATACTTACCCTTAATTACTTCGTCAAGCGCATCCCACACTACGGTTTCCTTCGCCTCGATTAGCCTCGACGCCGAGCGAATGTTATTAGCGTGTTCATTCGCAATTAACCACGAAATCACAAATGGCTTAAATAGCTCAAGTGCCATCTGTTTTGGCAAGCCACATTCATGAAGTTGAAGTTCTGGGCCGACCACAATCACCGAGCGCCCAGAATAGTCCACGCGCTTACCAAGCAAATTCTGACGGAACCGCCCTTGTTTACCTTTAAGCAGGTCAGACAAGGATTTCAAGCGTCTGCGACCGTTAGTCGAATTTGCCCCGTGTGAACCATGCGCCGCCGAGTTGTCAATCAACGCATCGACCGCCTCTTGCAACATCCGCATTTCGTTACGACAAATCACCTCTGGCGCATTAAGATCCATCAGCTTTTTCAAGCGGTTATTGCGGTTAATCACGCGGCGATACAAATCGTTCAGATCTGAAGTTGCAAACCGCCCGCCTGGGAGCGCAATCATCGGGCGAAGATCCGGCGGAATCACCGGAATCACCGTGAGAATCAAATCTTCTGGTTTAATTCCCGCCGCTTGCATCCCCTCAAGCGTCTTGAGGCGCTTCTGGATTTTCTTTTCCTTCTGGCCTTTCGCCTCTTTTTCTTCTTCATGAAGATCCGAAATCAATTTATCAAGATCAATTTCGTCAAGCATTTTCTTAATCGCGGTCGCGCCCATTTCAACCGTAATCAAATCTTCGTATTCTTCTGGCAAATTACGGTATTCAACTTCCGTAATCACACCACCTTTCTTAAACGACTCCAGCAAGCTCTTTCGATATTGATAATCTTTTTCAAGCTCTTCAAGCTCCTTGTTCCTTTCATCCGCAAGCGATTTGACGTCTGCATTCTCAGCTTCTGCCGCTTTTTTATAGCGAATTTCAATCGCATCTCGCGCCGCCGCCGTTTGAGACTCAAGATTCTCCAAAGTTTTCTGGATTTCTTCAGCCTTAACATCCGTCATGAGATAAGTTGCAAAATAGACAACTTTCTCAATATTCTTTACGGTCACATCAAGAAGTAGCGACAAAGCCGAAGGCACGCCACGCATGAACCAAATATGTGCAACTGGCGCCGCAAGAGCAATATGTCCCATCCGCTCACGTCTAGTGATCGACTTCGTGACAAGATTACCCTCCTTATCCACTGCCGCCTCACGGCTTCTCACACCTTTAAGTTTCGAATCATGCGGGTTAATATCTTTGGTTGGCCCGAAAATCCTCTCGCAGAACAACCCATCACGCTCCGGTTTTTGAGTACGATAGTTAATCGTCTCTGGCTTGGTTACTTCACCATAACTCCAATTTAGAATATCGTCGCGGCTCGCAACCGACAGTCTAATGGAGTCAAAGTCTGAAGCTGAAATGAAATTATCCATCCACGCCATATTAGAACTCCTCTCCGAGGTCAACCGTGCCGTCTTCCAGCTCGTCCGCCTCCGTTATTTCGATGCCTTCTTCCGCCATCATCGCCTCAGCCTCTTCATCGTCGAGGTCAAGAATCTCTGGCGCAGCATCTTTTTTATGTTGATCATAGATCATCTGATCGTCTTTATCTTTCTCAATCTCACGCGAAGTCTTTTCAATCACGTCGCCCGCGTCCGCCGACTCACCGTGGTCCAAAAGATCCACCTTAAGCCCCAGACCCTGAAGTTCCTTCACCAAGACGTTAAAGCCTTCTGGGAGTTTCGGCCCTTCAATTGGTTCGTGTTTGATGATTGCCTCATACGCTTTTGCACGTCCATAAACATCATCCGACTTAATCGTCAGCATTTCCTGCAAAGTCGTTGCTGCACCATAAGCCTCAAGTGCCCAGACCTCCATTTCCCCGAAGCGCTGACCACCATTCTGCGCTTTACCGCCGAGTGGCTGCTGAGTCACCATCGTGTATGGACCAGTCGAGCGTGCGTGAATCTTGTCTTCCACCATGTGGTGAAGTTTCAACATATGCATCACACCCACGCTGGTTCTTTCATTAAACGGTTCACCCGTCAGACCATCATAAAGTTGAACCCGACCATCGCGCGCAAACCCAGCTTTTTCCAGCTCATCCGAGATCACTTCATCTGGCACGCCGTTAAATGACGGAGTTGCGACTTTATATCCAAGCGCTCTCGCCGCCATCCCCAGGTGAGTCTCAAACAGCTGCCCGAGGTTCATACGGCTTGGCACGCCCATTGGTGAAAGTACGATATCAATCGGTGTTCCATCTTCCATAAATGGCATATCTTCAACCGGCAATACGCGTGAAACCACGCCCTTATTACCGTGACGCCCAGCCAGCTTATCACCCACGCCAATCTTGCGCATCTCCGCTACAAAAATCTTAATCTGCATCAGAACACCAGCTTTCAGCTCATGCCCTTGTTCGCGGGTGTAAATTCGTACATCAACCACTTTACCAGTCGAAGAACCGTTCATCCGAATTGATGTATCGCGTACGTCCTTCGCTTTCTCACCGAAAATCGCACGAAGCAACCGTTCTTCCGAAGATAGCTCCTGCTCGCCCTTTGGCGTAATTTTACCAACAAGGATATCGCCGTTCTTAACTTCCGAACCCACCGTCACGATACCGTCTTCACCAAGATGCCGGAGAGAATGTTCCGAAACATTTGGAATGTCCCGCGTCACTTGCTCTGGCCCGAGCTTCGTTTCGCGCACTTCCACGTCGAAATCTTTAATGTTAATCGAAGTCAAAGTATCGTCTTCAACCAACCGATTCGAAATCACAATCGCGTCATCCATGTTGTAACCCCGCCATGGCATAAACGCAACCAAGAGATCACGACCAAGCGCAAGCTCGCCATCATGAATCGACGCTCCTTCAATCAGAACATCACCTTTCTTCACTTTCTGGCCTCTTGCCACCACACAGCGTTGGTTATAGCACCGATCATCATTCGTTTTTTCAAAGTGTTGAAGTTTGTACTCAACATCGCCACCCTTATCGTAAGTCACAATAATCGACTCGCCGTCAGCTTTCTTCACCACGCCAGCCCCCGAAGCCACCACAAGTTGCGACGTATTCTTCGCCACTTCGCGTTCAATTCCGGTCCCAACAATCGGATTATCTTGGCGAAGCAGTGGTACTGCCTGTTTCTGCATTGCGCAGGCCATCAAAGACCGGTCAACACGGTTCTTCTCGACAAACGGAATCAGAGATGCCGAGACACCAAGAATCTCTTTGTGCGCCGCATCAATGTGCGTTACTTTTGAAGCCTCGACGTGCGCCGGCGCCCCGTGCACCCGAGCCGACACCCAATCTTCCACAAATTTACCATCTTTGTCAAGTTTGACCGACGCGTCCGCAATAATCATATCATTTTCAGTTTCCGCGTCAACATAAACAATTTCGTCGGTCACCTTGCCGTTCTTCACCACGCGATATGGTGCCTCAATGAAACCATACTCATTGATCCTGGCATAAGTCGCAAAGTTCAAAACCAGGCCCACGTTACCACCTTCTGGCGTCTCAACCGTACAGATGCGACCATAATGTGTCGGATGCGCATCACGTACATCGAACCCAGCGCGTTCCCGCGTAAGACCACCAGGACCCATCGAGGACAAACGGCGTTTATGTGCCAGTTCCGAAAACGGGTTGACTTCGTCCATCAGCTGCGAAAGTTGTGAGGTAGAAAAGAATTCTTTCACTGCTGCGACAACTGGCCGCGAGTTAAGAAGTTGCGATGGGGTCACATCTTCTGGATTTGCCATTGACATCCGGTCAAGAATATTACGTTGCAAGCGAAGCATCCCTAGACGGAATTGCCGCTGCACCAACTCGCCCACCAATTTCACCCGGCGATTCGAGAGAGAATCGATGTCATCCGGCGCTTCTTGCGTATTATTTAAGCGGATAATCTCGGAGACAATCGCTTTCACGTCATCCATTTGCAAAGTCCGATTTTCCGGCACATTCGACGTATTCATGTGAAGCCGGCGATTAATCTTAAACCGCCCCACGTTCGAATAATCATAGCGCTTCGGGTCAAAGAACATTCGCTCAATCATCGAGCGCGCGTTATCAACCGTCGCAAGGTCACCCGGCCGAATCCGGCGATAAACCTCAAGGAGTGCCTCACCTTGCGTCGAGGTCGTATCTTTCTCAAGCGTCGCCTCAATATATTTCCGGTCGCCCGTATCAATATCAGCAAACGCCTTCTTAATTTCGCTCTCTTTCATGCCAAGCGCGCGCAAAAACGTCGTCACTGGCAATTTCCGCCGGCGGTCAATCTTCACAAAAATCGCACCGTTCGCCGCCGTTTCAAACTCCAGCCACGCGCCGCGACCCGGAATCACCTTCGCGCCATAATAACGCTTCGTCCCAATCGTTTCCGCATTAAAGAACACCCCTGCCGAACGAATCAACTGCGACACAATCACGCGTTCTGTTCCATTAATAATAAACGTTGCGCGGTCAGTCATCCACGGATAATCACCAAAGTAAATATCCTGTTCCTGCTTCTTGCCGGTCACCTTGTTCTCAAGTTCCACCAAAACGTGTAGCGGCGCCTCATAAGTCGCGAGATTATACTTTGCGGTTTTCTCGTCCTCTTTCGGCTCTTTAAAATAATAATCTTTGAACCTCAGCGAAAGTTTTTGCCCAGTGTAATCATCCACCGGATTTAGCTCAGCAAAAACCTCACGTAGTCCATTTTTGACAAAGTCTTCCCACGAATCCGTCTGATGTTGAGTCATATCCGGAATTGGAAGCGCTTGGTCTCCTTCGGTGAAAAATCTCCTCTCACCTCGACTAGTGCTTTTAGCCATTCTACCTCTTTTTTATTAGTGTTATTAATCTTTTCAGCAACCTAGAAAAACTCCACCAGCCTCCTAGACTACTTCAGCGCCGAAGATTACTGCCCAGTTTCCCCCAGAGAGTCGCCAGCTCTCACAAGTAATAAAAACAAGGCACACTACTTCTTACTACCATTATAGCACACATTTTCAAATTTTTCAATAGTAAAAGCCGAAAATTCACCAAAAAACGCCCCAACGAAGGCGTTTTTTAGACATATATAAAACTCTCAACTTTTATTGTGTATTAAGCAAACTCGCAGTTAGTTAGCTTACTAACTATTATACATGAGTGTTTTAAAAATGCAAGTACTTTTTTCGGAAAATTATATATCAAGGTCGTCAAGATCAGCTAGCTCTGCCCGAGTCTTCTCGGCAAGTTCCGAAGTTTCTGGCTCCTCTGTCTCTTCCACTTCTTCCTCCAGCTCAACCTCTTCTGGCTCCGCCACCTTTTCAGCCTGCGCCGGCCTCTCTGCCCGTGTCTCGCCTTCTTCATCCGTGTTTACGATCTTCAAATTATACCGCGCATCTTGCTTCGTCCCGAGTGCTCGAAGGAGCATCCGAATCGACTGCGCCGTTACGCCCCGCTTCCCAATCACGCGCCCGACATCCTCCGGATCCACCGTTAATGACAAAAGCACACCTTTCTCATCAATTTTACGATCCACCGATACTTTATCTGGATTATTGACTAAGGTTTTAACGATATATTCTACGAATTGTTGGTCGATAGTAGCCATATTTTCTCCATTTTAGTTTTATACTACATATTATAACAAAAAATAACCCTTTTGAAAGGGTTATTTTTTTTATTCTGCTGCTGGCGCTTCCGCCGGAGTTTCAGCAACCGGCTCCTCAGCTGGAGCTTCAGCGACTGGCTCTTCTTTCGGCTGATTTTTGCGCAATTTATCAGCATGTTTCGCCTTAGCAGCCTTCGCTGGGCTCTTCTTCACCCAATCTGGCAATTTCACGCCATTTTTTGCCAAAATGAACGCTACTCTCGAAGACGGCTGCGCGCCGTTCTTAAGATATTTCTCCACTGCTTCCTTGTCCAACACTAGGGCATGAGTCGCTGGGTTATAATTGCCGACCTCTGCCACAACGCGACCCGAAAGTGGATGGCGCTGCGCTTCTTGGACGACTATCCGGTACATTGGTAGATGTGCCCGGCCATTACGTTGCATACGAATCGCAAGCATTTTTCTCCTTAAAAATTATTAACTTCCCCATTATATCACATCTTTTCCAAAAAGAAAAGAGCCCCAAGTGGGGCTCTCTCTAGCGCGCACAATATTCTTTTTCGATAGTCTGCAGGGAGACCACTTCGTCGGCTTTTAGTCGTTTATCTATCGCTCTGCGATAGTATTTTCTTCTCGATTCGTCTTTTAGCAGTTCGAAAAGCCTTCCCGGATCCGTGATTCCTCTCACGCCTGCTATCTGGCACTGAATATTAAATCTCTTGACTACGCTATTAAAAGCGTTCTTGTAGCCAACGATTGCCTTATACAGTGCCGCATCGCTACCGTTATAATACCTATGGAACACACCGCTAACTTTCCAGGCCGTGCTCTCGTCCTCAAGGTTCGCTCTCAGCTTATCTGCCGAAATATATCTCCCAACCTTCTCGAGCAAAGTTTTCGCGGTTTCCCAATATGCTATTGTCGCCCTAGACGCTTGAATGTTCTTAGTCGGCACATCATCACCCCCTATTCAAACACACAAAATGCCAACTTATACCTCCATTATAGCATAAACACTTCAAAAAGTCAAGTATAGCCCTTGCCTAAATTTGTTCCGCTAACCGTGCCCGATATTTCTTCACCGCTTCTCGCGCCGCCGCTGTTTGCGCCTCCTGCTTGGAGTGACCCTCGCCCACTCCAGTCAAGGCATCATTCACGAAAATCCCCACCTTAAATATCTTGTCATGATCCGGCCCTTCCTCAGAAAGTGTCCGATAAACCGGCGTTGCCGTATCAACTCTCTGCGCCAACTCCTGTACATAAGACTTCGGGTCGCGCCAGCTCCCCTCCTCTAAAATCGTATCGATTTTCACCAAAATATGCTTTGCAATAAACTCTCGCGCCGCCTCATACCCATGGTCAAGATAAATCGCCCCGATCACCGCCTCAAAGCAATCCGCCAATATCACATCATGCGCCCGCTCCGACCCCTTTTTCTCTCCGTGCGACAGCCGCACCAAAGGCTCATAACCCAACTCTTTCCCCGCGTCGCAAATCGATTCCGTCCGCACCAGTGCCGCCCTTAGCGCCGTCATAATTCCCTCAGGTTCGTTGTAAGTCCGATACAAAAAATCCGAAGAAACTAACTCTAAAACCGCATCACCTAAAAACTCCAATCGCTCATTATGCTCTTTCACGCTCCCCCGATGTTCATTTACATAACTTCGGTGCGTCAAAGCCGTCACCAGCAACATAATATCATTAAATTCAAACCCCAGTTTCTCTTTCGCAAAATCTTTATATGGTGTTAAATCCATTAAGCCTCCTAAAACTCCCCTGCGCGAATTTTTTTCTTCGCAATTAACATTAATTTTTCGATATCTTCATATTCAATCAAGTCTAGCGCCTCAGCAAACGGAAACCAAGCAATCCCCCGCATCCATTTCTCCCCTGTTGGCATCTCCCGCGCGTCCAAAGACTGCACCAGATAAATCTGTGTCGTCATCAGCACCAATTTATCCGCTCGGCGATATTTAAAATGAATCTTACCAAGCCACGACAGCACCGAAAAATTCTTCAACCCCGTTTCTTCCTCAATCTCCCGCCGCGCCGTCATCTTCGCCGTTTCTCCCGGCTCAATATGCCCCTTCGGAATCGTCCATCGCCCTTTAGAGTCCTGAATCAGCAATATTTCAACATCCTTTTTATCGGCTGTCAAACGAAAAACAATTCCGCCCGAAGTCGGCTCCCTGACAATCTCTTGGATAGCAGTCTTCTTTCGGAAAACCACTGAAGTCAATTTTTTAAGAGGAGATTCCTTAACTTGCTGATCCGTCGGCAACGCTTCCGGCACTTTCAGCGCCCGCCTTGCCGTCGGCTCCATGTTTAAGGGCTTCCGTTTTATCATTTGATCCATGATTATTTTCTTCGTTAATACCGAGCTCCTTATAGGCTGTGCCCAGCACCCCATTCACAAAACGCGATGAGTTATCCGACCCAAACGCTTTTGCAAGTTCCACCGCTTCGTTAATCGCAACTTTCGGCGGTATTTTATCTCTGCACTCTGATAGCTCAAAGAGACCCATCCTTAAAACATTACGATCAATTGCTGAAATTGAGCTAATCGGCCACTCTGGTGCCATCGGTTGCAAAACCTTATCCAGCGCCTCAAAGTTTTCTTTCACCTTGCGCGCTAGATTATAGACAAACTCCGTATCTCCCAAAGTTTTCTCGTATGGCTCAATATTCTTCGCAATTATAACGTCAAGATCGACTTCTGGGTCTTTCGCGAGGGTCCGGAGTTCGTATTCATACAAACTCTGTAAGACAATAACTCTACCTAAATGTCGATTGCTAGCCATCTTATGATTCTTTTTTCTTAACAGTTTTTACTTTCAAGTTTGGGGTCTTTTTCTTCGTCTCAAAGACCTTCACTGGCGAAACTTTGTTCACTCTACGAGCTAGCTCAAGGCGAAGATGGCTTCGTCGAAGACCAGTCTTCCGCGGGCTGCTTTGCTTTTTAGGTTCAGGCATTTTGCTCCTTAATTTAATAGATAATTTTCACCATTTTACCACTTTATCTACTTTTGCGCAAGAGCAAAAAGCGCAATTCCTGTCGCCACGGAGACGTTAAACGACTCTTTTTGTCCTTTCATCGGTATTTCCGCAAACAGGTCAATTATATCATACAACGAATTATCTATTCCATTCACTTCTTCGCCTAGCACTAATACGATTTTATCAGATAATTTCATCTGAAGCTCTTCTGACCCCAGTGAATAGGTCTTTTTAGGGATATTATTTTCAAGCCCCACTACCTGCCACCCTTCTTCATGTAATTCAGAAAGCTCCGAAAATATATCACCACACGCATAAATATCTAACATATCTTCCGCCCCCAGCGCCGTCTTATGAATTTCATTGTCTAATTTTGCCCGAAGATGCGGCAACAAATCCGCATCATGCACTCGCGGCGTATAGCCCGATAAAATCACTTTAGAAACGCCAAACCCCTCCGCCGTCCGCAAAATCGCACCGACGTTATAACACGACCGAATATTATGCATCGCCAAAATCACCGTTCTCATGTTATAATTATAACATGATTAAAGTTTATACTACCCCAACCTGTATTTATTGCCACGCTTTAATGGATTGGCTCGACGAGCTTGGCGTCGAATATGAAGAAATCGACGCTCGCGGCATCGAAGGCATCGCCGCTGTTCCCGTCACTGAAATTAACGGGCAGCGCATCGTCGGTTTTGATCGCCCAGCCATCAAAAAGGCTCTCGCGCAATGATTTTAACCGTCCCGACCGAAACCGTCGAAGGCTACGCTGTCGCCCTAGATTCCGAGTCGGACATTCGCGAGCTTATGAAGCTCAAAGACCGCGATTTTAATTCCGGCAAAGTTTTCACCTTAGTCCCAGAGTCCAAAGCTGCCATTAAAAAATATGCCCTCATCCCCACCGCCGCAGAGCCTTTCATCGAGAAATATCTCCCAGGTGAGCTCACCCTCATTCTCCCGAAAAATCCCGCTTTTCACCATTTTTACTACGACCATTTTGACACCATTGGCATCCGCATTCCAGATTATCCGCCATTCCAAGAAATCCAAAAGCCTCTCGGCGCTTTAATTCTCACTTCCGCTAATCCCCGCGGCGGCACGCCAAAATCTCTCACCGGCCATCTCCCCTCCACCATCATCGACTTTACTGGCAAAACCCCAAAAATCTTGCGCCAAGGTAATCTCAAAATCAAACTTTAATTCGCTTTGCCTCAAATAGCACCGTCGGCACCGCTGGCGGCGGCGTAAAATCCGTCGGTTTTAACGGCAGCCGAATTTTTGTCTGATATTCTTGAATCAATTTCAGCCCCAGTTGCGACGTATAATGCCGCTCCGTATTAAGAAGTTTCAAGGCAAATTGTTTCTGCAAAATCAAATAAAACGCCTCTGGCGGATTCTCCGCCTCAATCAACTTATGCACAATCGCTGATGAAAGATGAAACGGCGGATTCGAAAACACTTTATATGGCCCCTCTGGTAGCTCAAAATCCATAAAATCCTGTTCCACGACTTCGACATTCGAGATCTCACGTCTTAAAAGATTCGCGCGCAACTTCTTCGCCGTCGCCACGTCCGGCTCCACCGCAATCACCTTCGAAACCCGTTTCGACAGCGCCGACGTAATCACGCCCGACCCTGCCCCAATCTCGACCACCGTGTCGCGCTTTTTCAAATTCGAATGTCCAATCAAAATCAGCGCCAGCCGCGGATTCCTCAAAAAATGCTGCGATAAGAGATGATTTCTTGCCATATTCTCTATCAATTATACCATATTATGATATAATAATATATTATGGATAGATACGAACCGCTCAAAATCGAAGCAAAATGGCAAAAAATTTGGGAAGAGAAAAAGCCGTTCAAGGCCACCGAAAAGCCTGGCGTCCCAAAGATGATGCTCGCCGAGATGTTCCCTTACCCTTCCGGTGCCGGCCTCCACGTTGGCCACGTTCGTAACTTTACCATCGTCGACTGTCTCACTCGTTTCTTTATACAACAGGGCATCAATACTATGCGCCCGTTCGGCTACGACACCTTCGGTCTCCCGGCGGAAAATTATGCTATCAAAACCGGCACTGCCCCTCAAGAAGTCACCAAAGTCAACATCGCGAACTTCCGCAAGCAAGCTA
>JAFSNI010000021.1 GCA_017447485.1 Candidatus Saccharimonadota bacterium
TCCAAATGTGCGATAGCACAATATACATCGCCACCGGCCGCAGTTCATCTTCAAGATCCCGAATATTAAACACCACCATCTGATTATTAATATCAACGTTACTTTGCTGCGAGAAAATCCCAGCAAACGTTCCGGTCGTATATTTACGTAACCTCTGCGCCAGTTGCGGCCCCGTCCCTTCCATATGAAGTAACGTATCATAAAGATTCATAATTGTCGGTGGTGTCGATTGATGCGTCAGCGGATCCGCCGTAATCCCCGCCCGCGCGTAGGTATCAATCAAAGCTTGGTCGAGATCCGCTTCCTCCGCCGCCGAAAGCGCCGGCATCACCTGCCCATTCGCCGTCATCTGCGTCCCGCCCAGCATCAACCTAAATAGCCCGTGTAGTGTCACCAAATTCGCGCGCAGTGCATCATTCGCATCCTCCGCGTCCACTACCTTCGGAAGATCAAACGGATTAATCCGAACGTCCGAGTTCAAAGACAACCGAATATACGACCCGCCCACCGCGTCGCAAAGTTTCTGATACTCATTTTCTGGGTCGATAATCAAAATCTCGCTCCCCACCATCATCGATCTGAGCGCCTCCAGCTTCACCGTAAACGACTTACCTGCACCCGACTTCGCAAACACCACCATGTTCGCATTCTCAAGCGAAAACCTATCAAAAATCACCAACCCATTATTATGCATATTCACGCCATACAAAATCCCTTTGTCTTGCGTCAAATCCGCCGACGTAAACGGAAATGACGTCGAAATCGCCCCCGTATTCATATTCCGCCGAATCTGCAACTGGTCCGTGCACTGCGGCATAATCGAATTTAACCCTTGTTCCTGTTGCGAATTTGCCACCTTCGAGAAAATCATCTGCTGACCAAAAATCGTCTCAATCTTCTGTTGCACAAACTTAAGTTCATCTAAAGAATCCGCCCACAGCGTCACATACAGTCCAAACCGGAAAAATCTCTCCGCCCCCACCTGCAACTGGTCACGCAGCTCCTCCGCATCGTTAATCGCCGCCTCCAGCTCCGGGTCACGCACCCGCCCCTTCTCGGCGTTAAGATTCATCGACGCCTCAAGTTGCGTCACCTTCGTTTTCAAGTTCTTCATCACCACTGCCGATTCCACCGGATAAATATACATCGACACGTCAATCACTTCATCCATATTGATAATCGGCGAAATCCATCCCGTATATAGCGACCGCGGATAACCATAAACATACAGCGTTCGCCCATATTTCGTCCCTAGCCGAAAATAGTCCGAATGAATTTCAATCGCCGACGGCGAAATTAAATCGCGCAACGTATTCGTCCCCTGCTCAAACGCCTGCTGGATTTCCGCCATTTCCATCGCTTCAGCTTGCGCCGCAATTTCTGCCGGCGTCAATTGCCTTTTCCTAGCCATTTTGCTTATCTCCCTTCCTTACATACATCGTCGCCAGTTTCGAAAAATCTACCAGCGGTTCTCTCACTGCCGTATCCGGATTGTTAAAGTTATAATAAAGCTCCGCAAGCTCCCGCGTATTTAGCCGCACTGAATGTATCCCAATCTGGAACAACCCCGAAATCACCGAATCCACTCGGTTATTCAGTTCGGAGAGCGCCTTATCATATGTCGCTCGGTCAATCCGTGTAATTTCTGGCGTTTTCGACTTATTAAACGACTTAAAGAAATTTTTCGTCTGTTGCAAAACCTTCTCCGCGTCCGGCGACGTGTAATACGGAATCACAATGAAGAACGACTTATCCATAATGTTCGCTTCTTGCGACAAAATATCAATAAAGTTGATATAATCATCCATCAAAACCCCAAGCAGCATATTGTCATTATTTCGCCGGATTTCGCTCAATCTCTCGATATACGGCCCAATATCCACTCGCTGACTCCGCACTAAAATCTGCGTCGTAAACCGTAGCGAGTTCAAAAAGTTCTGATACGAATATTCCACCGCTTCCCGCTCCACATCGCTCATCAGGTCAAAGTTAATCGACTTACAAGCCACCACTGCCCGAAACGACCCGTCTTTCATAATCACCACGTTATCACGCAGCTCCGAAATCAGAAGCGTCGCCTGCGTCGAGGTCGGTACTTCCTTGTTTGGCGACACCGGCATCTGCATTTGCGCATTCATCGCCGTCGCCCCCATCATCTGCACCTGATTTTGCCCAGGCATAATCTGCTGTGGCGCCGTTTGCCCTTGCATCACCTGCGGTTGCATTTGCGGTTGCCCCGGCAACACCATCTGCGACCCGCTCATATTTTGTTGTTGTGGATTCATATCGCCCTTCCGTTTATTCTATTAGCTTCTTTTGCAATTGTCGCCACGCTAAAATCAGGATTATTCGCTAATTCTATTATACCATTACTTTGTGGCGATAAAACTTTCTCGTGTCCTTGTATCGACGCACTGCTAGAAAGCGTCGTCTCATTTCGGTCAATTGCCTCCCGCATTTCTCGAATTGCCTCTGCGTGTCGGTCAACTTTATTCTGGTTTACCGCTCTTGCCAAAATCCCCGATTGATAAGTCTCAAACATATCACTCGTTGCATTCGCTTCCGCCACCAAGTCCTCCCGCATCGAACTGTTCGACGCTCCCTTAATCGCATAACCTTCCGAGTCCACAATATCCGCGAGAAATGATAATCGATGCGTCGCTTCCTCTTGCGACAAATCCCGCGTCCTCACATCTTCCACAATTTTCGGCGCTGTAATCAAAATTGTTGATTCTTTTTGCCCTGGCGTCCACAACCTCGTCCGCGGCTTCAAATAATACGACACAATCGCCGCAAGATACGTTTCCATCGGCTGGTCTTTCTTAAGTGGCAACGCTAAGACCACAAAAAACAATGCCGGCAAAATCGGAATAATCGCAAGCAGCGGAAATAATTGGAACAACCCAACAGTGAGCGCAATCAACCCCGCCGCAATCAAAAGATAAACAAACTGCCGAAAACTAAACGGCCCGATCAATTTATCATCCGCCTCAACATCCTGAGGCACCTTATATTGCGCCATATAATATATATTATATCATATCTCCCACCCAGAATAAACATAAGAAAAACCGCCTTAGCTCCACGCCAAAGCGGTTTAAAAGGTTTTGGTGGTTTAAAGTTCCTCCGCCAATCTTTCCAGAATTTTTTCCCATTCTCCAGGAGTATAATCACCCTTATCATCGAAAAGCCCGCCGACATTACTGCTGTTGAAATGAAACGTAAATACATTCTTCTTGTCAAAAGCTAATTCGATTTCATCATCGCAACTTACTCCAGCTTTAGGCGACTTTTCGCTAAGATATATTTCTACCCAATGCCCATCAACTACTCTGCTAAACTTATAATACGACGTTCTGTCAGAAATCTTCTTAAAAACGCCCCGACTCTTTGCTAAAAGAGAACACTTTTCACGATATCTGTTAAGAATCTCACGATTCTTTGCCGATTCCCTTCTGCACAGTTCAAGCACAGTACTATTTATAATGTATGCTTCTCCTACATGAAGATCGAGCTCATAACGGCTAAGTTCTTCAACCAATCTAATCCAATGTCCATTCACGAGGCACTCCCAATTTGGATGATCTTCGTGGAACGAATAAACCATCCTCCCGCCAAGATATACATTCATAGATTTACGTCTCTCGCCAATCCCAAGGTATAACATATCACTATAGAATATTTGAAAATCACATCCAAATGGATCTATGTATGTAGCATGCTCAGAAAAACCAGGATTTCTATGAACTTCACCGTACAGCATAGCCAAAGTCTCGCAACTCTCATATACGCTCTTATATTTCATCTAAACCACCTCTTTCTTAAAGTTCAAAGTTTTTAAACCCACCAAAAACCTTCTATAATTACATTATACCACACTTTCGCAATTAAGTCAAGAGCAACTACTCTTCTTCATCTTGGTTCATTTGCTCAGCAAAGAAATTACCCAAAATCTCTTCCAGCTTCTCCCACAGTTCACTTCTGCCAGCATAGGCATTATCTTCTTTAAATTTCTCGTATTGTTCAACAATGCCACCAACCGTCCCAAACTCATGTTTTATTATATCAAGCGACTCCTCATAAAAGCTCGCATCCGGATCAGGCCTATCTCCAGACTTTTCGAATTCTTTATTCAAAGTAGTCATTACTCTCAATCTGAACGACGCATCATTATATGGCGAACCAACTCCAGACGGCGCACCGCCAGCAGAGCCATCCTTCTGGCCTTCCTGCCTACTCCCTTCCTTTTTCTTCTTAAGCTCTTGCTCCTTTTGGTCAAGATAACGATAAATCTCATCCTTGTCGTCCAAATTGAGCATCTGTCTGAGCCAGTCTTTAGCGTTATTAGATGCACCCGACCTTCTCGTATTGTAAATCTGCTCAAGTTTACCAGTCTTATCAAGAATCTTCCTAAGCTGTCGACCAGCAACCTCTCGTTTCAACTTCTTCATGTCATCACTACGCTTTCTATTTGCCACTTCAATATTTTCATCACCATATCTACCTTGAATTTCAGCCTCAGCATTTGCATACCACTCTTGACGCTCTGCAGAGGTTTCGTCTTCAGAATTATCATTCAAATACATTTGCACCAAATGCTCCACCGTCGGATCACGATAATCCGTTCTCATACCGAGCACCTGCCCAGTTGTTTGATCCTTAAAATAGTCATAAGTCTTTCTACGGAAGTATTCTTCTACATACTTCTCGCGCCCAGCAAAGCCATTTTCCTCATCCCCCCAAACCGGCGACAATTCATATTCCGGGTCACCATTTTTGTCAGTTTTGACCCTTTTAACTTTCTTTCCGTCAATTTCAACTTCTTCTGTTTGTTGTTTCAAATCATAACCCGTCCAAAACTTCACACCGCTATTAATCTGCTCGCTACCAGACAACCACTTCAAGCTTGCCGACAAGAATGCTGGCTCAAACGCCGTTTGGATCTCCTCACGCTTCCTTAGATACCCATCAAGATCCCATTCGTCACTCTTTGCCCCTTTCTTAAACCCATACGCCTTCTTCAAGCTCTCATCCAAATTCGATAGCGCCGTCCGCTCAATATTATCAAGCGACGTACCTTCCACTAACTTCTTCATGTCCTTTTTCGCATACATCCTCCCCGTCGGATTCGCCTCAGAAATCAAATCTGTCTCCCCATCATGATAGCCACGAATATACTCATCATACGTCACATCCATCACTTTGCGATCATTTTTATTATATGCCCGCGCCGTCTCCAAATTAATATATTTTCCAAACCGGCGCAAAAACGGGTCATTATCCTTCACCTCAAACATCAAGAAGCTCGCGAGAGCCTGCGACGCATGTGTACCAAGCTCAATACCACCACCCAGTTCTTTCTCTAAAAGATTATCCAACTGGAATTTCAATAAATCCGTATCCCCCCGCTGATTCAAAATCCGAAGTCCCGGAATAATCGAATCAATAATCGCTGAAGCATTCTTTTGCATCGTCAACTCGCCCAATCTATATTCCACATCCCGCGTTGGTGGCAATAGTTCAAAGTATTTCTGCATCTTTGCTTCAAGAATCTTCTTCTGCGTGTCATAAGCCTGAGCCGCTCCCGCCGCCGCAAATTGAATATCCTCTGGTCGCTTGCCCAAAATAGCCTTTGCATCCATATATCTTGCAATTGCACCATCAAGGTCTTTTGCCTTTTCGCCGTCAAAATGGAATTTGTAGTCCTTTCTCCGGACACGCTCACCTGTTTCCGCATCAATCACATAACCATACTCATCATCCGAATGCGCGTTCATTGCATCTTCCATGCGCCTGTAGAAACTCTCTGCATTACGCGCTTCAATCAACTCACCACGCGTTCCTTCCATCTTCGCCCTATCAGACTCTCGGATAATCTTATCATCTAGCGCCTTAAGTCGCTTCGTTTGCGCCTCATTCGCGCCCAGATCGCCCACGCCACCATTAAACGTATGCTTATGTCGGTCAATCGTCCTCTGATAACCAATATTTCTAATCATCTGATCATACGACTCTTCCCCCTCTTTCGACAGATATTTTCCATCCTTATTATAATTCCTCATCACCGCATACGCCTGACCACGCAATCTCGCCGACTCCGCATGCTCCTTCGTCTCCTCTTCTCTTGCCACCTTCCGGTCATTCAAAAACTGCACCAGCCGCAGCGACGGCGAATACACATCTCCTCGCGCCAAATTCTTCTGCCGTGTCAACTCGCGCCGCGAATCCGCCCAACTCCGGTTCGCCGCCAGTGGCCGCGCCGTAAGCGCCGACAATTTCGAATTGATCGTCCCGAGCACCGTCCCGCTCATCTTCATCAAGCTCCACGAGAAAAACAGCGGGAAAATCTGCACCGCCACCCCAAGCAGAACCCCAAACCCGTCCGTCGCCGAAGCAATAATCGCAAACCCTGCGAGCGAAGACGCCCCAAACAAAAGCGAAAACATCGGATAAAACACCAACATTTTCGTAAGCAATTGCCGCCATTTCTTAAACCATTGCTCCGTATTCGGCAACATATACGCAATAATCGCGAGCGGCGAAATCATGATGAGAAGCGCCACCACTGCCTGACGCAAAGCAATCGTAATAAGCCCAATCACCACCGCCACAATTGCCCCTAGCACCGTCGGGATCAACATCCAAATCGCCCCCGTCTCAAACGCAATCACCCCCGCGCCCAGCGCCAGCGCCGACCCGCCCGCCAGCGCCGAATACATCTCCGATACTTTCATCCCCCCACTCATCGTCATCCCGCCCATCGTCGCTTCCTCGATCGACGTAAACACCCCCCGAAGACTCGCCCCAATGATGTTCGACGCATCCACCGCCAACGAACAAATCACAAATGACAAGTTCACCAATATTGCCGCTACAATCAACTTCGGCAACGTCTTCTTCAGCCCATAATTCGTAATCCCGAGCCCCGTCAACTGCGAATACACCATCACGAGACAGAATATAATAAACACAATATTCGTAATCCCGAGCATATATTTCCACACCTCATAAATCGGCGACCCGTCTTTCATCTCTACCGGATTAATCACCAAAATATTCTCAATTTTCTCATATAGCCAGTCCACCGCCTCTGAAATCTTTCCCGTCGTCGGACAAACCAACCAACCAATCGCCCCCAGGCTATCTTGGCAGGATTTTCCACTCTCTTGCGTCTCTCTCACCAACTCGTCCGAGATACTTACTGTCTCTTCCGTCGCCTCAGCCGTCTCCGTTTCCACCGGATCCGCATACACTGGCGCCGTCACCATCATCGGTGCCGCCCCCGCCACCAGTCCCATCATACCAAAAAGACAACCAAAAATGGCTCTCACCAATCTGTTTTTTGAAAATCTTTTCGCTATCATAACGAACAACAGTAAAACCCGCCTCCCTTTTAAGGCGTGCCCTAATTATAGCACGCATAAGCGTTTTTGTCAAGAGTAATATCTTAAAACATTGGACTTTTTTATATTTTATGCTACCATAATAATATGAAAAGCTTTCTCAAAAAATCTCTTGTTGTTTTTACCATGTTAATTGCGATGTTTAGCTTCACTAACCTCGCCACTTCTACCCCGACTTACGCCGCCGGCAGAGGCTTCGGTAGTTGCGACCTTACCCTCGGTCTTAAGCCATGGGATTGCGGCGTCATCGAAAACCCCAGTAGCGAGACCGAACTCAGCAATAACATCAAGCAAATCGCCAGCAATATCGCCGTAGATATCAGCGTCATCGCCGCCTATCTCGTCATCGGCTATACTATATATGGTGGTTATCTTTATATGTTCGCTTCCGGCGACACTGGCAAGCTCGCCGCCGGTAAGAAAACTTTAACCCACGCCTTTATTGGTCTCGCCATCGTCGGACTCGCCAATGTCATTTTAAACTCTATCCATATTGCCCTTCTTGGCAGTACTGGCGCTTTCGACGGCGGTCCAGATGCCGCCATCTCTGCCGAAAATGTTGTACATAATATGATCGACTGGTTCATCGGCGCCGCCGGCATCGTTGCCGCCGTCTTCTTGGTCGTCGGCGGCATCGGCTACATGACTTCTTCTGGTGATGCAGCCAAGCTTCAAAAAGCCAAAAACACCATTTTCTATGCCATCCTCGGCCTCGCTATCGTTGCCCTTTCCCTCATCATTTCCAACTTTGTCATTAACCTTGTCAACAGCGCTGACACCGGCGACGCTGGCACCGTTGAAAATTCTCTCACCATCATCCTCAATGCCATCATTGGCATTGCTAGCACTGTTTGTGTCGTCTATATCGTCCTCGGTGGCGCTCGCTACATCACTTCTACTGGCGACCCCGGCAAAATCCAAAAAGCCAAGTCCACCATTCTTTACGCCTGCATCGGCCTCGTTGTTTGCGCCCTCGCCTTCGCCATCGTCAACTTCGCCATCGCTGCCATCACTCGCAGTGAAGATGGATCCACCGAAACTTCTCTCCTAGAAAATCCTATTGCATTTCTAGAAGAAAAGTTATAAAATGAAGATAATATATAAGATAAAGGAACAAAATGACAAATCCACTAAATATTTTAGCAGAAGTCGTAAAGCCAGGAGAGGTTGGCGACAAGACCGATACCCTTCAAAGCAACGTTACCAATATCTTGAACGCAGTCATTGGCGTTCTTGGCATCGTCGCTGTCATTGTCATCATTATCGGTGGTGTGACTTATATGACCTCTTCCGGTGATGCTGGCAAGGTCAAAAAGGCTAAAGACACCATTCTTTACGGCGTGATTGGCCTCGTTGTCGTTGCTCTTGCCTTTGCAATTGTCAACTTCGTCATTAACGGCATCATCGCCAACGCTTAGTTGCATTCACAAAAATCTCCCTTCGGGGAGATTTTTTGATAAACAGAAAACCGCCCTTCCGAGCGGTTTTCTGCACAACAACAGCAACAACAATCCTATTGGATTGCTATTTTTTTCGGTGCCTCCGTTTTCTCTTTTTCAAATGAAATCGTTAGCACCCCATCCTTAAGTTCAGCTTTTACGCTGTTTTCGTCTGCCAGCACTGGCACCGGCAAGGCAATCGTCCGCGAGAATTCGCCCCAGTAACATTCCTGAATATGCCACCTAGTGGTTTGCTCATCTTCGCCACCAGACAACACACCAGAAATCGTCAAGATATTATCCGAAATACTCACATCAAGATCCGATTTGGAAATTCCTGCAGTCCTTGCCTTAACTACTAATTTATCGGCGGTTTCGTAGACATCCACAGCGAGCTGTCCTGGAAAATCGTCGGTATTTTCCCACTCATCATCTTTCGGTTCGCTTGGTTGAACGACCGGTTCTTCTTCTGCCACTTCAGCTGGAGCCGTAAGATCTTCATCGCCTCCAAGGAACGCAGCAGCGAGATCGTCTTCCATCAGCAAATCGTCACTGTTTGTCCGAGCCATATTTCCTCCACTTATATTGTTATGCTTTATTATAATGCATCTGTGTAGTAAAATCAAGAGAAATATGAGTTTTATTGTAAAAAACACAACAATTTTAAGCCCTCTAGACCTCATCGCGCCTCACTCTTGTAGAGGTTGCGGACGTCTAGGTGAGGTTCTTTGCGATTGTTGTAAAAATCACATCATTTCTGCCCATGCTCGGCTTGACCAAAACCTAGCCCCATCGCCAAACGACCTTCCACCCATGTTCTACATCAATGAACGCAGCAACCTTCTCGCCACTCTCATTCATGATTACAAATACCAGTCCGTCCGCGCACTCGGCCCCAAATTCGCTGAAATTTTAAGTGAAATTCTCCCTCAGAATCTACCCAAAAACGCCGTTCTCGTTCCCCTCCCCACTTCCACTAAACACATTCGCGAGCGCGGTTTTGACCACACTCTCTCCATCGCGAAACGCCTCGCCAAAATGCGGAACCTAAAATTAGAAAAGCTCCTCCTCCGCGCTAAAAACACCGTCCAGGTCGGCACCGACAAGAAAACCCGCGAGTCCCAAGCTAGCTCCGCTTATCTCGTCAACCCTAAAATTACCATCGACCCCCAAACTACTTACGTTCTATTTGACGACGTTTTGACCACCGGCGCCTCTATGCGCGCCGCCTTAAAAAAGCTCCGCGAGAACGGAGCTCAAAACTTCATTATCGTTTTATTAGCCGTAAATCGACTGAATTAAGGCGCCCGTCGTTTCCTGGTCACTCGGCAACGACAAAATCACAAAGTTCACAATCGCAAACGCAAAGAAACAAATCACCAAACCAATAATTGCATAAAGAACCGTATTCTTTGCATCCGTCACTTTTTTAGCATCACCGCCAGACACCACATACTTAATACCACCGATGATCAACATAATCACTGCCACAATCCCTACGATATACAAAATCGCGTTTGTCACCTGACGGAACACACCATTCTCGCCGAACAAATTAGCCGGGCAACCATCACATTGTGCCGCTTGCGCGCCCTCTTGCAACGTCAACGCTGAAGCGCTCGCCCCTGCGACAACCGCCAAAACCCCACATACTAACATTGGTAAAATAACTCTAAACACTTTTTTCATACCCCGATTATATCACATTTTAAAAAAATATGTTAAAATAGAAAACACGGAGGGTTACCCAAGTGGCTGAAGGGGACGGTTTGCTAAATCGTTAGTCTGGAGTGATCTGGAGCGGGAGTTCGAATCTCCCACCCTCCGCCAAAATACAAGCAAAAAAGCTTGCTTTTTTTGGTTGTGTTTTGAAGGAGGGGCCGGAGATCCTAATCTCCCACCCTCCGCCATTTTTTATGCTATAATGGACTTATGACAACACAACTATCTCCCGTTTCTTGGGAAGCAGAAGAATACATCACCAAAAACCACAACGCTTGGTGGTATGTTGGTCTTTTCATCACCACCATCGCTCTTAGCGCGCTGGCTATTTTTTTGCAAGGTTGGACTTTTCTCGCCCTCATCGTTATCAGCGTCATCACCGTCCTCGTTTTTTCTCTTCGTCCTCCTCGCAAAATCAAATATCATATCGACGAAAAAGGCCTTAAAGAAGGCAAAATCCTTCATAAATACGCCGATTTTCGCGCTTTTGGCATCTTAAAAGAAGACGAGCATTACTCCGCCGTTCTCATTCCAAAACAACGTTTCGGCCTTGGCGTCAAAATCTATTTCCCTGAAGGTAGCGGCGAAGCTATCGTTGACCAGCTCGGCAACCATCTCCCTATGGAAGAAGTTAAGCTAGATTTTCTCGATAAAATCGTAAACTTCTTGCGCATTTAGAAAATCCATGCTAAAATTAACATAAGTATTAATAAAGGTGGGCAAAAATGAATCCAACTCCAACAGTAGATAACGATTTGCAAAAAGCAATCGACGATATTACCAAAACAACTAATCAAGATCCGGTTTTTGCGGACCCAGTCGCCGCTCCGTCTTCAGTTCCAGAAGGCGACACTGGCGAACTCGCTGAATCCGTCGGCCCGTTCCCAGCTCCAGAACCTCCAGCTCCCGCTCCAGCTCCTATGCCAGCCCCAGAAATGCCAGCGCCAGCCGCTCCGGCTTTTGAAGCTCCGGCCGCCCCAGTCATTTCGGAAGCTCCTGCTGAAGCCCCAAGCCTCAATATGCACGAAGTCAAGGAAGCTGCCCTCCGCGACCTTGCTCCGCTGATTGGAAAAATGGATTTGCCAGCCTCTCAAAAGTTTAATCTTTATCGTGATATGTTTGAAAATCTTCGCGATTACACCGCGATTGAGCCAGCTTACCAAGCCGCTAAGAACATCGCCGACGAACACGAGCGTGGCGAAGCCCTCCTTTATCTCGTTGAGTCTATCGACAAAATGTAGTAGTAAGCCACAAAAATAACCCCCTTATGGGGGTTATTTTTTAATATCCCATTCCCATGTCTGGCGCTGCCGGTTTTTCTTCCGGCACCAAACAAATCAGCGCCCCCATCGTAATCGCCGTTGCCGCAATCGACACCGCATTCTTCACCGCTTCTTTCGTCACCTTCGCCGGATCAATCACTCCCGCCTTTTTGAGATCAACCAAGCCTTTTTCAGGCGCCATCACGTTCACACCAAATCCCGGCTTCGCCTTCAAAACCTCAGCAAGCAGCGCCTGCGCATTCAGCCCCGCATTCTCCATAATATGAGTAAACGGCGCCCTCAAGGCGTTCTTGACAATTCTCGTCCCCGCTTCTTCGTCCGACAACTTCTCTGCCAGATTCACTAGCGTCACCCCACCGCCCGCTACGATACCATCAAGCAGCGCCGCCTTCGTCGCTGCCACTGCATCATCGACCCGATATTTTTTCTCTTCAATTTCCGTTTCCGTCGCCCCACCAACTTTAATTACCGCCACTTTTCCAGACAGCGCCGCCGCCCGTTTCTCAAACTCTTCTCGTTCGTAATCCGTTTTCGCGAGTGCCGCCTGCGCGTTAATCAGCTCAATTCTCGCTTCCACCGCCTTCTTCGCGCCAGAACCTTTAATTAACGTCGTCTCATCTTTCGTCGCAATCACCTTCCCGGCCGACCCCAAAACTTCAAGCCCCACTTCCTCTAGCTTCAATCCCTTATCGGCCGACACCACCGTCGCGTCTGTCAAAATCGCAATATCTTCCATAATCTCTTTGCGTCTCTCGCCAAACGACGGTGCTTTGAGGACTAACGAATTAAACACGCCTTTCAGTTTATTGAGAACCAAAAGCGACAATGCTTCTCCTTCCACTTCTTCCGCAATAATTACTAAGTCTTTCTTTCCCGCCTGCGCGCATTTTTCAAGCAGTGGCAAAATATCTGACGCCGCCGAAATCTTATTTGTAGTCACTAACACCAGCGGCTTATCAAACACCGCCTCTTGCCGATTCACATCCGTCACAAAGAACGCCGACGCATAACCCTTATCATACGAAAAGCCTTCTACGATTTCTTGTTCCATCGTCAGACCTTGTCCCGCTTCCACTGTCACTACGCCATCTTTTCCGATTTTCGCAATCACTTCCGCAATTAACTCGCCAATCTCAGCATCTCCCGCTGAAATTGTCGCCACTTCCGCCACTCTCTTAGAATCGCCTTCAATCTTCTCGGCCGACTTTTCAATTTCCGCCACGATTTCCGCCCCCGCCTTCTCAATCCCCCGTCGAAGCTCCATCGGGTTCATCCCCGCCGCAATCAATTTATTCGCCTCGTTCAATATATTATATGTCAGCACTGTCACGGTAGTAGTTCCATCACCAGCCACTTTATTCAACTTCTGCGCCGCCGTTTTAATCAACTTCGCCCCCACTGCTTCGCCCAGTGACTCATCTGAAGACGGCAGTTCCACCGCTTCCGCCACCGTCACGCCATCATGCGTAATCACCGGTGCGCCATATTCTTTCTCAATCACCACGTTCTGCCCCTTCGGTCCAAACGTCACTTTCACCGCATCATAAAGTTGTTTTGCCCCCGCCAGCACTTTCTCCCGTGCTTCTGTTTCATAAAAAATCTTCTTTGCCATATTTTATAATGTCGCCAGGACATCCTCCTCTTTTAGAATAATATAATCTTTCCCATCCATCTTAATTTCGGTTGTTGAATACTCTTTATAAACGATTTTGTCGCCTTTTTTCACCCCAGAAACTTCCGGTCCCACCGCTTCCACCAGCGCATACGCCGGTTTTTCCTTCGCTTCTCCAAGCAAAATCCCCGATTTCGTCTTCTCAAGCGGTTTTTCTACTACCGCCACCACACGGTCTTTTAACGGTTTTAAAGCCATCTTTTTATCTCCTTTTCTACCTCTATTATAGCACAAAAACTAGCACTGTAAAGCCCCGAGTGCTAATTATCCATTAACGGTGCCAGCCTGCTCCTCATTGTATCCGTAAGATACATTATCTCCGACAACAATTTCTCTATTTCTACCTCCAAAAATCCCTCTCTCCCCCATTCTTCTACTAACCCCACCACTTCACTAATATAAACCCGAAAAATCTTCTCCGAATTTTTCGGCAACCGCGCATAACTTATCACTTTCATTTTAATTTCCCCAATCATCATCTCAAACAGCGTCCTTCTATGATTTTTAATCAACATCTCAAAAATTCTCTTCTCTTGAATCATAAAAAATAGCATACTTAAATAAATCCGCTTTAGCCGCACATTCCCATTCTTCATCATCCGCCTCACCACTCGCCGATATTTCCTTAAAACATATTTCTCATAATCCGGCAAAATCTCCCGCACCGCCCGATGATGGCTGTAAATTGTCGACCGCGCCACCCCGGCTTTCTCCGCCATTTCCCCCATTTGCACATAATAATCCTCTTCAAAAAAGACCCTCAGAATTGCTTCTTCGGTCTTCCTAAAACGCTTATTTGCCATCCTCTTTTCTGTTAAGCCCACATACTTTGTCATTCCTTAAATTATATCACTACAATTTTATAATCGCCATACTTTCAAAAACCTCAATTTTCAAATTCTTGTCTTTATTCCACTCTAAAACTGCCTTTTCTACCCCTGGTAGCGCCGGATTTTTAAAATCATGCACAACAATCACCCCGCCCGGAACCATCCGTCCGTCAATCAATCTCAAAGAATCCCGAATCGACTCGTAAAAATCCCCATCGAGCAATGCAAAACTAATTTTCTCCGGCAAATCCGCCTCTGTCAAATCCTGAAACCACGCCTTTTTGATCACCGGCACTTTTAGTCCCGCCCGCAAAAATCTTTCTTTCACTTCCCGCTTCGTAACAAAAAGTTCTCCCGCCTTAAAGCTCTCTCCCACCACCGAAAAATCCTTCTCACTCTTCTCCGGCAACCCCTCAAACGAATCATAAATCCACAGCTTTTTACCAATTTCGGCGAGTAGTAGCGACGTATCCCCCTTATAGCATCCCAGCTCCACAAAATCCCCCGAAATACTCAAACAACTCTTCGCCAATTCAACAATTCGTTCCGTTTCTCTCTCCGAAACCTGATCATTTCGAAACGCCACTACAACATCCCCTTTAAATAAAGCCCCGTTGGCGTCTTCCCCCGCTTCGCCAGATCCTCCGGCGTGCCAAAGTCACAAACTTCTCCACCCTTCAGCCCGCCTTCTGGCCCCATATCAATCACCCAGTCCGCCGACTTAATCACATGTAAATTATGTTCAATAATAATCATCGAATTCCCCCCATCCACCAACTTATTCAAAATCGCGAGCAACCTCTTCACGTCATCCGTATGTAGCCCCGTCGTCGGCTCATCCAAAATATACAGCGTCTTTCCCGTCGACCGCCGCGCCAGCTCCGTCGCGAGCTTAATCCTCTGCGCTTCCCCGCCCGAAAACGTCGTCGCCGGTTGACCCAGCCGAATATACCCCAGCCCTACCTCTTGAATCGTGCGGAGTTTCGACGCAATCGCTGGAATATTCCCAAAAAACTCCACCGCCTCGTCAATCGTCATATTAAGCACCTCAGAAATATCTTTCCCATTGTACTTAATCTCCAGCGCCTCATGATTATACCGCTTCCCGTGGCACTTCGGGCACGTTACATACACATCCGGCAAAAAATGCATCTCAATCTTATTCACACCATCGCCCTGACAATGCTCACATCTTCCACCTTTCACGTTAAACGAAAACCTGCCCGCCTTATACCCCCGAAGTTCCGCCTCCGGCTGCTGCGCAAACAGTTCCCGAATCTGCGCAAACACCCCGGTATAAGTCGCCGGATTCGACCGCGGCGTCCGCCCAATCGGCGACTGGTCAATCACAATCACCTTATTTATCTTCTCAATTCCATCAATCCGCTCATGCGTCCCCGACACCGTCTGCGCCCGGTGTAGCCGCGCCAAAAGTTCATTCGCCAAAATCGAATTCACCAACGTTGACTTTCCAGAACCCGACACCCCAGAAACCACCGTCATCACCCCCAGCGGAAACGCCACATCTATATTCTTCAAATTATTCTCGCGCGCCCCACGCACCACCAGCTCATAACCCTTCCGCGGTTTCCGCCTCTTCTTCGGCACCGGAATCGTCTCCGCGCCAGACAAATACCGCCCCGTAATCGAATCCGGATTCGCCGCCACTTCTTCCGGCGTCCCACAAGCAACCAACCGCCCGCCGTTCACCCCGGCCCCCGGCCCAATATCTATAATATAATCGCTCGCCCACATCGTATCTTCATCATGTTCCACCACTAAAACCGTATTATGCAAATCGCGCAGATGCTTCAAAGTCGCAATCAACTTGTCATTATCTCTCTGGTGTAGCCCAATCGACGGCTCGTCCAAAACATAAAGCACCCCCTGAAGTCCCGACCCAATCTGCGTCGCCAGCCTGATTCTCTGCGCCTCGCCGCCCGACAAAGTGTTCGCCGCTCGCCCTAGCTCCAAATACCCCAGCCCCACGTCTTGCATAAACTTCACCCGCTCGCGAATCTCCTTCAAAATCGGCTTCGCAATCATCTCCTCCGCCTCCGAAAATCCCAAATCTTGATTCAAAACCTCCAGCGTCGCATCCACGTCCAAATTACACATGTCCACAATATTCAGATCGTGTACTGTCACCGCCAAAACCGCGGGCTTCAGCCTCGCCCCGTGACAAGTCTGGCACTCCCGCACCCGCATAAACCGCTCAATATCATGCTTCATAAACTCGCTAATTTTCGGGTCATTATATCGCCTTTCCAGCGTCGGAATCACGCCCTCATACGCCGTCTCATACTTCGTCCCATCCGCAAACCGCCCCGACCCACTAATCCTCATCTCATATTTCTCATCCCCCGTCCCATACAAAATCAAATGCCGCACTTCTTCCGATAGCTCCCCAATCGGCGTATAAATGTTAAACCCATGCTTCGCCCCCACCGCCGACAGCCGCTTCAGCCACCACGAATCTTGTTGCACCCGATTAAACGGCCGAATCCCCCCTTCCGCAATCGTCAAATTTTTATTAAACACCAGCTCCGGGTCCACTTCCATCCGCGACCCCAGCCCCGTACAAGTCGGGCACGCCCCCTCCGGCGCATTAAAACTAAACAACCTCGGCGAAAGTTCCGGAATCAGCTCATCCGGATGGTCCGGACACGCATACCTCTGCGAATACGTCAAAACCTCCGTATTCTCCGCCGCAATCCTATTCTCCCCCACCGCCGTCGTCGTGTCATTTATCTTCAACAACTTAATAATCCCCTGCCCCAGCTCCAGCGCCTGCTCAATCGAACCAGAAATCCGCGAGTACAAATCTGGCGACAACACAAACCTATCCACCACAATCTCAATATCATGCCGCTCATTTTTGTTAAGTTCTGGAAATTCATCTAGCGCATAAATAATTCCATCCACCCTTACGCGCGAAAAGCCTTTCGCAAGATATTGTTCCGAAATATGCAAAAACTCGCCCTTTTTCGCTGACACAATCGGCGCGAGCAACATCAATTTAGAACCCAACGGCAACTTCATTACCTCATTCACAATATCTTCCACGCTCCGGCGACTCACTTCCTTATGACAAATCGGACAATGTGGCACCCCCACCCGCGCAAACAACAAACGCAAATAATCATAAACTTCCGTCACCGTCGCGACCGTGCTCCGCGGATTCCTCGACGTCGATTTCTGATCAATCGAAATCGCCGGCGACAGCCCCGTAATCGAATCCACATCCGGCTTATCCATCACTCCAAGAAACATTCTCGCATACGAAGACAGCGACTCCACATAACGCCTCTGCCCCTCCGCATAAATCGTATCAAACGCGAGAGACGATTTCCCGCTCCCAGACAGCCCCGTAATAATCACCAGCTTATCTCGCGGAATATCAACATCAAGATCGTGCAGATTATTCTGCCTCGCTCCCCTTACTCGAATATAATTCTCATCCATAAACGTGAATATTATACACTAAAACTTTAGTTTTGTCCATATGCTATAATAAATATATGAACAAAGTCTCTATCATCATTCCAATCTATAACACCGAAAAATATCTTAAAGCTTGCCTTGATTCCGTCAAAAACCAAACCCACCAAAATCTCGAGATCATTTTAGTCGACGATGGTTCAACCGACGATTCCGGTAAAATCGCCGACACTTTCGCGAAATCCGATCAGCGCGTCAAAGTCATCCACCAAAAAAACGCCGGCCAATCCGCCGCCAGAAACCGCGGCTTAAAAGAGGCCACTGGCGAATTCATCAGCTTCATCGACAGCGACGATAAAGTTGATAAAACTTTCATCGAAAAGCTCCTCGCCCCCTACCAAGACGCCAACACCTCCATCACCGTCTGCGGTCGTCACTACGAAATGCTTCGTCAAAAATACCGTAAAACTGTTTATATTTCATATATCCGCCCACGCCGCAAACACGAATCTAAAAAAGCCTATATTCTCTATCTGCTTACTATTGATGGCCGTATGTATTCCGCTATTGATAAATTATTCCGCGCCCCACTCGCCAAAAAACTCAAATTCAACGAATCCATTAATTTTTCCGAAGACACCAATTACGTCCTAGACTACCTTTCAAAAGCCAAAGGCGAAATTCATTTCGTTCGAGAACCTCTTTACATCTACAATTTCGGAACTGAAGGCAGTACCATCCGCAAATCTTCCATCATCTGGTCCAACTGGCAAGCCGCCTACCAAAACCTCAAATCTTGGCTCGGCCCTCACCCAAGCCTACAAGAAAGATTCTGGCTCCACCTCGTCCATCTCCGCTGGCGCATCTCCTTCATCCGCTCCAAACGTCGCGTCGCCAAATCCCAATAATTCATCCAGCAACTCAAATCTCTTCTCCACCCATTCCATCAAATACCAAACTTCCGCGTCAAAATCCCCCTTTCCCCACTTCTCCGCATCCTTCCGCGCAAACTCACCAATCTCCTGCGCCTTCAAATAAATATACCGCTTCACCACCTCTCTCTTATCCCGAAAATCTCGCTCATAAATCTCGCTCGTCAGCTCCCGAAACTCCGGCATCTCCAAAAAATCACACATCACCCACGATATATTAATTGTTTCTAGCATCGTCTTATTTTTGTCATAACGACAAACCCCCGCCCCATCTTTTTTCTCATATGTATATTCAAACCGATTCAGCGGCGTTCCCGCATCATAAAACCCCTCCGGCCAATCGCCCCACTCCAGATTTCCAAACGCCGCATCAAAATCCCACACCGGCCCCGCATGAATCTTATCATCCGCCCCATTTTTATAAAAATACCAGCTCGTCGCATACGCATCCGGATCCGCCGCAAACTCCGAAATCAAAAAGTATCGCGCAAAAGATTCCATATCCACAATTTCACTCGCCGCTTCAAAATCTTTTCGCCTCAAAGCCACAAGTAAATCATTATATTCCGTCACAAACTCTTCCATCACCTCATCTGTCAAATCCTCCGTCACAACATCTTTTACCGTCAAGCAATCCCCATTCTTCGCCACCCACCATTTTTCTTCCTCTTTACAATAAACATTATCTAGCTCCACCAATACCCCCTCCGAATCTTTCAAATCCACCGCCAGTTTATCAACCTCCATCGACGGAATCAAATAATAAACCCCTAAATCCTCATCGTCCACTAGAAGTTCCACGAATCTCCCTTGCGGCTGATATTCCTCACCCAAAAGATTCGCCACGTAATACGCTAAATCATTCCGCATCAAGCTATTGTCCACACTATTTGCAATCAGAGCCCACTTTTTCTTCTTTCCCATCCCCAAAAGATTGACTTTGCCATCAAATTTAATCCGATACGACTTCTTCTCCGCCATCCACGAAAAATTTCCTCGCCCTTTAATCTCCACATTATCGTAAGAAATCGTAATCCCGTTATCAAAAATCTCAACTTGATTCCCGCCATACTTAACATCTTTCCCATTTTCCTGAATTTCTGTGAGAGTCGTATTTACCAGAGAGATTTTCATCACTGGCAGCGCCCGAACAGCCGTCTTTTCTTCTTTTTTAAAGCTTAAAACGCTCAAAAAAATCATAAGAATTAACGTCACAAACATAACACCGCTCAAGACCGATAATTTGACGCCACTCTTCTTTCTTTTTGCCATACTACTATTTTATCAAAATATGCTAAAATATATAATATATGAGTATCCCTCGTGTTCTAAATCGTAAAAATCGTATTCTCTTAAAAGAACTCACCAAAACCGATTTTAAACTTCGCTACCAAGGCTCTGTCCTTGGCTACCTCTGGGCGCTACTTCGCCCTCTCATGATGTTCGCTATTCTCTACATTGTTTTTGCCAAACTCTTAAAAATCGGTGGTGACATTCCACACTATCCAGTTTATCTTCTCTGTGGCACCACTATGTGGAGCTTCTTTACCGAATGCACTTCCCAAGGCATCCAAGCCATCGTGAATCGCGGCGACCTACTCCGAAAAATCAGTTTCCCAAAATACATCGTCGTCGTTTCTGCCACTTTAACCGCCGTTATCAACATGCTCATCAATCTCGTTGTCATTATTGTCTTCGCCCTCATCAACGGCGTTGCCCCGAGTCCAACCTGGCTCCTCGCCATCCCAGCCATTTTTGAGATCTATCTCCTTTCTCTCGGTCTCGCTTTCCTACTTGGCTCTATCAACGTCAAATATCGCGACATCACTTCCATCTGGGACGTTCTTATTCAAGCTCTCTTCTATGCCGTCCCGATTATCTACCCAATCGCCATGGTCGCTACCACTAGTGAAGTCGCCGCCAAAATCATCCTCCTCGGCCCCATCGCCCAGGCCATTCAAGATATCCGTTTTAGTCTCATCACCCATGAAACCATCACGACCTGGAATTATATTGCTAACCCTCTCGTTATTATCCCCATCGTTTTCACTATTGGCATTCTCATCATCGGCGCCCTCGTTTTTCGTCGTAAATCTAAATTCTTCGCGGAGGAGGTCTAATGAAACGTCCTGTTGGCACTCGTACTGAAATTATCGACAAGAACGCTCCGGCTATCACCGTCAAAAATCTACATAAGAGTTTTCATCTCCCCACCGAACAGGCCTTCGGCTTAAAACAAGCTATCTTTAACCGCCTTCGCGGCGTTAAAGGCTACAGAGAACAAAAAGTCTTAAAGGGCCTCGACTTCGAAATCAAACAAGGTGAATTTCTCGGCATCGTCGGCAAAAACGGCTCCGGCAAGTCCACCCTTTTAAAGATTCTTGCCGGCATTTATTATCCTGAAAAAGGCGACATTACTATTAACGGCACGCTTGTTCCGTTTATTGAACTTGGCGTCGGCTTCAACCCTGAGCTCACCGGCCGCGAGAATGTTTACATGAACGGTGCCCTGCTTGGTTTTTCTAACGCCGAGATGGATAAGATGTATGACGACATTTGGGAATTTGCCGAACTTAAAGATTTCCAAGATCAAAAACTAAAGAACTATTCTAGTGGTATGCAAGTCCGCCTCGCCTTCTCTATCGCTATCCGCGCTCGCGGTGACATCCTTCTGCTCGACGAAGTTCTTGCCGTCGGCGACGCCGCTTTTCAACAAAAATGCGAAAAGTATTTTGAGAATCTTAAGGAAAATCACCAAACCGTCATTCTTGTCACCCACTCCATGGACAACGTCCGTCGCTTCTGCACCCGCGCCATTCTAATTGACGACGGCAAAATCGTCAAAGACGGCGCCCCAGATAAAATCGCCGACGCCTACCTTAAACTATGGTCCTAAAACTTTATTCAAGTTCTCATCAATCACTTGCACGCGCTTAGCCCAAGTATTCTCTTTTGCCTGCAATAATAATTCTTTACGCTTATCAAGGTCCTTACGATCTCCAATCGCTTTTGCCAAATTCTCCTCAAACTCGTCATCATCTTTCGACATATAAACAAATTTATAACCCCTACATTCTTGCAAGTCCCTCGTGCAAACTGTCGGCAACCCCGCCGCCATATATTCAAACAATTTTACCGGTGACGTCGCCTTAGCAATCTCCCCCCGTTTAAACGGGATCATCGCCACATCAAAACGACTAGCATACTTTGGTAAATTCTCGTAATTTTTTGCTCCTAAATTATGCACATTCGGTTTTTTCTCCAAATCCACCGCCGCACCATTATAGTCCACCCCTAAATACACAAATTCCCACTCTTTATGTTTGTCTGCAATTTGGTTCAACATTACAAAATCAATCCACGGCGCCAAAGCTCCATAAAAACCAATGATTGGCTTTTTCTTTTCAACTATATTTTTCAGATCCATCGGCATAGCCAAATCAACATTCTTTTCAAAATCAAAATGCTCCACATTCACCGCATTTCTCGCCATCACGATTTTCTGCCTTTTACCCAAATGTTTTTCCAATTCATCGTGTAATCTTCCCGCCGTCGCCATACAAAGAACCGGCTTCAACTCTTTGAGCTTATCCCATACTTCCATTTGAATACTTAAATCACCCGATATGTCCTCATGAAATTCATCTAAATAATCATAAATAATTTTATAGCCTAAATCCTTCTCCTTTTTCAAAATTCTATATTCAGTCGGCATATTATTCGGCGACAAGAAATAACAACTTTTACACTTTTTCGGAAGTTCATCCAGAAATCTCTCTGAATTTACCGTAATTAAGTTCTTTTTTATCGTCCGAAAATCATCAAGCACATTATCATATTCCAAGTAGACTACAAAATAACCTATTTTACTAAATTCCGTCGCGAGATGATGCGGCCTTTGCTTTAGTTTCAAATCAAACGGCACACTATTTAGCACTATAATCTTCTCATATCCCTCCGCCAATTTTGCAATTCTCTGCATTATTTTATGATCTCGCCTAATCCGTTTTGCATCCAAAACTTTCTTCCCCGCCGCACCAACTTTTTCTAATGCATCCCGTCGTTTAGTGTTTTTCGGAAACACCCCATTATAACCATTCGCAATTTTTTCCGCAAACTTAAAGCGCTTCGAATTTGTCAACTTTTTTAAATATTTATTCTCACGGCGAACAATATCATTCTCGCGTTCAAGTCTTTTTATTTTCTCTTTGAGTTCTTTTTCCGTAGTCACGCTAATCCTCCATTAAAGCATTTACTATATATTTACTTGCAAAACCATCCCCATACGGGTTTTTCGCTTGCGACATTCTGTCATATTCAACCTTGTCGCTTAATAATCTTTTAGCTTCTTCGTAAACATTTTCAAAGTCAGTTCCCACTAATTTCAAAGTCCCAGCCTCTATACCTTCTGGCCGCTCAGTCGTGTCACGAAGCACTAACACCGGCTTTCCGAGCGATGGCGCTTCTTCTTGCACTCCGCCACTATCCGACATAATAAAATATGCTCTCTCCATGAAATTATGAAAGTCTAATACATCCAGTGGTTCTATCAACTTAACCTTGTCACTATCCCTAAAAACCTCTTTTGCCGTCTCTTGCACCTTCGGGTTCAAATGCACCGGATAAATCACTTTCACGTCCGGAAATTCTTCAGTCAGTTTTCTAATCGCTTTGAAAAACTGTCTCATCGGCTCACCCAGATTTTCACGCCTATGTGCCGTCATCAAAATCAATCTGCTATCGCTCGCCCAATCTAAAATTTCATTCTGATAATTTTCCGAAACCGTCGTCTTCAACGCATCAATTGCCGTATTCCCGGTCACAAAAATCTTTTGCCCTTTATTTAATCTGCCTTCAAGATTCTTTTTACTCGTTTCCGTTGGTGCAAACAAATAATCCGCAATTCTATCAATAATCTGACGATTCATTTCCTCTGGAAACGGCGAATACTTGTCATAAGTCCGAAGCCCCGCCTCCACGTGCCCAACCGGTATCTGCTGATAAAAAGCCGCGAGTGCCGCCGCCATCGCCGTAGTGGTATCACCATGTACTAGAACCACATCCGGCTTTTCTTTTAAAATAACTTCTTCAATCCCCTGAAGCACCGTCGACGTAATATATGCCAAACTCTGCCCAGGCTTCATAATATCAAGATCATAATCCGGCCTTATCTTAAAAATTTCCAAAACTTGATCAAGCATGCCACGATGTTGCGCAGTCACACAGACCACCGATTGTATCCCCTCACGAGATTCCAACTCTTTCACTACCGGCGCCATCTTAATTGCTTCCGGCCGCGTACCAAAAACAGATAGTATTTTTTTCATACTATATATTATATCATAGGCCTCCCTAGCTAGCTAATTTTACTTTAGCTCCCGTCTTCACATCCCAATATATACTACCATTCTCAAACGTTTGGTGCACACCATTCTTATCTACTATTTCACTGCTGGTTGGATAACCAAGTGTTCCCCATTCTGTTCCTTCCTTAACATAAGTTAAGAAAATCCCACCAGACACATCATAAGCTCCAGTTTTTTCTGTCCAATATATATTACCAGTTTCAAATGCCTGGTAGCACCCACCATTAGCTAGTCCACATTTACCACTATTTAAGAATTTTCCGAGTTTACTCTTTACGCCACCTAGTTCCAACCACTTCGCTTCTGCAAATTTTCTAATTGGCCATGCTCCTGTCCTTACATCCCAATATATACTACCATTCTCAAACGTTTGGTGCACACCATTCTTATCTACTATTTCACTGCTGGTTGGATAACCAAATTCCTTTCGCAGTGTATCCCACATAATCAATATTCCCCCAGACACATCCCACGCTCCCGTCTTCTCAGTCCAATAAATATACCCCTGCTCAAACTCCTTATAATACCCGCCGTCCATTTTCTTTATTTGGCTCTTTGCTTTTCCCAAAACCGTCGCCTCTTTCTCACGCGCCGCAATATCTATCTTTGCTTGCTCTTCCGCACTAAGCTTAACGGTCTCCGCCTTCTCTTCCGTTGTGCTTGTTGCACCTTTTGGTGCTACATTCCCCTCCGCCGCAGAATCCGCAGAAGCCGCAGCTCCAGCCGTCGCCACTGGCGCCTCATCCAAAATCCCCCCAAACCAATCCTGGAAATAAAGATAAAAGTTCCGGTTCCCATACGCCCCACATGTCGCCGAACCATACCCTGCCGCGAGTGCCGCCGCATTCGGCTGATACGGCGTATACCGATACAGTGCCGATGTCGCCAAATTCTTAATCTCCACTACCGACCCCCCACAACTCGCCGACGGATTATATTGAATATAGTTCTTCCCAAGCGGATAATTCGTCCACCCGCCCCCCAAAACCTCCGCAAACAGCGCCGCTGCTTTCCGCACTTGATTCTTAAATCCATAATATTTCTCCGAGCATGGCGCCGTGTCCGGACATCCATATCCCGTCGCCTTCCGATAATCCGAATTGTTTGGAATCTTATCCGTAATCAGCCCTGTCTCTTTTTGCAATAATACTAGCAGCACTTGCGGATTAATCTTATAATCCTGCGCCGCTTGCCAAATAATGTGCGCCGCCGTCTCCCCCTTACCAATCACTTCCCCATCGCCAAATAATTCTTCCGACAGACACACAAAATGCCCATCCTCAAAATGCCATTTTATATTCGGATTCTTCTCTGACAGACTTTTATATAACGCTTCATCTTTATTATCACAACTATTCTTGCTCGTCAAAAACTTCTGAATTTCCGCCTCCGTCATCGCCTTATATCGTCCCATCTGGTAGTCCGAAATAATATTCCCCGCATCAAACTTCGCAAGGCTCGCCGCCTCCACTTTCACCTCATCTTTTCGGCTCACATTTACCATCACCGTAAACAAAAACACCGCGACAAATATCGCCAAGCTTCTAAACCCGATTGCCCTGTAGTTTATTCTTCTTGTCACAAACTTACCTCACCTTCTATTGTACCAGTTTTCTCTCCTGCCGTCACCACAATCCTAATGTTTAATTTTCCAGACCCCAACCCCGTCGTCGCCACATTAAACCCTTTACATGTCGCCGTCGCCGCCGAATCTATCACTCCCACCGTCTCATCGTAAACCACACTTTCACCCCGCACCAGCTCCAGTTTACAAGTCCCCTCCGTCAAATACTGATCAATATTCACCCTCACCATCAAATTCCCATCATTCACCCCCGCGTAAGTAATCACCCCGGTCAACTTTTCGCCAGTATTCGGGTCGTTTCCGTCAAACTGTTTAATTTCTTCCTTCCCCGTGTCAACCTTACTCTCTTCGCTTTTAACTTCATCTTCTACCTCTTCCTTCTTCTCGTCTTCCTTCACTTCCACAGGCTCCGCCGCCACCGGCTCATCACTCACTTCCGGCTCTCTTGTTTCAAAACTTTTCCAAACTAAAAACCCGCCGCCCGCCATCACCGCAATCAAAATCAAAACCCCTGCATACTTCGCCCAATTTTTCCGCTTTCGTCCCGTCATAAATTCAAAATCTCCATCGCTTTTTTTAAAATCCCCCGCTCCTCTTCTGTGCAATCCATCATCTTCACCCGAAATAGCTCCACCGTCTCCTCATGTTTATAGTCCAAAATCTCCAGCGACCGCGCCGCCCCCGGCACTTTCCGCAAAACTCCCTTTTCCACCAAATTGTCAATATGTTCCGCCACCGCCGACACACTCGCGAGCTCCAGCCCCGCCTGGATTTCCCGATACGACGGCGAAATCCCCCGTTCTTCCGTAAAATCCTGGATGAAGTTCAAAACCGCTAATTGTTTTTTCGTTAATTTAATAGTCATTATGCTATAATTATAAATAATGAAACCAAATAAATCAATCGACGGGCTTATTACTCGCGACGCTAAAAATTCTGCGTCTAAAGTTTTGAAGGCGTCCACCAAAAAACCCACTCTAAAACCAGTTAAAAATCTTGATCAAAAACCCGTTGAGCATAAAAAATCCACTTCATTAGAAGAAGCCATCCTTGAAAACTCTCTAGAAATTGAAGTTGAAGACGATTTCACCCCTCAAGATCTCAATCAAAAACCCGTTGAACATAAAACTAAATCAAAATCCGAGCTAGTTAATGATTTTCTCTCCCCCGTCGAAGCCCTCAATCTCGACCAAGATCAAGGCCAAGTTGAAGAAAAAGCGAAAACCGTAACCCCAAAAACAACAAGAACAAAAACCGCCGAAAAATCCGACCAGCCTAAAAAATCTCATAAAGTCCGCCGCGTTATTTTAATCATTATTCTCGTAATTCTGCTCGCTCTCGGCGGCTTCCTCACTTGGGGCATTCTCTGGGGCAACGATATCATTGCTAAAATCACCGGCGGTCAAGGCACCGTCTGGGATCTCCTTGCCTTCACCGAAGAAAAATATGAACCATTAAAGACTGACGCTAACGGCCGCACTAACATCCTCGCCTTTGGTACTAGCGGCTATAACATGGACGGCGACGAAGGCAATGGCACCCACGCCGGCGCTCAGCTCACCGATTCTATTATGATGATTAGTTTGAACCAAGACACTGGCGACATCGCCATGCTTTCCCTCCCGCGCGACTTAAAGGCTTCTCCAACTTGCACCAGCACCGGCAAAATCAACGAAGTTTATTGGTGCAATGGCGGCGGCGGTGACGCCACGACTGAAGAAGAGGCCAAAGCTGCCAGCGCCCTCATGGCCGAAGTTGGTTCCATCCTCGGCGTCGATTTTCAATATTACGCCCACTTAAACTGGGGCTCTCTCGTTCAAATCGTCGACACTCTCGGTGGCATCACCATCACTCTCGACGAAGACATCCACGACTATTATTGGACTGGCGCCGTTTTCGAAGCTGGTCAAGAATATACTATCAATGGTGAACAAGCTCTTGGTCTCGCCCGCGCTCGTCACGGCACTCTCGGTGGCGATTTCTCCCGTGGCACTAGCCAACAAAAAATCCTCATCGGCATCAAAAACAAGATTTTCGAAAAAGACCTTTCTATCACCGACCTCCTCAGCCTCGCCTCCACCCTCGGTGATAATCTCCGCACCAATTTTAGCCTTCAAGACATTAAATCTCTCGCCATCTTCTCATCCGAATATGACCTCGAGAATATGCGCCAAATTTCTCTTTATGATCCCATTAATCGTATTTATTATATGACCACCGGCACCATCAACGGCATTTCCTACGTTCTCCCAGCCGCCGGCGTTGGTAATTATGGCGCCATCCAGTCCTATGTTGCCACCAATCTTTCAAACGATCCGCGCGTCTATGAAAATGCCAGCATCATTGTCTTAAACGCCACCGAAACAACCGGCCTCGCCGCCCTTGTCCGCGATGCCCTCGTCGAAGAAGGTTATCAAAACATCGCTGTCGATAACGCCCCTGCTGGCACTTACGACGCACAATATAATATCTATGTCTTAAACGACAAAGTTCAAGGCACCGCAAAACTCTTGGAAAGCCATTTTAACACGGACACTAAATCCGCCACCGATTTACCAGAAAGCATCACTAGAGATTACGACATCGTCATCATTCTCGGGCCTAGCTCAACCGACTCATAATCAATTTTCGCTCTCTACCTTCCCCCTCCGAGTGCGTCTCAATATCCGAATAATCCTGTGCTAACTTATGCACTACACGTCGATCTGCCGCGTTCAAATTCAAAACCATCGACTCACCCGTTTCACGCACTTTTCGAATCCATCCTTCTGCTTTTTCCGCAATACGTTCTTCTCTTTGCCTTTTGTAATTCGCTACATCCACATTTACCCGCGTCACTTCCGCTTCGCGCACCACCAGCGCCATTGACACAATATGTTGCAGTGCCCTAAGATTATCCGCATTTCGCCCAATCAAAAGCGAGTTTAAAGACGTCGACGGCACCGAAAGCTGAATCACATCATCATCAATCGTTGAATAAACCGCCACATTAATTCCGAAAAAGCTAAGCAGGTCTTCCAGATATTTCGCCGCAAACCTAATCGATTCATCTTTATTCATTATTATCTCCTTTTCTTTTTAATATCCCGCGCCGAAATCCTGGTAATTTTTGTTCCTGTCTTTTTATTTTCGACCACCTCTGCTTCTTTAATATTTTTTAGCTCTTTCAGCATCGCCTTATCGGTATTATCATCCATCTCATCCCGCATCCGAGCATAAATAATTTTCTGTTGCAAAATCGTAATTATGTTCGACAAGAAATAATAAAACGCTAGCGCCCCGTGCAAATTAATCATAATCACAAACATCATAATCGGCATCATCTTACTCATCTGTGCCGTGGACATACTCGAAATTTCCGCATCATCAATTTCTTTTCCGTCTTTCGCCTCACGAATTAAATCGCGAAACTTCTTGCTCTTCTCAGACTTTCCTGACGGCATTTGCTGCTTCGTCGCGAAATATTGCGCCACGCTCGCCGCTACCGCAATCACCAACATGAACACTGCGCTCCACGAAAACTTCGCCGGATTAATCACATCGCTCGCTTTTGCACTCATGTCAATCACGCCGAAAAGTTGCGGATGAAAATCATATTCCGCTTTCTCATCTGCCGGTATTTCTTCATTTGTTAAATCCGCAAGATAAACTTCCTGCTTCTCTTCCAGAGTTCTAATTTCTGAACCCTCATACGCCACAATCTCATACGCCCGATTCATCAAATTATCCGTCGGGAGCGGCGTCGCAATCACCCGAATCGCCGAAAAAATCGCGATAAAAATCGGGAGCTGCACTAGAAGCGTCGCAATCGACGCAAACGGCTTCACATTATACCGCTTATAAAGATCCATCGTCTGCAAGGACTCAAGTTGCTTATTTCCATTACAATTTTTCCGGATCTGCGTCAGCTCCGGCTGAATTTTCCGCATCAAACGCGTTTGTTGCAACTGCCTTTTCGTCAATGGCAACATCAAAAGTTTGACCAAAATCGTAAAGATAATAATCGCCAGCCCAAAATCATGCACCAAGTTAAATATCACAAACAAGATATTTACAATCGGCCGCACGATCATCATATCAATAAAATTAAACGGTCCGCCCGTCAAAATCGAGCCGACCACAAATAGCAACACAATCCCCCAAATAATAGTTTTTTTCACACTCCAATTTTTCATCACTTTTTATTATAACACACTTTACTCTCTTCGACCAGCTCCCCCAAGATTTTTTCTAGCTCCGAATATGGCATCCGCATCACCTCTTTCGTAAAAATCACAAATATATAATCCGTATTCTTTGGCAAATATTCAAAGTTCCGCCGAATCACTTCATAAACCCGGCGCCGCATCCGATTCCGTCCCACTGCTGTCTTCTCTACCTTTTTCGACACCACCACCGCCACCCGCGTAAATCCCCGCTCATTCGGCGCAAAAACCAAAGACGCGACTCTTCCCCTCACCGTCTTTCCATCTCGATAAACATGTTTTACTCCACCCCGCGAATGAAACCGATACTTCTTATTCAACATACATATATTATATAATAAATAAACCCCTTTCGGGGCTTATTTATGCCGTCAATCTTGCACGACCTTTCAATCGACGTCGCGCCAAAACCTTGCGACCGTTAGTGGTTGCATTTCTCTTCATAAAGCCATGCTCAACTTTGCGTTGGCGCTTGTGTGGCTGATAAGTCCTTTTTGGCATATTATTCCTTAATCTTTAATTTATTTCAAATACTTGTTATAGTATAGCGCATTTTTCCACATTTTTCAAGATGTTTTCCACAGCTTTCTATCAAGAACTCACTTTTTGTGGAAATTTTCACCCCTGTTTCCAAAATCACATATTACAAAACATTATTTTCTACCCAAAAACCTGTGGAAAACTCCCCCGTTTCGTGCTATACTATACATTAATAAGGAGGTCACAGTGTATAACGTCTGGAAAAATGTTTTGGCCGAGATCGAACAAAAAATCTCCGCAGCAAATTTTTCTACTTGGTTTCAAGATACTTCGCTTGTCTCCGCCGAAGACGGCATCGTCATTATTGGCGTTAAAAACTCCTTTTATGTTAAACAACTCCGCTCCAAATTTCTAAACCTTATCACCGACTCTCTCACTAAAAACGGTGTCGAAGTCAAAACTATTGATTTTGAAGTCCAAGCCACCACTAAACCTAAAGTTCGCCCCCGCGAAGTCACCTCCTCCGACTCGCTCAAATCCCGTACCAAAACCATTAAAAAAACCATCGAGAATAACAAAAGCCCCAACAATGGTCTTAATTCTAAATACACTCTAGATAGCTTCGTTATCGGTAGTAATAACGACGTCGCCGTTGCTGCCGCTAAGAGCATTATTAACTCCCCTGGCACCCGCTGCAATCCTTTCTTCCTCTACGGTGGACCAGGCCTCGGCAAAACCCACCTCGTCCAAGCCATCGGCAACGAACTTCTTAAAAACAACCCAGATTATAAAATCCTCTACACTCCAGTTTCCCAATTCTATTCCGACTTTATCGACGCCATCCAAAACGGCAAAGGCAAAGACTTCAATCGCCGCTTTGAGAAACTCGACTGTCTCATCATTGACGATTTTCAATTCATCGTCGGTAAAGAAAAGTCACAGGAAGAGTTTTTTAATATCTTCAATAACCTCTACCAGCTCAACAAACAAATCATCGTCACCAGTGACCGTCTCCCAAGCCAAATCAAAACCGTCGATGAACGCCTCGCTTCTCGTCTCACTATGGGCGGCGCTTTCGACCTCCAGCTCCCAAAGTTTGAAGATAAATGCGCCATTCTCCGCGCTAAAGCCGAGCTTATCGGTGCCGAAATCGAGCCCGAAGCCATCGAATATATCGCCGAAAACGTCAATACTAACATTCGCGACCTCGAAGGCGAATTCTCTACCATTCTTTTAATGTCCGAAGTCCGCGGTCTCACTCCGCTCGAACTCATCCAAAACGGCTCTGCCAATATTAACCGCGCCGGCAAGCCTCGTTCGGTCTCCAGTAAACAAGTTATCGAAAAAGTCGCCAAATATTACGACCTCCCCGTCAAAGAAATGTGCGGCAAATCCCGCGTCGCTCATATTAAGACCGCTCGCCAAGTTGCTATGTTCATCTTAAAAAACGAACTTTCTTTAAGTACTACTAAAATCGCGAGTGAAGTTGGCGTCAAAGATCACACCACCGTTATGCACGGCATTAAAAAAATCGAATCCGACCTTAAACTCAATTTCACCCTTCGCGACCAAATCGCAGAAATTAAGGAGCGCATTTATGGCTAATTTATTTAAAAATGTGGAAATCACGTGTAAATCTACGTTGAAATCCATGCGTAAATCCGTGGCAAATCTTTGTGCAAATCATAAAAAAATTGTTCATTTCTCCGAATTCCCCACTTTCTCGCCAACTTTTCCCAACTTCTCCACCGCGTTATTAACAACCACACTACCCCTTAAAATTAACCGACTTTTCCACTTTTTCACAAACCCTACTATTACTACAAATAATATAAAAGAAAGGATTTAAAATGGAAATAGAAGTTACACAAGACAAATTAAGTAAAGCCCTAAATAATGTCAGTCGCATCGCAGTTGGTAAAGTTACGCTCCCAGTCTTAAACAATGTCCTCATTCGGGTTGACCAAAACAAAGTTTCCCTTATTACCACCAATCTAGATATGGCCATTGTGGACTTTTTACCAGTCTCTAACTCTAAAGATGGTGTCACTACCGTCCCAGCCAAACTCCTAGCTGAATTTGTCTCTAACCTCCCAAGAGGCGAAAAAATCAAAATTTCCGCCAAAGACACTAAAGTTACCATCTCCGCCGGTAGATATACTTCCATTATTAACGGTTCTCCGGCCGACGATTTCCCAGAACTCCCCGAAATTAACGAAGAAAAAGCCGTCATCTTTAAGATGGGTATCGATGAGTTTAAAAACGGCATTTCAAGTGTCGCCATCGCGAGTTCCAACGATATGACTCGCCCAGCTCTCACTGGTATCTATTTTAATACTGCCGATAAGACACTTTGTATTGCCGCTACCGACGGTTATCGTCTTGCCGAGAAAAAACTTATCAAAAACGTCGAAAGTGAAATTAATGTCATCGTTCCTGCTTCTTCCCTTCAGGAAGTTCTGCGCGCCATCAATGAAGATATGGAAGAAATTGAAATTTCCTTTAATGATGACCTCGTTCGCTTCCGCCTCGGTGAAGTTGAAATCATCTCAAAGCTCATTGATGCCAGTTTCCCAGATTATCGCCGCCTTATCCCAAAAGATAACGACATCAACCTAGAGCTTAATCGCGAAGAGCTTATTCGTATTACTAAACTTGCCGCCTTGTTTGCTCGGAGCGTCAACGGCTCAATCACTTGCGAGTCTAAAAAGCCAAACTCCTTTACCGTTAAATCTATCGCGAACGAGCTTGGTGAAAATGACTCCAGTATTGAAACCCCAGTTGACATAGAAGGTAAAATCCGCCTCAATTCCCGCTTCCTGATTGACGCTTTAAATGTCCTAGACGATAAAGAAATTACCTTTAACTTTGCTAGCCGTATCGCCCCGGTCATTTTGCGCAACAAGAAAAACCAAGATTACACTCATATTGTAATGCCACTCAATTCATAATGTTAATCAAATCCATTTCTCTCACTAATTTTCGCAACCACAATCAGTATTATCTAGAATGTAATCCAGATACCACTTTAATTTTGGGTGAGAATGGTTGTGGCAAAACTTCTGTGCTCGAGGCAATTTATATTTTGACCCGCGGCAAAAGTTTTCGCGCCACCGACCCAGATATCATTAAACGTGAAGCCCCTTTCTATCGTATCGAATTAACATATGATAACGGCGAAACCAGAGTCGCGACTTATAATCACCAAGTTAAAACTTTTATCTGCTTTGATAAAAAATCTCGCCGTTTGCCCAAAAAGGCTAAACATCCAGTTGTTCTCTTTCAGCCATCCGATTTAAATCTTGTCAGCGGCTCGCCTTCGCGCCACCGTGAATATTTTGATCACATTTTCTCGGAACTTAGCGAGGAATACAGCACCAACCTCTCAAAATATGAAAAAGCCCTCCACCAGCGCAACGAACTCTTAAAATCAGACAACCTTTCAAGGGATGCACTTTTTTCCTGGAATCTGCTACTCGCTCGTTATGGTTCAAATCTACATAAGATGCGACAAGAATTTATAATCTTCATCAACGAAAACTTAAACCCCTTCTACACCTCTATTGCAGAAAATCATGACCTTGTGTTTTTAAAACATAAAACTGAATTAAAAAACATAACCGAGTCAGCTTACTTAAAATTTCTTGAACAAAATTTTGAAAAAGACCATTATCTTGGCCACACTTCTTTTGGTATTCATCGTGATGATTTTGAATTTTTCTTTAACGCTAACCCTGCTAGCGGTTCAGCTTCCCGTGGCGAAACTCGTTCGCTCATTCTAGCTCTCAAATTTGTCGAAGCCAAGATTCTTGAAGAAAAACTTGGTGAAAAGCCTATTATTCTTCTCGATGATGTCTTCTCCGAGCTAGATAATCTCCGTCGCAAATGCTTGATTAATAATTTTAAAGACCACCAGGTTATTCTCACAAGTGTCGAGGCGGTTACTTACTAGCCATATTATAATAATTGTTCAAAAATGCCACCACTGGGCTCATCGTGCCCTCAAAATACTTCAAGTTATTATAAGCCGTTTCTTCTCCGTCATATTTCCGTAGCGCCTCGGTTGCTCGCGCCAGCGACACATAACGTTGCGCATATTTATAAACATCCCAGTTCGCATTCGAGCTACTATTTACAAATGCTGCCCCGGTCGCAATTTGTTTTTCCCTTTCTGTAGCGCCGAGAAAAGTTTTTATCATCGAGAGAATATTGTCTAAAAATGAGATTTTGGACCCAGTTTGCACCGCACTTAAAATCCCTCCATCCATCACCCCTACTGGTGTAATTCTCTCATCGTTATACTTAATAAAGTCTGCTAAGTCCGAATCGTCTTTAATTACCCTTACGCCATCCTTTAATTCTGTGTTTGCCTCCACGAATTGGATAAACCCAGCGTCATTAAAAGTATTGTTCAACGTAGAAGTATCAAAAGTTGCCACTGTTGCGCAAGTCGCCGAACCAACCGCTCCGATCGCCCCCAAAGTTTCACAATCGCCGAAGTTCGCTAAATATGAGTCCGTCTCATCCTCTGCATACACCGCCGGGAAAATCCCGCTTACCACATTTGCCATCATCTTGGTTAAATTAGTCGCCTTCGCCCCCACGGCCAATTTATATACGATCGCCCCCAGAAAAGTGTTTTTAGAAGTTATATCTAGTGGTGAGCGATTTAGTCTGTCTGCCGCCGCATCCATCGCGAGCACTGCATTGTTTAGTCGTGCATATTCCTGGATTGCATTACTATCTCCCGCCGTCGCTCCACTCGCCTGCGCTAAGGCGCGCCCCACATTCACCGCCCCCTCCACCAGCATTTCACCCCCGGCGATTCCCCCAATACTCTCAAAATTATTCTTTACTAATGAGTTTTCAATAGTCGGCGTTATGGTGTTTAAAGTCGCCACCGAGGCCCCTTCCGTCCCACTATTTAAAAACCTTCCAATCGACCCCTTAATCTTCCCGGCTACCGAAGTTACTGTGCCGAGCAGTGTCTCATCTCCAGCTGTCGCCCCCAACTGATTTTCCACTGTTTTTAGCACCCGATCCGACGAGTAATTGCTGGTCGCTTGCGTGTCCACCTTCTCCCCCGACAGCACCGCATATAAACTCGGCGCTTCCATCATGCTCCCCTTAACCGTTTTTATCTCACCCGTCTCCACATCCACCACCGTTGATTCGGTCTCTTGGTATAAGTAATTCATCGTTTCATTAATTTTTGACTCGTTCCCGTCCCCAGCCTTCATCTTGCTAATATTTTCCATAAAAGCCACAAACAGCAAACTGGACTTTTGTTCTTTCGCAATCGTATCCGCCACATTCAGAGTATCCGCCGCGTTCAAAGTTGCTAAATTACTACTGCTCGCCGTGTTTTTGTTCCCTACCGTTGTCACAAAATTACTCGCCGTCGTTGCCGCCGCCTCACCCCCAACTGTTTCATACTCATAATATTTCTCACCCTGCTCATTTTGTTTTTCCACCAGCTCTACATTATTAACGTCAATATCGTTCCCCTCCCCCATCAGCCCATTCACCACTTCTATAAAATCATCTTCCGCCGTATAATTATTGCGATTCGTCCCGATTTTCTTAAATACTTCACTAGCCGCGTCATCATAATAATATGCCGCCCGCGAATAAGTCGCATTATTAAACGCATTATAAAGCTGCACGTCGGCATTAACTTCGCGTGCAAAATTTTCCGCCGTCACAATTTTCTCCCCCATCTTCAGTGCTAGATTCGTCCCACTCGCCCCTTCTTGAAACTCGCCTTCCGTCACTCTCCCCACTAATACACCGTTATCTTTTAATCGTGCGACCGTATTGTTTGGTACTTCCCCACTCACCAAAGCTTGTTGAAACACTAAAATCTTACTTTCCACCGCATCAGCATACTGTACATCTGTCTCTTCAATTAATCGCTCCGAAATCGCCACCGGTATCAAATTCCCTGACGAAAACAACACCACAAACACCAAAATTATCGCCGTCACAAAAGCCGTCGCCGAAAAGCCTTTGATTTTCCTTCCTCGCTTCTCCGCCGACTTTCCCACCACGTGCGAAATAATCTCCCCCTTTAGAGCCGACTGCTCATTCAGCTTCAACACTTCCTCTGCGGACATATTATATATATTATAACATATTTCTGCTATAATATATAGTATGGTTAAAATAGAGAAAATCATTCCGGGCGGTGAAGCTCTCGGTGTTAAAGATGACGGCAAGAAGATTTTTTTCTGGAACGCCTTGCCGGGCGAAACCGTCGAAGATTTTAGAACCACCAAAATCAAATCCAACTTCGAAGAAGCGGTTGCGCTTAAAATTATAAATGAATCGCCTTCCCGTGTCAACCCGAAAGACTCTTGTTTTCTCTCTACTTCCCCATGGCAAATTATCGACTACGAGTATGAACTTGAACTTAAGAAGTCTCTCGTTGTCGAAATTTTTCGCGAACACGGCATTAAGATTGAAACCCCAGAAATCCTTACCGACGGTCATGACTACTTTTATCGCAACAAAATGGAATATGCCCTTTATTGGGACAAAGAGCAATCAAAAATTCGTCTTGCTTTTCACGCGCGCGGCTCCCATCAAAAAATCCCAGTTGAAAAGTCTTCCATCGAGCGCCCCGAACTTTTCCTCGCCGCTCAAAAAATTATAGATGATCTTAACAAAAACCACGAAGAAGCCAGAAAATACCAATCTCTTCTTCTTCGCTGCAACCAAAATGGCGAGGTCTCCGGCGGGCTTTTTGAAAACGGCCGGTCCCACCCAAAGTTTAAGAACCTCACCGATACAATTCTTGGTCACAAATATTCCTATTCCCCAAATGGCTTTTTTCAAATTAACCTCCCAGTTTACGAAATGGCGCTTACCGAAATTAAATCACATATTAAGACGAACGAAGTTCTCGACCTCTACGCCGGCGTTGGTACCATCGGCCTTTCCGTCGCCCGCGATAAGTTCCTTACCCTCGTCGAAGTCGACAAATCTGCTTTCGAAGAATTAAAAAATAATGCTAGGGATTTAAACGCCACTACCATTTTAGATAAATCCGAAAATGTCACAAATTACATTGCGCCTGACCAAACTGTTATTTTGGACCCTCCTCGCGCCGGTTGCGACCGCAAATTGATTGATAAGCTTCTTGAAATTAAGCCTGCAAAAATTATTTATCTCTCCTGCAACCCCTCCACTCAAGCTCGCGATATCAAACTTTTGCTCGAAAAATATAAGATTAATACTATTAAAACTTATAATTTCTTTCCGCATACCCCTCACATCGAAAACCTAGTTGTGCTATCATTATAATATGAATAGAAAAAATTTTTTCTTCATTTTAATCAATCTGTTCATTTTTATTACTACGGCCATCGCTGTGCCGGTCACCCTAATAGTTGGCTCGCGTGCTACTCGCCTTGACAACCTTGGCATCCCTTACTGGGAGCACATTGTTACCTTCACTATTTTAAGCAATATCTTTTTAGGACTTGTTGCCCTAGCCACCGTCCTCATTGCCATCGTCAATTTTAACAAAAATCGCCCTCTGCCCAAAACCCTTACTACTTGGTATCTCACTGCCGCCAGCGCTGGAATATTAACCTTCCTTACGGTCGTTCTTTTCCTCGCCCCCATGCGCGCCATTGGCGGCAAAAACTACTTCGATATGCTACTCGAATCAATGTTCTTTTTACATTTTCTAAATCCCCTTCTCGCTGCCCTCACCTTCATTTTTCTGATGGATGGCGCCAAAGTCCAGCTAAAGTCTCGTCTTCTCGCCGTCCTGCCTATTATCATCTACGCCATTCCGTATGCCACTTGCGTCATCATCTTAAAAATCTGGCCAGATTTTTATGGTGTCACTTTTGGTGGTCGCTATTATCTTACTCCGCTAGTTTTTCTAGTCTTCTGTGCCGTACTATTTGGCATTTCTTCTGCTCTCGCCTGGCTACATAACAAAAGACTTCAAAAAACACCTAAAATATGTTAAAATTTTTCTAAGACGGAAGTGTGTCCGAGTGGTTTAAGGAGCACGCTTGGAAAGCGTGTGAACTCGCAAGGGTTCCGGAGGTTCGAATCCTCTCGCTTCCGCCATTAATATATGAACGAAGAAATTATCGAACTTAAGGGTCTGACGAAACGCTACGGTTACGGTGATACTGAATCTTTCGCTCTGAAAGATTTCGATCTCACCATCAAACGTGGCGAGTTTATTATGATTATGGGCCCGTCCGGCTGCGGCAAAACTACTTTGCTCAACATCATCGGACTTTTAGATCGCCCCACCAGTGGCGAATATATTTTAAATGGCGAAAATATTGCTAATGTTTCTTCCTCTCGTCAAGCTCGCATCCGTGCCAAAAAAATCGGCTTCATTTTCCAAAATTTCAACCTCATCGAAGACTTGTCTATTCTTGAAAATGTTGCCTTGCCACTAATCTATGTCGGCCAACCTCGCACGGTCAGGCTTAAAAACGCTTCCGAGTCTCTTAAACGTTTCCATCTGGGCGAAAAAGAATATTATTATCCGTCGCAACTTTCTGGTGGCCAACAACAGCGCGCCGCTATTGCCCGCGCGGTAGTTTCTAATCCAGAAATTATCCTTGCCGACGAGCCTACCGGCAATTTGGATTCCCGCACTTCTTACATGGTGATGGACGAACTTAAAAAGATTCACGCCGAAGGCAACACGATTGTTATGGTGACCCACAACCCAGCCTTAACGGTCTATGCTACGCGCGTCATCAATATGCTTGATGGCCAAATTGCCACTGATGTTAAGACCGTCGCCGACCATAATCTCCCGCAACCTATTAATGTTAAAGTTAAAAAACGCAAACATCTTAAAAAGAGGAGGCACTAATGGCTTTATTATTTCGTACCCACTTGCGACTTGCTTATACCTCGATTAAAGAACACCGCACTCGGTCCTTCTTGACCTGCCTCGGCATCGCCATTGGTATCGCCAGCATCATTTTAATCTTAAGCCTCACTGGCAGTATTTCCCGACTTGTCTCCAGCGAAATCGAGGGCATTGGCCCAGACTTAATCGTTGTGCGCCCTAGCACTACCAAAGATAGTTTAACTTCCGCCATCGAAGAACTTACGTCCGCCAACTCGTTTGAACGCAGTAATCTCACGATTACTGACACTAATGTTATTGCTGGTATTGAGCAAATTACTGCCGTCGCACCGATCTCTTTATCCGTCACCACAGTTTCAGACGAAGACAACACCGTTGCTTCCGCCAATGTGCTTGGCACTACCCCAGATTTTTTCAAAATTGAAAATCTCGCGTTTCGCTACGGTGTCGCCCTGAGCGACAAGAACAAAGAAAACTCCATCGTCATTGGCCATATGCTCTCGCTGTATCTGTTTAAGACTTCTAACCCAGTTGGGCGCACCTTAACTTTCCGTGGCCAACGCTTTATTGTTGTCGGCGTTTTGGAGGAGACTACTGAATCTATCAACTTTAACAATATTGACTATAACAACACACTTATCATGGATATCAATGTTCTTAATAACCTAATCGGCTCACTCCAAGTGCAACAAATCAACGCCAAAGCCGCCAGCACTAGTGAGTTGCCAGCAATCGCCGAGCAAATCAAAACCTCTCTCATCGCCGAACACGCTGGCGACACCAACTTCACCGTTGCTTATGGCGATTCCATCACTCATCCAGCCGGCGCTCTTCTTGGTATTGTCTCTGGCGCGTTGGCTCTTGTAGCAGGGGTTTCGTTGGTGGTTGGCGGCATTGGTGTCATGAATATCATGCTCGTCTCGGTTTCTGAGCGCACTCACGAAATCGGTATCCGCAAAGCCGTTGGTGCTTCTTCCCGCAATATATTGATGCAATTTATGTTCGAATCCATGATTTTGTCAATTTTTGGTGGCTTTTTAGGCATCGTTTTGGGTTACGCCTTTGCTTTTATTCTCTCCGGCTTTACTCCGTTCGAGCCTTACTTGAGTTGGCGCATCCTGTTAGTTGTCTTCGTCACGACTATCATTGTTGGAATTATTTTTGGCATCTACCCCGCTATTAAAGCTGCCTCTAAAAGCTCGATTGAATCCCTTAAGCATTATCGCTGATATGCTATAATTAAATCATGAAAGAGTTACTAGAAAAATTACCGTTTTATAATCAGGCCGTCCTACCATATCATCTTGCTCAATCTATCGCGGCCAATCTTAAATATCATTCCCCTGCCAAAAAGCTTCGCGTCATCGGCGTCACTGGCACCAATGGTAAAACCACCACTTGTTTTATGATTTGGAATATGCTAAATCAGGCCGGTTTCAGAACTGGTCTCATGACTACCGTTGCTTGGGGTATTGACAAGCTAAAACCCGAGCTTGGCCATATGACCACCGTCGATGCAAACACTCTAAATCGTCGTATCGCTGAAATTAAAAACCAAGGCGCCGAGTTCCTCGTCCTCGAGGTCACTTCCCACGCCCTGGCCGAATTTCGTACCCTCGGTATTCCGTTCGAAATTGCCGTTTTCACGAATCTCACCCACGACCATCTCGACTATCATAAAACTCTCACTAATTACCGTAACGCCAAGGGTAAGTTATTCAAAAAAGCCAAATTTAGTATCTTAAATGCCGACGATAAGGCGACCAATTATTACAAAACTCTCTCTCGAGAATATATCACATATGGTATAAAAAACGGCGAAAATCGTCCAAAATCCATAAAATTAGGCATTTCTGGCGTAAAATATTCGTTTAGTGATATGAATATTGAAACTAAAATTCCTGGCGAATTTAATGTTTTAAATTCTCTCGCCACCGTTCTCGTCGGCCAAAAGCTCGGACTTTCTAAAGGACAAATTGAAACTGGTATCAGCTCACTCGAAAGCGTTGAGGGTCGCATGAACATCATTGACGAAGGTCAGCCGTTCACCATTATTGTTGACTATGCCCACACCCCAGATGCTATCGAAAAAGTTTTCGATTCTGTCCCTAGTCACAAGGGGCGCATCATTTCTGTTCATGGCGGCGCCGGCCGTCGCGACCCGGCTACTCGGGGGGTTCGTGGTCGTATTCTCGCCAAGTATTCTGATATTGTCATTATCACCGAAGACGACTCTCGCGATGAAGATCCTGAAAAAATCGCGAATGCTTTTATTGAAGGCGCCGAAAAACAAGGCAAGATCCTCGGCAAAGATTTATTCAAAGAATTAGATCGCAAAAAGGCTATCGGACTCGCCTTAAAATTAGCCAAGAAAGGCGACCTCGTTCTGATTCTTGGCAAGGGTCACGAAAAAACCATTCTTCGCGCCGACGGCGCCCACTCATTTGAAGACATCAAAGTCGTTAAGAGTCTACTTCGTAATTAGCGATACCATCAATAATGTGATCGCTTTTTACGCCCATTGCCTCGGCAATCGCCGTTGCGCACGCCATATACGACACCGCCGTTTCTCCTGGCACAAAAGTTGCCACCGAAATTACTTCTGACTTCATCGACAAGGTCGCCTCAGTTCCCTTCGCATAGAGTTTCGAATTCAAAATCTTTACATCTTTCCCTGTTAAACCATAATCAAGTGTCTGTTTTGTTCCCTTAAATTCGCTAAAGGTATCATAATTAGCATCATCGTGGTTTAAAACTACAACTTCTGGTTTCATATCGAACAAAGTTTTTTCCGAATCAAGATATTCTTCTGCCGTCATGTCGTTTAAGGAGGACGCTACAAAATTTGTCATCGCCGCCACGTGAACCGGCAACCCATAAAACACGTTATCGCGCAAAGTTTCCGCCGGCACCGTTACGATCACCACGTTCGCCCCCGCTTTCCACGCTTCCGACAAAAATTTATGCAACATCCCAAGCTTAAACGGCTGGTCGCTCGCAAGCACCGCCACCTGTTCTCCCGACGACTTCAAAATCTCATGCACAAAATGCGCCACCGTCGTCTTCCCCGTCGTCCCAGTAATCGCCACCACCTTCATATCTTTCACTGGATTGCCATAATACGACTTCAAAAGCCCTACTTTAATTTTTTGCGCTTTCAGTTTCAGCCCACCATTTTTGTTTTTAGCCCTAGATTTCTCTCGCTTTTCCATACCTCAATTCTATCACCTTTCCTTTAAAAATAAAAACATTACTCTAATAATTTACACACCAAACTCACAATCAGCGCCTTCTCAGAAGGTTCGCTCTCCGCAATCAATAGCGCAATCGCCGTCAGTGCCCGGTCCGAAATCTTCGTTTCCCCCTTATCAGTCAAATGACAATCATTCATCGTCAGAAACAGCACAAAGAGCAGTGCCCCAATCCGCTTATTCCCATCATAAAACGGGTGGTCTTTAATCACAAAATATAACAAATTCGCCGCCTTCTCTGGCACGCTCGGATAAAGCTCCTTTCCGTCAAAACTCTGAAAAATCGCGTTCAGATTCCCTTCAAAACTCCCGTTCCGCCGCTTCCCAAACAGCTCCGACCCGCCCACACTCTCGCGCAACTGTTCCACCGCGTTCGAGCACATCTCTACCGTCAGTTCCCTTTGCTTCCGCTTCGAGCTCATAAACGACAAGTCAATATGTCCGTCGTCGTATTCTTCCAGCGTCTTAAAGCTCCCCGCATACCGCGAAATCACCTCAATAATCCCATTCGCTTCCCCGGCATCTAGCTCGTTCCTCGTCGTCAGCCGCCGCACAATCGCCATCATATCCTCAACATCGTGTAACTTCTTTATCTCGCCCCGCTCCGCCAAAGTCGCCAGCCGCCGCTCGTTCACCGCCACTCCGCCCGTTACATACCGTTTCAAAACCGAAGTCGCCCAAATCCGAAATTTCGTCGCCTTCTTCGAATTCACCCGATACCCCACCGAAATAATCGCATCAAGATTAAAAATATCTACTTCGCGTCGAACAATTCTAGCCCCCTCTTTTCGAACTTGTGCATTTTTTGCACAGGTTCGTTCTTTTTCGAGTTCACCCTCTTTATAGATATTGTTTATATGCCGGACAATCACAGTTCGGTCAACTCCAAATACATCCGCAATCTGTTCATAAGTTGCCCAAATTGTCTCTCTTTCCGCGTCCACATCAAAAACCACTTCCCCCTTCAGCCCTTCATAAATCTCAATTCTCTTTTCACCTTCCATTTATCCCCATTATAGCATATAATATAAGGTATGAAATTAGAATTTATCCCCGTTAGAACCCGCATCGTTCATCCGCCAAAAGATGATATCACGGACATTATCGACTCCCTCGACATCAAAGACGGCGACATTGTCTTCATTACTTCAAAAATTATGGGTATCCATGAAGGCCGCACTGTCAAAACCGACGAAATAGCAAAAGAAGACCTCATTAGAAAAGAAGCCGAACGTTACCTCCCTTACGTTAGTGGTACTGGCAATTTTCACGTCAACCTTACCGTCACCCAAAATGTTCTCATCCCTGCCGCCGGCATTGACGAGTCGAACGCCGATGGTTACTTTGTCATGTGGCCAAAAGACCCTGATGCTTCTTGTCGCAAAATTCGCGAGTATTTGATTAAAAAACATGACATCAAAAACCTCGGAGTTGTCGCCACCGATTCTCACACTACTCCGCTCCGTTGGGGTGTCACCGGTATTTCCATTGGTCTTGCTGGCGTTGAGCCTTTAAAAGACATCCGCGGCGAGCCAGATTTGTTCGGTCGCCTTATGCATATCACTAAGGTCGACCTCATCGACCCACTCACTTCTATGGCGGTTCTTCTCATGGGTGAAAGCGACGAATGCACTCCAATCGTCATTCTCCGCGGTTACCAAGGCATCCCATTTTCAGATACCGCCTCTATGCGAGATTTTAAGATTTTACCTTCTGAAGATTTATACCAAGCCCTCATCGACGTTATTCCAAAGGTAGAAAAATAATGCCAGAGTATAAAGTAATCGTCAAACCCGGCAGCTCTCAAGAAAAAATTCTCGAAACTGCCCCAGGCGAACTAACCGTCTATCTCCGCGCCAAGCCCCACGACGGCGAGGCCAACGACGCCCTGGTTAAACTCCTCTCCAAGCATTTCAAAGTCGGAAAAACCTCCATTAAAATCTCCCGCGGCGCCCATTCCCACGTCAAAATCATCCAATTTTAACGTGCTATAATAATTTTATGGATCAAACATTACTACTTTGGCTCAGCGTTATCATTATTGTCGCGTTCGGCACTCTCGCTCATTTTCTTTACGATCTCGCCCATCAGCCTAAAGCCCTCGGCATTTTCACTGCCGTCAATGAATCAACTTGGGAGCACATCAAAATCGCCATTACCCCAACTTTACTCTGGAGCCTCATCGACGGCTATCTTTATGGCGCCAATCCAAATTACTTCCCCGCTAGACTCTTAAGCCTCCTCGTTCTCACCTTTTTTATCCCCCTAGCCTATTATTCATATCGCCGCCTCGCCAAAAAATCCATTCTGCCTATAGATATTTCTATCTTTATCATTGCCATCATTCTCGCCCAGCTCACCTTCTTTGCTCTTATTAATCTGCCGGCCTTTAGCTACTGGATTTCTTATCTTGCCACCGTTGGTACTTTCATCTTCTTTGGCGCCTATATGACTCTTACCCTCATGCCGCAAAAAGCTCCAATCTTCAAAGATCCGATTACCGGCAAATACGGCTTTCTCGCCCACCGCGATTTCTTTAAATCCCGCCGCAAACACAAAAAATAGCCCTGCGGCTATTCCCCTGTGGTATGCCCGGCACGATTCGCATCGAACTTTAGTGAGATCCGAATCGGAGAACAGGCTTCTGGATTTGGTATGCCCGGCACGATTCGCATCGAACTTTAGTGAGATCCGAATCGGAGAACAGGCTTCTGGATTTGTGTCTTGACGTGGACGTGGAGTGCTGGAATAACAATTTGCGCGCCCATCGAAAATTATCCGTGCCAGGCGGCTTTCCTCTCGCCCATCCACTCGCCCCATCGCATCGCCCTGCAATTTGTTCGGTTTTGCGAGGATAAAAAAGAAGTCCTTGGCGAGGTGAATACTCACCCTCAAGGGCTTCGATAACTATATTCTACCGCACAATCTCGTTTATGTCAACAACTTTACCGCCCCTAGTGACAAACAGAAGGCGTTTAATGCCCTTGCCCTCCCTAAGACGAGCAATCAGGAAACTTTGGATGCTTGAGTCGTGTATTCTTTTCATACGGAACGAATCTATTACGATGTTTGCAGACTGGTGATTAATCGCTCTGACTATATTGCGCTGGATAGATTTTGTGCTTGACCCTTCGGGGGCTTTGAATTCAAAAATCGTATTGTCAATAAAAGCGTCTGCAGAACCCATAGTCTTATTCTCTGGTATGAATCGCACGTCATAACCGGCATTTGCAAGTGCGGTGGCGGTATGTAATTCGTGTGGCCAAACATTCACGCCCTGTTCGATTACGATAGTGCCTTTGATTGCATTTTTCTTCATGTCTCAATTATACCAGAGAATATGGCGAGCAAAAAAATAATAGCAATCGGTCTATGCTTGACTTTCCCGCGCCGGGCGGCGGGAGGAATGGAATTGCTCCTTGGAGCAATAGAGTCGCTTCCCTTAAATTCGTGGACTCGGCGTGTTCTCTAGCATTTCAGCGGTTTAAACTCCGAGCGAGTGGATGGGCGAGTGGAAAGGTAAGCGGGATGCGCCGCAGTTGACTTTGGGGCGAGAATCTGCTCCTTTGGTGCTCCATAATCTGGCAAAATGGGCTTTACTGAAAAACGGGAGCATGATAAAATTAAAGTGCAATCTATTAGTTTCTACGGAACGTTTTTTAAACAAGAAGTTCATTAGACGATGTGAATGGCATCACTTGGCCTTTTAGTCGTCTAATGCGTTTCGTGTTAAGGCTAATAGATTGCACCCAAGTGGTGCCATTTTTGTTTAGCCTTTAATGTGGCACCGCTAGGGTCGGGTAAATATAAAAGTGAGGTATCCATGCGGGCAGTCAAAAACATAAGATCAAAGCTAGAAAGTTCAAAACGCATTTTAACAGAGGGTGCAAAAATCATAACCTTGTGTTTTGGAATCTCAACCTTATGTTCCGCTCATGCCTCTGCTTTGTCTGCCCAAGAAGAAGTAGACCTTCAGTTTACCTTTGTCCCTTCACTCTCTATTAGCCTCTCGGATAGCCGTATCTACATAGACAATCTCACTCCCGGAAATTATGCTAACAGTAACACCATTCGCATCAATGTAACCACCAACAGCGCCTTCGGCTACACTCTCACCGCTACAGTTGGGAACGAAGAAGATTATACCAGCAATGAGTTAATCAACGCTGATTCCAAAGCAACCTTTTCCAGCATTGACAGTAATGCTGAACTCACTTTGAACAACTTTAATCCAAACTATTGGGGCTATACTACTGCTACCAGTGTCGGCAGTAGTTCTTTATATTCTGGCTTAACTTACAACGCAAGCACCATCATCAATAAAACTATGAGCTCTAGCGGCAGAGCTTTCCGCGAATATCCAGGCACTAATACCACGAACTTTACTATTGGTGCTAGCGCCAGTAGCGACCAACTCTCCGGCGAATACACCAACGTGATTGGCTTTGAACTGATCGCAAATGTGGATACTGATGTCTATACTTTCATGCAAGATGTCACCAAAGCACAGCTTGCGGCCTTGCTTCCAAATATCGGTGACACGATGATTCTGACTGACAAGCGAGATTATAATGAATATCAGATTACAAATATTGACGGCACTTATTGGATGACTGGAAATCTTCAGATTACCGGAGTCGTTACGGCGGCTCTCTCAAACTTCACTGGCGCAGACTTTAACATTTCTGCCGGATCTCTGATTTCAGGCGACAGTTATTCTGAGGCTCGCTCTGCTTATTATAGCGATAGTGACCATCCAGAATACGGTGCCTATTACAATTATTGTGCAGCTTCAGCGGGAACAGTGTGTAATAGTTCCACTCAGACAGATTCTACTGTAGATATCTGTCCGGCTGGTTGGCGCTTACCAACACAAGCCGAGATACAGGCTATCGCCAATACCAGTGGTGCTAATTTTAATCTCGTTACCGCTGGTTACTATAATGGTGGGGAGTTAAGACTTGCTGGATCGCGCGGATACTGGTGGTCTGCTACTGCCAGCAATGCGACAGGGCAATATATCCTGTACTACAATGATAGCTGGAATGTTGACCACAGCGGCAAGCGCTACGGGCGCTCCATCCGCTGCATCAAAGCCGATGACTAGAAACAAAAAATAGCCCTGCGGCTATTCCCCTATGGTATGCCCGGCACGATTCGCATCGAACTTTAGTGAGATCCGAATCGGAGAACAGGCTTCTGGATTTGGTATGCCCGGCACGATTCGAACGTGTGACCTTCAGCTCCGCAAGCTGACGCTCTATCCAACTGAGCTACGGGCACAAATGTGGATGCTTTGGACATCCACCTAGAAATTAAATGAGCATCATCGCAAGGATGACACACCTATTATAACATATTTTAAGATTTATGTGAGAGTATTATTCGATAATTTTTGCTTCAATCACTTCCGCCAACTTTGTCACCACTACATTGTCCCCATCAATCCGGAAAAGCGGCGTTCCGCGCAACTTCACTTTATCACCCATTTCATTTTCAAAAGCAACTCGCTTAGCAACCTCATCACTATACATATCTTTCACAAATTTTTGCACGTCACCTAGCCCCTTCGACGCCGTTTCAAAATAATCGCAAAACAGAGCTTCCGCTCCAGAAGCGGTCGCATAATACCACTCAGCTTGGTTTGCAAAGAGCAAATCTTTATAGGCTTCCCAGCAACCTTGAATTGCGGCTGCAGTGGCGGCTTTTGCGGCGGCGGCACCGTTATGGAGTTTCAAATCATAACTACGAAACACCACCGCGATCTTACCGTCATATTCCTCAACTAGATCTTTTACGGTCTGGTTCTGCTCCGCACAATGGGCACAAGCATAATCAGCATATTCATAAACAATCACCTTTGCATTTTCGGCGTCACCGATGATTTTCTCAGGCAAATTGCCAGTTTCGGCCGATGCGGCATGGATTGTATCTGCCGGGTTTACAGAACTTTCGGGAGTCTGATTAATTGCAACCACCATCACGGCAATTGTAATAAGGCCAAACAACCCCACAATGATATGCCTAAGGCTAAAAATATCCCTAAATTTCGAATCTTCCATATTTTAATTATATAACAAATTAGCACAAAAAGCCACCAAGCGTAAAGCCACACCCTTGAAAGCCGCAGGGTTTTATGCTAAAATTATAAACGGAAGCGTGGCCGAGTGGTTGAAGGCGCACGACTCGAAATCGTGTAGGGTCGCAAGGCCCTCGGAGGTTCGAATCCCCTCGCTTCCGCCATTTTTTCCGAAGGTTCGCATCTTGCGCGAAGCGCAAGATTCCCCATCCTTTCGCTTCCGCCATTTTAAAGACCCAACCGGTCTTTTTTGTTGTATAATAAAATTATGCAATGGGAAAAAATCACTGACATCATCTTAATCGCCGCCCTCGCCCTTCTCGGCGTTTTCGCCATTTTGGGCCTCACCGAGTGGATTAGGCGAAAATCACTTAAAAAAGTCGACCGCGAACTCCTCGCCATGCTCCCCTCTCTGGTCCTCATGGCCGCGACCTACTTCATTTTCGACGAACTCCTCATTTTAAACACCCGCCCAAACGGCTCCGGCGAGCCGAGCTTCCCTTCCTCGCACACCATGGCGACCACCACCATTTTCCTCATGGCTATCATCGCTCTCCCGAAATACGTTAAAAACCAGCCTCTCCGCATCGTCCTCGACGTAGTTATGCTTATCCTCATCGCCCTCGTCTCTGTCGGCCGCGTCGCCGCCAACATGCACTGGGCCTCCGACGTCATCGCCGCCCTCATCTTCTCTGTTATTTTCGCCGCCCTCTATCTTTTAATCCTCAAACTCAAGAAAAAGGAGCCAAACCATGCCTAGCATCTTCACAAAAATCATAAACGGCGAAATCCCGTGCTATAAGATCTACGAAGACGACAAAACTTTCGCCTTCCTCGACATCCACCCCGAATCCAAGGGCCACACCCTCGTCATCCCAAAAACTGAAGTTGACAAAATCTATGACCTCGAAGACGAAGATTACGCCGCCCTCATGAGCACCGCGAAAAAACTCAGCAAACACATGGAAACAAAACTCGGCGCTCGCACTCTCTGGAAAGTCGTCGGCACCGATGTCCCCCACGCCCACATTCACCTCATGCCGCTCGACCCAAACTGGCAGTATGGCAAAACTCTCGACTTAACTCCAGATGAGTTTGAGGAAATTCGCGCAAAATTATGTTATAATTAAAACATGAAATTTGCGAGTAGTTACGAACCAAACCAATATGAAGCCGATATTTACGCCGCGTGGGAATCGGCCGGCGTTTTTGAACCATCTGCTCCAACCATCCCTGTCGACAACAATGCCGACGGAGAAGACGATCGCTTTGAAAAAGATGCGAAATACTATTCGATTGTCATGCCGCCCCCAAACGCAAACGGCAACCTTCATATCGGTCACGGCCTCACCATCGCTCTCGAAGACTCCCTTACTCGCTTCAACCGCCTAAAAGGCAAATCCACCTGGTATATTCCTGGCGCTGACCACGCCGGCTTCGAAACATGGGTCGTCTACGAACGCGCCCTCGAGGCCCAGGGCCACACCCGCTTTGAATTTGATCGCGACGAACTCTACGCCCGCGTCTGGGACTTCGTCGCTATGCAGCGCGGCAACATGGAACTCCAGCTCCGCGCCCTCGGCGCCTCTTGTTCCTGGAAAGATTTAACCTTCACCCTCGACGAAAACGTCATTGACCGCGTCTATACCACCTTCGAGAAAATGTGGAACGACGGCCTCATTTACAGAGGCGAAAAGCTCGTCAACTTTTGCCCAAAACACCAAACCGCCTTTGCTGACATTGAGGTCGAGCATAAAGACGAACCAGGCACTCTCTGGGAAATTCAGTATGGCCCACTCGTGGTTTCCACCACTCGCCCAGAAACTCTCTTTGGTGATACCGCTGTTGCTGTCAACCCAGACGACGCCCGCTACAAAGATTTAATCGGCAAAACCGTCAAATTGCCTCTTACTGACCGCGAAATCCCAATCATCACCGACGAGCACGCCGACCCAGCCTATGGCACCGGTGCCGTGAAAATCACCCCTGCCCACGATTTTGACGATTTTGAAGTTGGCGAGCGCCATAATCTTGAACGCATCCAAGTTATCTCTGAAGATGGTCGCATGATTAACGTTCCAGAAAAGTACGAAGGCCTAACTACCACTGAATGCCGTAAGCAGGTCTTGAAAGACCTGAAAGCCCAAGGTATTTTGAAGGGCGAAAAGTCTATCACTCACTCTGTTGCCCATTGTTACAAATGTGGCACTGTCCTTGAACCAATGTTGAAGGAGCAATGGTTTGTCGACGTTGAAAAACTTGCAAAAACCGCCATTGAACACCTTGAGAACGGTGAAATCAAATTCCATCCAGTAAACAAGCAAAAAGTCCTGATTAACTATCTCAAAAACCTTAAAGACTGGAATATCTCTCGCCAAATCCCTTGGGGTATTGCTATCCCAATGTTCCGTAAAGCCGACCCTGAAGCTACTGATGAGCCAAATTGGATTTTCGATCGCCGCACGAATTTGAAAGAAATTGAAAAATCCGGCGTGAAATACATCCGCGACGAGGATACCTTTGATACGTGGTTTTCTAGCTCGCATTGGCCAATCGTCTGCACCGACTGGTCCGAAGAAAATCCAACTCCTTATTATCCTCTGAACGTCATGGAAACCGGCGCTGACATTCTCTTCGCTTGGGTCGCCCGTATGATTATGATGGGGCTTTACGTAACAGGGGAAGTTCCGTTTAAAGAGGTCTATCTCCATGGTCTTGTCCTTGACGAACACGGTAAGAAGATGAGTAAATCTAAAGGCAACGTCATCAACCCGATGGACCTCGTCGCCAAATACGGCTCGGACGCCTTCCGCCTCGGTATTTTACGTGGTCGCTCCGCTGGCATGAACCAAGCCTTCTCTGAAAACTCCGTCATCTCCGGCCGCAACCTCTGTAACAAGCTCTGGAACATCTCCCGCCTCATCCAGTCCATCGTGGATGAAGATGAGTCAGAAGCGTCCCGAGAAAGCGGCGTTTCGCTCTCCTATACGACCCTCAACCAAGGCGAAGACTGGATCTGTCGCGAGCTAAACGACTGCTTGGAACAGATTGAGCAAGACATGCGCGAGTATCGCTTCGCCGAGGCCGTTGAGACTTTATATCAGACCATCTGGGACAAATACGCCGGCTGGTTCCTCGAGAGCCAAAAGATTTACAGAAACGTCCCGCTCTTAAAGAAAACCCTCGAGACCGTCCTCATCGCCCTTCATCCTTTCGCCCCGTTCGTAACTGAGGCCATCTGGCAGAATCTAAGCTGGACAACAGGCTTCATCATCGCCGAAAAATGGCCTTCTAGGCTCAAATTTGACCCAATTTCGGCCGAACAGTTCGAAAACATAAGAAATATCGTCTCCGAGGTCAGGGGCACCTTACAGGCCCTCCCAGGCACCAATAACACCAATAAATACGGCCTGTTATACGATAACGACAGTCTCGTCGAGGACAACATCCTCCTGATTAAGACCTTAACCAAGGTTCCAGAGATAAACCCTCTAAACGGCGCCCCGCGCGGCCTCAGAATTGCCCTTGCGAACCACGAGCTTTACCTTGATGTCCCAGAGAAGGTCGTCACTGAGTATAAAGACGCCCTGACCGAAAAAATCCTAAGCGTCGGCCGCGAGCTAAACGCTCTGAACGCCCGCATGCTTAACCCAAATTACGTCGAAAAAGCCCCAGAGCACCTCGTCAAAGAAACCCAGGACGCCATCAAAGAGAAAGAATCTCTTATCTCTCGCCTTAAAGCCCAACTTTCGCTCATCTAGCTATAAGTATCAAAAATAGCCCTCCAGGGCTATTTTTGATTATACCGGTCTAAATTAAACATCGGCGTTCCCTTTTCCGCATCGATAATTCCCTGCGCTTTTTTGACTAGTCGAAAAAGCGCCGCCTCTGAAGAGGCGCTCCCGACCTGCACTGTTTTTACTACCCGATTCCCTTCCTTGTAGCACACCTGTACCCCCGTCGCCCCCGAAGTCGTCTTATATTTTCTGATATACGCCATGCCTTAATTGTATCACAAGTTTTACACACGAAATCGCAAAACTTATCCACAAAAACCATAACCGAAATCGCCGCCTATCATCGCTGTGCTAGCAACCGCGCGCCTTGGCAACCGCACTTGACAACCAAACCCGCTTGCGCTAAAATCAAAGTAACCCTTGGCAACCGCCATTGGGAGAGAATAAAAGTGTTAATGTTTATGTCATAGGAAAGCATAAGCAGTCAAATTTTTGCACGTGTTGAAATGATGAAAAACGTCCCAATTACCCAGAGCAGAGAATGGCAGCAGCTTCAAAATGACCTTGGTGAGCAAAGTTTTTTTGAAAAAACCGCCGATTTTCAATATCTAGCAATCAAAAAGCCCGCTTTAGTAGGGAATTATCTCTATTGCCCTTATGGCCCAGTTGCCGATACCCCTGAAAACTTCAAAAAAGCTCTGAAATCTTTAAAAGAACTCGCGAAAAGAGAAAATGCATTTTTTATCCGCATCGAGCCGACGGACCCAAATTTTACCAAATACCTCGGTAAAAATGCGAAAAAATCGACCGATTTAAACCCGAAAGAGACTTGGATTTTAGATTTAACTGGCACAGATGACGATTTGAAGCAAAAACTCCCTTCGCGTTTACTCCGTTATTATAAGAATCGCGAAAAACAGGGAATCACAATCGAAAAATCCCACAACCCGGACGACATTAAATACCTTCTAGACCTCCAAAAGGCCCTCGCAAAAGAAAAAGGTATCAGCACATTCTCGGAAAACTACCTGAAGACTGAACTTAAACAGCCTTTCGCCACCCTATATCTAGTTAAGCAAGAGACAGGAGCTATTCTGGCTGCTGGTCTAGTCTTTGACGACGGCACGACGAGATACAATCTCCAGGGAGCCCAATCCGACGAGGGCCGAAAACTCCACGCCACCGGCATTTTAGCCATCCAACTCATTTTAGATGCCAAAGCCGCCGGCAAAAAATTTTTCGACTTCTGGGGTATCGCCCCTGAAAACGCCCCAAAAGACCACCCCTGGCAAGGTTTCACCAATTTCAAAAAGACTTTCGCGGGCTACGAAAAAAATTACGCTGGCACCTACGACCTCATCGAAAACCCCATGAAATACAAATTTTATCAATTTTTACGAAAAATTCGGAGGCTAATCTAATGAGCGCAACATTCACCGAAATCACCCCTGAAGAATTTAGAAAATTCGCCAAAAACAGCCCATACCAATCTTTCATGCAGACCCCCGAAATTGCCGAACTTCGCAAGAAAGACGGCTGGACAGCGCATTTCCTCGCCTTAAAAGACGAAAACGAAATTAAAGCCGCAACTCTCCTCTTGGAAAAACCGACTTTTTTGAAAAAATCCACTTTTCTCGCCCCTGGCGGCCCCCTGCTCGATTTTGAAGACAAAAAACTCACCAAAACCTTCCTGGAAGGTCTTAAATCTTATGCTAAATCGCATAACGGCTATACTCTCCAGATTAGCCCCTATTACGAGCTCGTAGAGCGCGGCCGAGATGGCGAAAAAGTCGAAGGTGGCTTCGACCACAGAAGCGCCTTAAAAACGCTAGAAACGCTCAATTTTAAGCCTACAGCAAAAACCACCCAGCCAAAATACCTCTTTGTCATGGATTTGAACGGCCGCACCGAAGAAGAACTCCTCGCCGACCAAAAGAGAAACACTAGAAACCACGTTAGGAAGGCCGAAAAAATGGGCGTGAAAGTCCGCGAGCTAAAAAGGGAAGAGCTAAAAATCTTGAAAAGCATTACCGAATCAACCTCTAAACGCCGCGGCTTCACCGACCGCCCTCTCGAATATTACGAACAAATGCACGATCTCTTCGCTCCTCGTGATGAAGTCAAGTTCTTGGTAGCAGAAGCTGATAAGACCCCTCTCTCAGCCGCCATGTTCATGCTCACCGGCAATGAAATCGTCTATCTTTTCTCTGGTAGCGACGAAAAGTACATGAAAGACTATAACGCTCAATACCTAATCCAATGGCATATAATTAAATATGCCGCCAAAAACGGTTTTAAGCGCTACAACTTCTATGGTATCCACGCCCTCCCGACCGAAGACAGACCTGACGGTATCTATGACTTCAAAAAAGGTTTCGACACCAAATATGGCCATGTCGTCGAGCTAATCGGCACCTTCGAAACGCCCCTAAACACCCCTGTTTATAACCTTCACGAATTTCTCTCAAAGCTAAAAGGCCACCACTAAAGAGGTAACACCATGAAATCCACTTGGAAAATCATCGCAAAAAACACCTTCACCCTCTTCAACCTTGTTAACATCATCCTCGCCGCCATGGTCGCTTTCGTCGGCAGCTATAAAAACATGCTTTTTATCATTATTGCCATCGTAAACACCCTAATTAGCATTATAAATGAGCTTCGCGCCCAAAAAATCGTCGACAAAATGCGCCTCATTTCCGAACAGCGCCCAACCGTCTTAAGAAACAGTAAAACCTACCAAATTGCCCCTGAAAACGTCCAAAAGGGCGACATTCTGCTCCTCGCTCTCGGTGACCAAATCCTCTTCGACGCCCACCTCGAGGAAGGCGTCCTCGAGGTCAACGAATCTTTCATCACCGGTGAACAGGACAACATCGAAAAACGCCCCGGCGACAAACTCATCTCTGGCTCTTTTGTCGTCTCTGGCTCCGGGAAAGCCAAGGTCAGCGCTGTCGGCGCCGACAACTTCGTGAACAAGCTCCAATCTGAAGCCAAAAATATCAAAACCGCTGATAGCAAACTCTTTAAACTCATGAACAACATCGTGAAATACATCAGCTGGACCCTAATTCCAATCGGCGCCCTTCTTCTCTGGGCGCGCTTCCGCACCGAACAGGACACTGCGACTGCCGTCACCAGCACCGTCGCCGCCCTTATCAACATGATTCCAGAGGGCCTCATCCTCTTAACCAGCTCCGTTCTCGCCCTCGCGACGATTCGCTTAAGCCGCAAAAAAGTCCTTGTCCAAGACCTCTATGCGATTGAAACTTTGGCCCGCGTCGACGCCATTTGTCTCGACAAAACCGGCACTTTAACCACCGGTAACATGGCCGTAAAGGACTTCGAGGCCTTCGAAAAATCCTTTGAGATCGCCCTAAAATCGATTTTAAGCCACCAAATGTCCGAGAATGCAACCACAGCCGCTTTGAAGCGAAAGTTCCTAAAAAGCACCAAATTTGACGAAATAGAGGGTATTTTAGACGTCATCCCCTTCAGCTCCGACCGCAAATACTCCGGTATTAAAACTAAAAACGCCACTTACCTCATGGGCGCCATCGACTTCTTAACCGACGACAAGGCGATCATCGAAAAAGTCAAAGAGGCCTCCGCCGGCTACCGCACAATCGCTGTAGCAAAAAACTCTACCCTCCTCGGTATTGTCCGCCTCGAAGACGAGATTCGCCCGACCGCCCCAAAAATCATCAAATATTTCTACGACAACGCCATCGATGTCAAAATCATCTCTGGCGACGATTCCGAATCCGTTAAAACCATCGCCGAAAAAGTCGGCGTCAAAGATTTAAGAACCGTCAATCTCGCTGCCTTAAAAACCCCCAAGAATTATCAAAAACTTGTCAAAAACTACTCAATTTTCACCCGTGTTACCCCTTCTGAGAAAAAAGAGCTTATTAAGGCCTTGGAAAAACAGGGTAAAACCGTTGCTATGACCGGTGATGGCGTCAACGACATCCTCGCCATGAAAGAAGCAGACTGTTCTCTAGCAATCGGTGCTGGCTCCGATGCGGCCAGGCGGGCTGCTAAATTTGTTCTCCTCGACTCTGGCTTTGAAGGCATCCCAAGCATCATCGACGAA
>JAFSNI010000022.1 GCA_017447485.1 Candidatus Saccharimonadota bacterium
ATCCGGATCAAACCTTCTTTGGAGCAGACGAGACTTGGGAGACGGTAGGGGCTTTTTGCTATGAGCCAAGGTTTGATGAGCCTGATCCAGAGTCGAATTTTTATTCTGTTTCTAACGCTGCAGCGGTGGTGGCTGGAAGTGGTGATAATAGCTGGGTAACGACAAAGATTTATAACTATGAAGATGGTTCGGTCTCGGAAGTGAATGCAAACACGCTGAATATTCCCAACTCGGACACAAAAGTGCAGATTAGATTTTCACATAATGTTTATTCTGATATTAAAGTAACTGATAGAAAAAACTGGACCGTAACGAGGGATTTCAGTAAAAACATCGGCGGGAGAAGTGGCAGCACGAGTGGCTCGACGGCATTTACTGGAAAGAGCGGAAATCTCTACATTGCAGATAGCCGGTCGGAGGCGGACGGATCAAATTATTATGTGTTAAGGGACGTATATGATAATGTTACATTGAACGAAGGTTATAACAAGTTCTGCGAATCTATCACGATTGAAGGCGTAACGACGACAGCTTGCGTTTCCATCAATGTAGGCCACAAGTGCCAAGGGACGGATTGCGAATGCTACGGCATCAACTGTCCGCCTGAGCCAGCGAAACCTTGTGGATTGAACCTGCCGAGCTCTTATACGGGTTCAAGCTCCAGCTCCGGCACAACGTCTGTAGCCTCGGTGGTGCGAAATCTAAGTTTGACAAACTCTTATCGTAATTTCCAAAACGCGGTTTATGCGAAGCCGACCGATACGGTCAACTGGTGTCATGCTTATTATCCAGGGGTGCAATATGCCGCAAACACAACCGTGACGCATGAAAACTATCATCCAGAGCCGACGGAGGGCTTGTGGTATTCCAACACACTAAACAACCATACTTTCTCAGCGTATTCAGATTGGTCTAACCGTTTCAGCATCAGCTCGCACAACGTTTCGCCATATTACTCGGAAAATAAATCGTTTAGCGCAGGAATGACGGACGCGCAAGAGGTGCAAAATAAGGACAATATTGAAACTGGTCAAGCAGGCGAGACGCTGTGGGAAACAATTAACTCTGGTTACCCGACTAGCGTATCGGCGAGTTCGGGTGCAGACCATTCGTGGGCCTGTCACTGGCGATGTGATTCAGATATTTGCGGCGAGCACTGTTGCGCCAGCCACGAGGAATGCACTGAAACCTGTTCAGGTGAAGGCGAAAGCCAAAGCTGTAGCGAGAGTTGTACGACAGTCTGCGACGCTTACTGCTGTAACTCCTGTTATGTAGACACCTGTTATCATAGCAACGAATACTACGCCAACTCGCGTTCTGGCACAGATTCTGACACCTCTTACGTTTATGTGCCATATAACTTCTCTAACGCAGCGGCCGTAAATATCAGCAACTCTGTCACCTATGCAGGCGAGACAATGACGATTGGTAGCTCCACCGTCACGGTGCATACAAAATATAACAATGTGACGCAAGGCACTTATGCCACTCAAGTAGATAGTGCCCAGGCAAAATTAGTAGGCTATCTCTCATCCTCAAGCACAGGGACGGCAAAAGCCGGCTATGGGAGTTCGGACATCTGTTCTGCTCTACCTTATAAAAATAACTCTTGCGACGAGCTGAATTATTATAGCGGGATGACATTCAACAGTAGCGCTAGAATGGCCGGCTCTACTGACACGCTCGGCTTTGCGGGGCAGACCTATAACGTCTATGATGCCAAGGCAGGGGATTATTACTGCGTGGTGGTGGCGGTTTATCCATACACGAGTGGAAGCGACACTAACTTGGATGCATCTGGCAGTAGAAACTGGTATATCTCAGCGCCAAGCTGCCGCGTGATTGCGAAGCGTCCAAGCTTCCAAGTTTGGGGCGGGAGCGTCTATTCGGAAAAATCCATCAGCACATCTGTGGCAACGAAAAACAATGTCCGAAGTGTATATTCTTACACTTCTACCGGCAATAGAAATACTACAATTTATGGTTCTTGGGTGGAGCAAGCCGTGATTGCAAATGGCCTGGTCAGCGGTTTGGCGTCTGGTGCGGCCAGCGGCGACCTTACCAAAGCGCCGTGGAGCGGGAGCAAGGAAGGGCGCAATCCGAACTATTGTACTTATCGCGTGCCGCTCAGCATCGCTAACTATTCTCTGTCTGCTTCGGAATCGATTTGTCCAACCTACCAACAAACTGGTAATGCCGAGCTGCCAAATGCAGCAGTGGACCGCGATGCGCTGATGAGCTATTGGTGGGTGATGGACGCTGGCTATATCGACAAAACTACTGTTAATCTTGCGACGGATTACGTGGACACGCGAAGTATGCAGGGGAATGTCATTCGTTACACGGAGCCGGTAAGCACGATTGCGCAGATTTCACTCACGGCCGCCACGATCCCGAAAGGCGTTACACACGTAGTGCGGGCGAGCGGAGACATCCGGATTGACGGGAATATCACTTACCAGAGTACTAACTATACCACGCAGTCCGAAATCCCGAAACTTCTAATCTATTCCGAGGGTAACATTACGATTGGGTGTAACGTAGATCGGGTGGATGCGATCGTGATTGCTGAGGGTCAAGTGCGAACTTGCGATTCGTATAACGTCAACGCGGCGGCGAACTCCCGCCAACTCACCGTTAACGGCATGATCATCGCGGACAGCTTAGTGCTTAACCGGACTTATGGCGCGGCCACTAGCGTAAACTCCAGCGTTCCGGCGGAGATCATTAACTATGATACTTCAGCAATTATCTGGGGCAAGGGCATGGCGGACGCGAATGACTTTGAAACCCTGACGACGGTTTACCAGCACGAGATTGCGCCAAGATATTAAAAAATCCACGTTTTGTGTGATATAATCATAAGCAGGATGGGCAAAATTGCGAGATATTTAAATCAGTTGACGAATGGCGATGTTTTTGACGCACCGGAAGTGCTGGAAGCTTATTCAACTGACCGTTCAATTTTGAAGATTAAACCGAAATTAGTGGCTTTGCCAGAATCTACAGAAGACGTGCGAAAACTAATGCGATTTGCTAGCCAGCTATCCAGCAAGGGTATTAAACTGCCGATAACGGTGCGAGGCTCCGGGCTGGACGAGATGGGTGCCGACCTCGGGAACGGCATGATTATTTCAACTGAAAAGTTGGATAAGTTACTTGAGTCTGATCGGCGCGAGCGTTTAGTGCGTACGCAGGCCGGCATTACTTTGAAAGAGCTCAATACAGCATTGTCGGTCAACGGTTTAACCATTCCGATTGAAGGTCATGATGATGAAACAATTGGTGGTTTGATTTCAAATTGTCCGGCAGATGATTGGTCTGGAAAATACGGCGGGATCGCAAATTTTGTTGAACGGATGGAAGTAGTGCTCGCGAATGGCGATATTTTGCAAACTTCTAAAGTGAGTAAGCGCGCTGCAACGAAAAAATCTCGCGAAAAAACCAACGAGGGCAGGATTTACGGCAAGATTTTACAACTACTGAAGAAAAATGAGGCGCTAATTAAAGTCCTGAAAAATAACGAACGTAGTTTAGCAGGTTACCGAAATATCGTAAAGGTCGCAAACGGGCCAACGCTAGACCTCATGCCGCTATTTTTCGGAGCCGAAGGGACGCTAGGCGTTATTACGGAAGTGATTTTGAGAGCTGTGCCGATTCAAAAAGACATTAAGCGCGTTGTGGCAACCTTTAAAGACCTGGCTGGAGCCGAAAAGTTTCTTGAACTAGCAAAATCTTTGCGTCCACTCAAACTGGATTTATATGATTTACGTGCCGTTAAAACCACTGAAGAAAACGGCAAGAAACCAAACGAAATTACTAGAAGGTTAGACAAAGGTTTTGTGGTGTTTATCAAATTTGAAGGGAAATGCAACGCAAAAATTCGTAAGATTGAACATTTTGGCAAAAAAGCGCCACGCTCTATGCGATTGTTCGTAGAGTCTAATAAAAACGTTGGTGTTTTTAACGAACTCGAAAATACTTTGACGAGTTTTGTGAACCGCATTAAAATCGGCGACACTGTGCCACTAATGGTCGGTTTTTCATTACCGCTGAAGAGTCTGCCGAATTTTGCGAATGATTTAAAGTTGCTAGAAAAAAGTTTGAAACTAGATTTAATACTTTATGGCTCAGTTTCGGCAAACAACTATAACTTGAGCCCAAAAATCACCGCAAATGATGAAGATTTTCGCAAAGTGGCAGCTAACTTCTTGAAGACCAGTGCCTATGTGATTAGGCGCCAAAATGGGATCGTAACTGGCGGATTGCCAGAGGGAAGAGTAAAAGCTCTGGTCACAGAAGATGATTTAACCGAAGCAGAGAAGTCTTTATATAACGGCATTAAAAATACGTTTGATCGCCAATGGCTTTTGAATCCGGGCGTTAAAACCAACACCGACGCGAGATTTACGATTAGACATTTTCGCGGTTTGTGATATAATTTTACTAAATTAGAGGAGTTTTTATGAAAACAAAAGTAAAGAAGTTGCCTGATGCACGCGTGGAAATTACGATTAGCTTGGATACGAAAGATTTGAAGGCCGCCGGCGAAAAGGCGCTTGAAAAGCTGGCTAAAGAAATTCACGTTGAAGGATTCAGAAAAGGCAAAGTACCGACGGAAGTTGCCAAAAAGTTTATTCCAGAAAATGATTTGAACGCCGAAACGGCGGATATTGCGGTGCGCACGACCATCATTACGGCATTTGCGGAAAATTCGAAACGGCCTTTGGTGATTCCGAATGCCAATATTACAAAATATGTGCCGGGAGAAATGTTGGAATATACGGCCACGGCAGATGTCCTGCCAGAAGTTAAACTGGGCGATTATAAGAAGCTCGGCGTCAAGAAGCCAGAAGTAAAAATTACTGAAAAAGATATTGATGGGGTGCTAGAAAACTTGGCGTCGTCTTTTGCGGAGAAAAAAGTTACTAAGCGAGCAGCAAAGTTGACCGACGAAGTTGTGATTGATTTTGTGGGCAAGAAAGACGGCAAAGCTTTTGAAGGCGGCTCAGCAAAAGACTACAAGCTGGCGCTAGGCTCAAAGACCTTTATTCCGGGGTTTGAAGAGGGAATTGTGGGGCACGAGCCGGGCGATAAGTTTAACCTTGAGCTAACTTTCCCGAAAGATTACGGTATGAAAGACCTCGCGGGCGCGAAGACCGTGTTTGAGGTTTTACTAAAACAGGTTAATGAGGTTGTGAAACCAGAAATTAACGATGAACTCGCAAAGAAGTGCGGGCCGTTCGATGACCTTAAGGCTTTGAAGGCTGACATTAAGAAAAATCTCGAAATGCAAGCCGAGCATCAGAACCTTGAGAAATACAAAAACGATTTGGTTGAAGCGCTCGTGAAAAAGTCAACCGTAACGGCGCCGGAGATTTTGATTGATGACCAGATGCGAATGATGCGCGAAGATTTGAACCGTAATGCCGAGAGCATGGGCATGGGTTTTGAACAGTATCTAGAGCGCGCGGGCGAGACACTTGAATCCTGGGAGAAGAAAGCGCGCGAAGTCGCCGGGGAGCGTGTTAAAGGCTCGCTGGTTTTGCAAAACTTAGCAATCGCGGAAAAAATCACGGTTTCAGACGATTTGGTGGCGGCTAAAATTGCCGAGCTAAAAGATGTTTATAAGAAATCCCCAGAGGCTTTGAAATCGTTGAAGGACCCGAACGTTAAGATGGACATCCGAAACCGCATGGTGATTGAAAAAACCTTGGATTATCTTGTCAAAGTAAACAAATAGTGCTATAATTAGCTAAAGAGTTTCATCTCGTTTGTTATTGCTGTACTGGCAAACGGGGCAATATAATATATATATAATATATAGTAAGGAATTTTGAATGCCAACTATCAATCAGTTGATTCGCAAGCCTCGCAAAAAGGCAGCGAAGAAATCCAAATCTCCAGCTCTTGGTTCTATCATCAACACCTTGAAGACCAAGCGCTATGAGAAAGCAGCGCCATTAAAGCGCGGTGTTTGTATTAAAGTAACTACGAAAACCCCGAAGAAACCAAACTCCGCTATGCGGAAAGTCGCGCGCGTGCGTCTTACTAACGGTCAGGAAGTTTGGGCTTATATCGGCGGCGAAGGTCATAACCTGCAGGAGCACGCAGTGGTCTTGGTGCGCGGTGGTCGTGTACCAGATCTTCCAGGTGTGCGTTATCACATTGTGCGCGGGACTTTGGATCTGCAAGGCGTTAATGGCCGCAAGCAGGGTCGTTCGAAATACGGCGCCAAGAAGGAGGGTAAGTAATTATGCCACGCAAAACTACTAAATCTTTGGAAAGAAAAGTCTCTCCAGATCGCAAATATCAATCAGTTTATGTCCAGAGATTGATTAACAAGTCGATGCTGGACGGCAAGAAACAGGTTGCTGAACGTGCGGTTTATTCTGCGATTGAGGGCGCCGCTAAAAAATTGAAGTCGGAAAACCCGGTGGAAGTTTTGGAAAAAGCTATCGCGAACGTGTCGCCAGATTTTGAAGTGAAGTCTCGCCGCGTTGGTGGTGCGAACTACCAAATTCCGTTCCCAATTCAGGGTCACCGCCAGATGCACTTTGCCTTTACTTGGATGGTGCAAGCGGCGCGTGCGCGTTCTGGCATGCCATATGCCAAGCGCCTTGAAGCGGAAATCGTTGATGCTTATAACGAAACCGGCGCTGCCTTCAAGAAGAAGGAAGATTGCCACCGCATGGCTGAAGCGAACCGCGCCTTTGCGCACTTCGCGCGCTAAAAATTGTAAAACAATTTTATTCTACTTATGCTATAATTAGTGTAAGTAGATTTTTTAGGAGGAAAAAATGATTAAGGTGGCAATAAACGGTTTTGGGCGGATTGGCCGGAATGCGTTTAAAATTTTAGGTGAACGCAAAGATGCAGAAGTAGTCGCGATTAACGACATCACCGACGCGAAAACTTTGGCGCATCTTTTGAAATACGATTCCTCCTATGGAACTTATGACAGAAAAGTTGAATCTGAAGAAGGGTTTATTGTTGTTGACGGCAAAAAGATCCCGGTTTACGCCGAAAAAGAGCCGGTAAAATTGCCGTGGAAAGACTTGGATGTTGACGTGGTGATTGAATCGACTGGTTTCTTTACGGATCCAGAGCTGGCCAAGGCGCACCTTGAAGCGGGCGCAAAGCGCGTGATTATTTCGGCGCCAGCCAAGGGTGAAGGCGCAAAGACAATCGTGATTGGCGTGAATGAAGAAAATATTGACGACGGCGACGTGATTTTGTCAAATGCATCTTGCACGACCAACTGCATTGCACCGATTATCAAAGTTTTGGAAGATGAATTTGGAATTGAAAAAGCCATGATGACGACAGTGCATTCTTATACTGGCTCGCAAAGAATCCTTGATGCGCCAGCGAAGGACTTGCGCGAAGCGAGGTCGGCAGCTGAGAATATTGTGCCGACCACGACCGGCGCCGCTAAAGCTACGGGGCTAACCATCCCGAGCATCCAAGGAAAATTCAATGGTATTTCTGTGCGCGTGCCAACGCCAGTGGTTTCGCTTTCTGATATTACGGCGGTCTTGAAGCGTGATACTACCAAGGAGGAGCTCGCAAAAGTTTTTAAGGATGTGGCGAGTGAGCCATATTATGAAGACATTATCGGCGTGACGGAAGAAGAGCTGGTGTCGTCTGATTTTATCGGCGATCCACATTCTTGCATTGTGGATTTGCCACTTCTTGACGTAGTAGGCGGTAATTTGGTCAAAGTGGTGGCTTGGTATGATAACGAATGGGGATATTCAAACCGTTTAGTGGAACTTGCGGTGGATTATAGTAAGGAAAAATAGTATGGAAGTTTTTATCGGCGCGGATTATAAAGGATTAGACAAAAAAGTTGAGCTCGCCGGGTTTTTGATTGAAAAATCTTATGATGTAAAAGAACAGGGGTCAGAAGGCGGATTAAACAATCTTGACTTTAATGACGCCGCGATTGAAGTTGCTAAAGCGGTACGCGAGAACTTGGGTTCGCGCGGAATCTTGATTTGTGACTCGGCGCATGGTATGACAATGCAAGCTAACCGCTTTAGAGGTGTGCGGGCGGCAAATTGTGGCTCGGTGGAGTCGGCACGGCTAGCGCGCGAGCATGACGATGCGAATGTTTTATGTCTATCGGCACATTTTATGGATATTGAACAAATGAAGCAGGTGGCGCTGGCGTTTCTTGAGACGAATTTTGAGCCGCTAGAGCGCCGTGTGCGTAGAATTAATCGATTAGACGAAAGGGAGGATTATGATTAGAACTGTATCGATTGTGCCGGCAATCTTAACCGACAATAAAGTTGATTATCGCAACCAAATTGAACGAATTAACGTGTTTACGCGGCGGGTGCAAATTGACATTGCGGACGGGATATTTGTGCCAACCACGACGCTGGACATTACGAACGTGTGGTGGCCGAAAAACTGGGAGGCGGATTTGCACTTGATGGTGGCGAAGCCGTCTGAACACGTTGATACAATTTTGAAGTTAAACCCATCGCTGTGTATTTTACACGCGGAGGCAGGGGAAAATTTGCTGCCGATTTTTGAAGAGCTAAAGAAAAACGACATTAAAACTGGCTTGGCATTACTGCCACCGACTTTCCCAGGCGTTGTGAAACAATATATTGATGCGGTTGACCATGTGCTGATTTTGGCAGGGCAACCTGGCGTGCAAGGCTCGCCGGCGGATTTAATGCAAATGGAGAAAATCCAGCTAATTCGGAACATGAAGCCGGAGCTAGAGATTTCTTGGGACGGCGGAGCGAACATGACGAATATTCGGGCCTTGGCGCACGCGGATCTTGACGTGATTAACGTCGGGTCAGTGCTGGCCACGGCGGAAAATCCGGCACAGGTGTTTGATGAGCTGGTGGCGGAAATTGATAAGAACGGAGTGGTGTTGTAATGGCGCGGATTGTATCTTTAGGGTCAGCTTTGCAGGACATATACTTGATTGACCACGACGATCTCAGGCCGACGGAGATTGGTGGGGGTGCGATTTTTGGCAAAGTTTTGGTGGGGTCAAAAGTTGATATTGACAAATTTTGTTATGAAGTGGGGGGCGGGGGAATTAACTCGGCCACTACTTTTGCGAGGAATGGGCACGAAGCGATTTTGATGGGGAATGTGGCGCGCGACCCGGCTGGGCAGGCGATTTTTCGAGTTCTAGATCGCGAGGGAATCGACAGTAGCTATGTTGACTATGAGACAACTAAAGCCACTGGGAGTTCGGTGATACTGCTAGATTCAAAAAGTGGCGAAAGGACGATTTTGACTTACCGCGGAGCGAGTGAGAAATTTGATAATTTTTCAGCGGACGACCTGGAGTTGATTCAGCCAGATTGGCTCTACGTAACAACTTTGCGCGGCGACATGAACACCTGCTTGAGGTTTTTTGAAAAAGCCCACGAGATGGGGATAAAAGTGATGTTTAACCCGGGCGTTAAGGAGCTTGACCAAAATAAAAAGCTGATTGGGCTGCTTCAAGATGTGGATGTGCTTTTGGTTAATAAGGCCGAGGCGGCGCGGATTGTGCCGGGTGTGATTTTATCGGAGCTACTATATCATTTAAATAATTACGTGCCGATTGCGATTATTACGGATGGGCCGATGGGTGGGATCGCAGGAAATCGTGTCACAGGAGAAGTTTATCGGTTTGGGATTTATGAAGATGCCAAGGTGAAAGATGCGACGGGCGCGGGGGATGCGTTTGGTTCGGGATTTTTGGCTAAATTTGCTTCTGGGAAGAGCTTCCGACAATCTTTGATTTTTGCTTCAGCTAATTCCACGGCGGTGGTTAAAAAGATTGGCGCTTCGCGCGGGATTTTGACCGGGAACGAAGAGTTGCACCCGATGCCGATCCAGAAATTGTGATATATATAATATATGTGGAGGAAAAATGCTAAAAACTGAAGAAGAGTTGTTGAAAAGATTATCTATTGCCGATGTGGAGCGGGCGAATGCTTATGCTAAAGATTTGGGGCAAGGATTAACGATCGTGCGGTCGTTCCCGCAAGGCGTGACGATTTTCGGGTCGGCGAGATTACCACAAGACCATAAATATTGCAAAAAAGCTTATGAGCTGGGCGGGTTGTTAGCAAAAAATGGCCACACGGTAATCACTGGTGGTGGGCCGGGGATTATGGAAGCAGCCTCGCATGGAGCTTATGAGATTGGTGGGCGGACGATTGGGCTAAATATTACTTTGAAGCACGAGCAATTCCCAAATCCATATCTTACGGATTGCCTAACTTTTGAATACTTTTTTGCGCGCAAAGTGGCACTGGCGATGGCGGCAAAGGTTTTTGTGTTTTTCCCGGGTGGGTTTGGCACTATGGATGAACTTTCCGAGATTTTATGCCTGATGCAAGAGGGCAAGATGCCAAAGATGCCAGTGTTTTTAGTCGGAAAAAATTATTGGAAGAATTTTGATCGAATTATCCGCAAGATGCTGGATCTTGGCGTGATTGCGGCGCGCGATACAAAGATTTTTAAAATCACAGACGACGTGAATGAAGTCGTGAAGGCTGCCAATAAAATTGGGCATCCAAAAATTTCCGAAAACTTTTACGATGGATTTCGCGAGGCGTCTAAGCTAGACCAAGCCTAGAATCTAATTCCGCGATGCGAATAAGCTCGTTATATTTGGCGATGCGCTCGGAACGCGAGAGGGAACCAGTCTTGATTTGGCCAGTGCCGAGGCCAACAGCGAGATGCGCGATAGAAACGTCTTCAGTTTCGCCAGAACGATGAGACATCACGGTTTTATAACCAGCATTTTTAGCCATGAGTACCGCCTCAATAGTTTCGCTCAGCGTGCCAATTTGGTTCGGCTTAATTAAAATTGCGTTGGCGACTTTTTCGTTAATGCCTTTTTCTAGCAACTTGGTGTTCGTGACGAACAAGTCGTCGCCAACTAGTTGAACGTGGCCGCCTAGGCGTTCGGTCATAATTTTCCAATTTTTCCAATCGTTTTCAGCTAGACCGTCTTCAATAGAAATGACTGGATAGTTATCGACAATCCACTCATACCAGTTAATCATGTCCGCGGCGGTTTTCCAGTCACCGTTGGTCTTCAAGACATAACGGCCGTCTTGATATGGCGGGTCGGCAGGCTCATCAACGTAAAATTCGCTAGCGGCAATATCCATTGCAATAGCGATGTCTTTGCCGAAATCATAGCCGGCTTTTGCAGTCGCGAGTTTAATCAGTTCCAGTGGCTCGTTGTTGCCATCTTTAACTTTCGGAGCATAGCCGCCTTCATCGCCAACCGTAGTTGGATAGCCCTTTTCTTTCAAAACAGTTTTAAGTGCATGAAAGACTTCTGCCCCCATCCGCACGGCATCCGCAATGTTGCCGGCAGAACGCGGGACAATCATATATTCTTGAAAATCGGTCGCCCAGGCTGCGTGCTCGCCGCCGTTCATGACGTTCATCATTGGCATTGGAATTGACATTTCGTCAAGCGTTCCTGCGAGTTCCGCCACGTAGCGGTAAAATGGCAGGCGATAGGCGCGGGCGTTCGCTTTAGCGTTGGCCAGAGATACCGCCAAAATCGCGTTGGCACCGAGGCTGGATTTGTTCTCTGTGCCGTCCAAATTTCTCATCATGTTGTCCACAAAACTCTGGTCTGAAGAATTGCCGACCAAGACGTCTTTAATTTTAGAATTTACGTTCCAGACCGCTTTCAAGACACCTTTACCATCGTAACGATCTTTATCACCGTCGCGAAGCTCTAAAGCTTCGCCGGAACCGGTCGAAGCGCCAGACGGCACAATGGCGCGGCCATAACCGCCATTTTCCAAAAAGACCTCGGCTTCAACTGTAGGGTTGCCGCGCGAGTCTAAAACTTGCCTAGCTTTAATATTTGAGATTACAAAATCATTCATACTTACGATTTTATCATATTTATGTTAAAATAAGCATAAGAATTATTAATGTAAAGGAGTTTTTATGGATGAAAACCCTACGGGAACGCCGAACCCGTTAAACCCGGTGGTGCCAGCGGAGCCGGCAGAGCCAGTGATTAGCCAACCAGCGGAACAACCGGCACTGGTAGGACAACCGATACCAGTAGAGCAGCCGGCGCAGCCGGTCATAGAGCCGCAGAAGAAATCGAAGAAGCCAATTTTGATTGCGGCAATAATTTTGATTTTGGTAGCAATTGGTTCGGCCGTGGCAGCGGTAGCGATTTTGAAGCCGTTTGCCGCGCATGATGCGGTGCCAGCAGCAATCTCTAAATTGTTTTCGGTTGGGGCGCCAAAGAAGGTAACGATGGAAGGTGCTATTACCGCACATGACCGAAATGAGGGCGCAGCTTTCACAAGTATGCTAATTAACTTTTCATCCAAACTGA
>JAFSNI010000023.1 GCA_017447485.1 Candidatus Saccharimonadota bacterium
ATTTACGGCGACTACGACGTTGACGGTGTTACCGCCAGTGCTCTGATGGAGAACGCCTTAATCTTAGCTGGCGCCAAGCCCGAAAACCTCGCAATCATGCTCCCAGACCGCTTTATCGACGGCTACGGTATGAGCCCGCGCCTGATTAAAAAAGCCGTCAAAGACCAAGTTAAACTTGTCATTACGGTCGACTGTGGCTCTAAAAATCACGCGATTATAGAGGAGTTAACTGAACAAAAAATTGATACGATTATCACGGACCACCACGAATGTGACGAAACGCTCCCCGAGGCGGTCGCCGTAATCAACCCTAAAAGGAAAGACTACAAAGGCCCCGAAAAACTAAGAGACCTCGCCGGCGTCGGCGTTGCCTTTAAACTTGCCGAGGCTTTGAAAAACGCAAACCTTATCAAAAATGGTCAGGAAAAATGGCTTCTTGACCTCGTTCTCCTCGGTACTATTTGCGACCAGATGCTCTTAACTGGCGAAAACCGCATCCTCGGCTTCTGCGGCATTAAAGTCCTCAAGAAAACCCGCCGCCCCGGCCTCAAAGAAATTATGAAAAATGCCAAAGTGACCAAAATCACCTCTGAATCTATCGGCTTTCAGATCGGCCCTCGCCTTAACGCCGCCGGCCGTCTCGAGACCGCCGAACTCTCTCTGAACGTTCTCCGTACCAAATCTAGTGCCGAAGCTGCCAAACTTGCCAAAAAGCTCGAAGAACTCAACAAGGCTCGCCGTACCGAGCAAAAAGCCGCCGTCGAGGAAATCGCCAAATCCGGCCCCAAAGACACCCCCGTCATCATCGAAACCGGCAACTGGCACGAGGGAATTATCGGCATCGTCGCCGGCCGCCTCGTCGAGACTTATCATAAACCAGCCTTTGTTCTAACAGAGGTGGAAAACGGCATTTTTAAAGGTTCCGGCCGCAGCTTCGGCGATTTTAGCCTCGCCGATGCCCTGAACGCTGTAAAAGACATCATTATTAGTGGTGGTGGTCACGCCGCTGCGGCTGGTGTCCGCGTCGAACAGAAAAATCTTTACGCTTTCCGCGAAAAAATCAACGCCTATTATGACAGCTTAAATCTTAAAAACCAAGAGAGATATTTTAACGCTACTACCGACCTCGAAACCGAAACGCTAGCGGACTTCACTCTGGACTTTCTCGACGACCTAAAACTACTCGAGCCTTTTGGCGCCGGAAACGAAGAGCCGATTTTTAGGATTAAAAACGCCACCATCGTAGAAACTAAGCACATGGGCGACAAAGGCCAACATCTCCGCCTCGATATCAGAGATAAATCCGGCAAAATCATCAAATGCGTAGCCTTCTTCGCCCCCGAAAAATGGCTCAGCGGCCTCTATACCGACGAAACTTACGATTTTCTCATCAAGCCTGTCGAGAACGAGTGGAACAGCACCCGCTCCGTTGAGGCCAGAATATGTGATATAATTGAAGCATGAAGAAGATTATCTTAAAGGCCAAGCTAAATAACCGTGATAAATTCGAAGACAAACTGAATGATATTGACATGGATTTTGGCGCAATTTATTGGCAACATGACCGCGTTTATGCTCCGCGCGGCTTTAAACACGGTATGAATCTTCCGCGCCTCGTTATGCGGACCGACTTAAAAGCCGTCGACGAACCGCCAAAATACTACCTGATCCTTCGCCGTCACATTGAGGACTCCGGCGTCGACATCATTGAGAAAACTCCTGTTGAAGACTACACCAGTGCCGCCAACACGATTCTCCAACTTGGCTTTAAACAAATCGGCGAAGTCTCCCGCCGCCGCCAAACTTTGGAGATGGGTGAGGGAACTGTTATCCATCTCGACGAAATTGACGGCCGAAACGAAATTTACGCCAAAATCGAATCTGTTTTGAACCAAACCGACTCTGTCGAATCCGTCAAGTCCGACCTCAAGAAAACTTTCGAAACCCTTGGCGAATCCGACTTCGTGGACCTCCCCTACGCCGAATTATAATTAACCCCGCGGCGGCTCGCCATCCGGCTCGCCAAGCAACTTCTTCGACTTAATCTCGTACCGCCTTCCATTCACCGGAGATACATAATAATCCTCGTTGAGCAAATTCACGAACATCGTGAGGTCCTTGTCATCCATAATTATAATCGACCCATCATCATCCGTCATCAGCTCCAGCTGCATCTCGTCCGCATACTCAAGCAACTTATCTTGCGGCATCTCTTCCGCAATATCCATCGCCTGCACTTTTTTCAGAATCGGTTTCTTGTCTGCGAGCAACGCGTCGAGCGTCAACCCTTCCGCAAACGACAACTTATATTTCTCGGTCAATTCTTTCGCCTTCGCCTCCGCAATCACCTGCGACTTAAAATCATATTGGAACAAATTTTCAAATTTCGCCTGATTAAACACAACGATCGTCCCGTCCACAATCGCCACCTGATTATCATCTGGCATTTTGAGCGCAATTTCCGCCGAAAACGGCTCAAAGCTCTCGCCATTAATCTCCCAAGATGTCGCCCCTTTTAAGGCCGAAGACGCCGGTAGTAATTTCGCAATATAAAATGTCTTTACTCCGTCATCTCCACCTGGATACGTAAATTTCGCAATAATCCCCTTTACCTTCTTAAAATCGTATTCGTTCTCCGAAAAATAATCAATATCCTTGTACTCATTTTCAATCAGATGAATCAGCGTCTCCGCCCGCCCAACTTTAGACAGGGAAGTACGATAAATCACTTTTTCCTCGCCGTCCGCCTTCTCATATTCGCGACACTCCAGTCCCTTATCCGCCTCAGTAATAATAAACGACACGGCCTCCTGCATGAACATCGCCTTGACTGCCCCAGTCAGCTTATCGGAATACTTAATCTTATACGGCGTGTAATTTTTATTAAACAAAAACAGCTCCGCCGAAACGTTATTTTTCACCTCATCAATCTCGTTCGCCCACAGAAACACATCAAACGGTTCACTATTATTTTCCATAATTTTCCTCACTTATTTCCTTCATTATACCACACCTATCAAAATCTGTCTGTTCGGTTTTTACAACACAATCAGCCAAAAAATCAAGGGAAACTTTTCCACATTGGTGCAAAACCATAAACTTTAAAAAAGTCTAAAAAAGCTCTTGCTTTTTATAAAAAAATATACTAAACTTAATTTAGTGGAAATAATTACAAAAACCACAAACAAAAACGCACATTAAAAACGTTTGAGGCCGACCAACTAGGAGCTGGGCGCGCATTAACCCTTTAAGCGAGATGCGTAACCAAAATCGTGTGCACATTATGTTAACACACCTCCCAATAAAACTCTATGGTCGAAAGACCAATACACAATAAGTCTCTCAACGGCTACGATTCTATGATTTGCCTAGCGCAGGTCAAAAATCGTGGTAGATTAATTGTGAAATCAAACAAAAATCAAACAGAAACAAACACGCCAAGTTTCTAGTTGAACGGTCTCAAACAGTGTATAATATAGGTATGGAGAAACTACATATACCTGTGTTACTACCGGAAGTGATGGCGAATTTGTCCCCGCAACCTGGTGAGAAATATCTAGATCTCACGGCTGGCTATGGCGGACACGCTAAGTCAATTTTGGATGTGACACTGAATTATAAAGATTCCGTGCTGGTTGACCGCGACGATTTTGCAATAAAGCATTTAAGTGCAAAATTCCCGCCCGAAACAACCATCATGCACGAAGATTTTTATGGCGCAGTGCTGCAGTTAATTGAGTGTGGAAAAACTTTCGATATAATACTGGCAGATTTTGGAGTTTCTTCTCCGCAACTAGACATGAAAGAGCGCGGTTTTTCGTTCAAAAACGATGGCCCGCTAGACATGCGGATGGACCGAAAGCAAGCTTTAACAGCTGAAACTATCGTTAATAAATATAGCGAACGGGACCTTGCCGAGATTTTTGTAAGGTACGGCGAAGAAAAGCCTGGTCGTGCAAAAATGCTCGCAAGGGAAATAGTCACTCATCGTCCCGTAAAAACCACGAAAGAGCTCGCCGAACTCATTGCGTCAAAGTCAAAATATTCTCACATCCATCCCGCCACTAAAATCTTTCAGGCCATTCGTATCGTAGTGAACGACGAGCTAGGGGAAATCGAAAAGACCCTTCCGCTCCTCCCGAAACTACTGGACAAAAACGGCCGCCTCGGTCTAATCACTTTCCATAGTCTCGAAGACCGCCTGGTTAAAGACTTTTTCAAAGAAGCCTCGAGCCACGGCGAAGAATCTGAACTGACCTTAAAGACTAAAAAGCCAATCGTTGCGGAAAATCAGGAGTTAGTTATCAACCCGCGCGCTAGAAGCGCTAAACTGCGAGTAGCTGTGCGGAATTGATAAAAATAAAAACATAAAACAAAGGAGTTATAAAATGCCAAAGCAAATCGTAGTTGCGAACAAATCTCGCAAACAGACCATCAAGGTCAATTTCCGCTAGAAATAGCATAAAAATACGCGCACTGGGCGGGGCGTCACAGTCGCCCCGCCACCAAAAAAGCCAAATCAGAATTAAATAACTGCGACATGGGCTTTTTGTAGCCCGCCAAATAAATATAGAGTTTTCACAGAGAGTGTGAAGTGTATGACCTTCCCGGGCTCCGTCTGAATGGTTACTTATAGCTCTGCTATCCAGACGCCCCGGACTAAGAAGAATAATTTTAGAAAATAAAAACAAGCGAGGAAAAATAAAAATGTTAAATCAAACTTATGTTACAAGGCGAAGTCCAGGAGTTAGCTTTACGCGTGGCCACAATACCGTCCGCGTCGCTAGAAGGAGTTTAGGTTCGATTTCTCAAATCGTCATCGTTAGCCTCTTAACATTAGTTTTTGGCCTAATTTATGTGGCCGAGGGCACCAAGGCCACCAGCTTTGATTATGAAATCTCCGCGGTTGAATCCGAAATCACCGAAATGACCGCACGCCGCGACGATCTTGCAGTCGAAAAAGCTCGACTAACTTCCGTCGCTGCTGCCAAAAACAGTACCGTTGCTGCCGTTATGGAAGACTCCATTGTTACCGGTTACGCTACTGATTAAAAATGGTATAATATATATTATGCCGAAAAAATTTTCTCGCATTCAAATTCTTAAAACCGTCACCTTAGTCGCATTAGCGATCATCGCCGTGCGACTTTTTGCTATCCAAATTATCGAGCATGACGCTTGGGTCGCTAAAGCCAACGAACAGCACACTTTGCTCGAGACCATCACTGCCAAGCGTGGCGAGATTTACATGATGGACGGCTCCGAACCGACCCCAGTCGTCATGAATCAAACCGTTTATCAAGTTATCATCGACCCAGCCGTTACTAAAAAGGACGAAATTAAACAAGTTCTTGAAACTTACGCCAAAGATTATATCACAGCCAATCTCGATGATATATATAATATAGAAGGTCTCCGCTACTACGTCGTCGCCAAAAACATTCCATATTCCATCGCTACTAAAATCGCTGAAGCCGAAGTTTCGAGCGTCTGGCTAAAGAAAGGCAACCAGCGCGTTTATCCAGAAGGCGAAATGGGCTCGACTCTGCTTGGTTTTGTCAACGCCGACGGTATCGGGCAATATGGCGTCGAAGGCTCACTCAATAAGCTCCTCTCTGGTACAGACGGGCTCTTAAAGACCATCTCTGATGTCAACAATGTTGCGCTTTCCATCGGCACCGACAACATTAAAATCCCCGCCGAAGACGGCAAAGACGTCGTCCTCTCCGTGGACCGCGGTTTGGAAAAGGGAATCGAAGAAATCGCCGCCACCCATATTGAAAATACTGCCGCCACCAATGCCGCCGTCCTCGTCATGAACCCAAATACCGGCGAGGTCATAGCTATGACTAGCCTTCCCAATTATGATCCCGCCAACTACGGCCAAGTCAAAGACGCCAGCGCCTACATTAATCAAGTCACCGAAGTCCCTTACGAGCCAGCCTCCATTTTCAAAAACTTCACCTTCTCGGCTGCCATTAACGAGGAAAAAATGACCGCCGACACCACCTATTTTAACACCCCATACACCGAAGTCGATGGCAATAAAATTTGGAACGCCGAGCAGCGCGCCACCCTTAATAATCAAACACTTACCATGAAACAAGCCTTGTATTGGTCGCTTAACGTCGGCTCGATTCAAGCGCTGAAGTTCCTGGGCGATAATCCAGATGAGATCACCGCCACTGGTCGCGAACGGCTTTACCATTATTATTATGATAAGTTTCGCCTTGGCCAAGCCACTGGCATTGAGCTAATCGAAGCCGAAGGCTTCATCTGGGACCCCCACGCCGAAATCTACGGCCTTAACGCCGCCTATGCTAACATGACCTTCGGCCAGAACCTTTCTGCCACCATGATCCAAACCGCCACGGCTTTTTCGGCCGTTGTTAACGGCGGTTATTGGCGCACCCCAACCATCGTTAAAGGTACCTTGGAAAACAACGAAATCATCCCGATTGATAGTGAAAAAGTCGAAGACAAGATTTTAAGCGATGAAACTTCTGCCACCATGCGCGACATGCTCATCAATAACCGTAACTATAAAGTCCGAAGCGGCATCGATAAGCCAGGTTATGCCATCGGCGGCAAGTCCGGTACTGCCCAGGTTGTCGTCAACGGCGCCTACGATGACACCATGAGCAATCTCGTCGGCTCTTACATCGGTTTTGTTGGCTCAGAAGGGGAATTGCCCGAATATGTTATTATGGTTAAAATGTGGGGTGAAGGGCAAGCTCTCTCTGGCGGGGAAGCTCAAAACCTCTTCGACTCGCTCTCAAATTACGTAATAAAATATCTCAAAATTAAACCTGTGCTATAATATACTTATGACAATTAATGACGAAATCTTTTATGGTTTACTTCTGGCGCTCGCCGGGTTTTTGTTTTCCATGATGCTCACCCCAATTTACACACATTTTGCTTATAAATATCATTTTTGGAAAAAACAAAAGCAAAAAACTGTCGATGGCAAAGATTTGCCCATCATGACTAAGCTCCACGCACATAAGTTCAAACGTACTTTTCCGACCATGGCAGGGCTTATTGGCATCGTTGCTGTGACCATCGTCACCTGGATTTTCAATTTAGACCGCGGACAAACTTGGCTACCGCTAGTTGGCTTTCTTGGTGGTTCATTCGTCGGTGTTATTGATGACGCCATCAACATTTTTGGCAGTGGCCGCGGTGCGGCTGGCTTGCGTGGCCCAGTCAAGTTTTTCTTGATTACTATCGTTGGCGTTGCTCTAGGCTGGTTCTTTGCCGTTAAACTCGGCTGGACTACAATTTTGATTCCATTCCTCGGCGATTTCGAAGTTGGCATTGTTGGCATGATCGCAATTTTTGCTTTCGCTGTCGTCGCCACCTCAAACGCCGTTAACATCACCGACGGTCTCGACGGCCTTTCTGGTGGTCTTGCTATGATGTCTTATGGCGCTTATGGCGTTATCGCTCTCTTTCAAGGTAACATTCTGCTCTTTGGCTTCTGCATGACGGTCGTCGGTTGGCTTTTGAGCTATATTTGGTTCAACGTCCCGCCGGCTCGTTTCATGATGGGAGACACCGGCTCTTTCGCGCTTGGTGCGGGGCTCGGCGTCGTCGCCATGATGACAAATTCTTTCTTGCTGCTTCCAGTTATTGGCTTGCCTTTTGTAGTTGAGGCTGGCTCCAGCTTGATTCAGCTTTTCAGCAAAAAATTCTTCCATCGCAAGATTTTTATCTCTGCGCCACTCCATCATCACCTTGAAGCCAAAGGCTGGGGCGAAGCCAAGATAGTGATGCGCTTTTGGATTGTCGCTGGCGTTTTCGCTATCCTGGGAGTATTTATTGCTGCCGTGGGCGGAGCAATATGAGAAAACATAAATCTGATCTAGTGATTTTATTTGCGACTTTAGGCCTCATGGTGCTTGGCCTCATCGTAATTTATGCTATCGGCCCGATGCGCGCCAACGTTTTAAACAACGCCTACGGCGCTAATTACGATGCTAACTACTTTTTCATCGGCCAGCTTCGCTCCGTTGCTATCTCTCTCGCAGCCTTCTTTTTAAGTTTTAAAGTCATTCCATACAAATATGTCAAAAAATTTGCCAAGCCCATCATAATCGTCGCTTTAAGCCTGTCGGCTTTGCTATGGGTTTTATCTCTCGCCGGCTCATCGCTGGCCAAATGTGAGCTCGGCGAATGTCGCTGGTTTAACCTCGGTTTCATGAGTTTCCAACCCGCCGAACTTTTGAAACTTGCCCTTGTCATCTACCTCGCCGATTTTCTCGCTCGTAAAAAAGAGGAGGGAACCATTGGGCAGTTCCGCGAATTTTGGTTACCACTTATTATCGTCGCTGGCGCTTCGCTATTTTTCGTCGTAATCGCTCAAGGCGACCTCGGCACCGGCGTCGCCATCATAGCGATCATCTTTGGCACGCTCCTCGTCGCTGGCGTTCCCGCTAAACAATATCTCATCATGTTAGCCGTCGTTTTCACCGTTGCCATCGGCGCCGTGGCTACTTCTTCGCATCGCATGGAGCGCATCTACGCTTGGCTCGACACTATCCAAGGCGCCGAAGTCACCGATTCGACTTATCACATTGAAAACGCCATGCTCGCCATCGGCACTGGCGGCTTTTTCGGCGTCGGCATCGGTAATTCTGTCCAAGCCACCGGTTATCTCCCAGAGTCCATCAACGATTCAGTTTTCGCCATCATGGGCGAAACTTTCGGCTTCGTCGGCCTCTTCGCTATTATTGCAGTTTTCGGCGCGCTACTCATCCGTATGTTAAAAGTTGCCGACCATACCGCTTCACCCGACCAACGCATCCTGGTCGTCGGCGTCTTTTCTTGGACCCTCGCTCAAGTCGCCGTTAATATTATGGCCATGACCGGCCTCGTCCCAGTCACCGGCATTACTCTCCCGCTCCTCTCCTATGGCGGCACCAGTATGCTCTTTATTGCTTTTGCTTTAGGCCTCGTTTTGCAGATTTCATGTTATACTAGTAGAGAAGGAATAAACCATGAAGATATTAGTAGTAGGGGGAGGCTCGGGGGGTCACATTACTCCAGCCGTCGCCGTCGTTCGTGAGATTTTAGAACTCCGACCACGCAGCCAAATCAGTTTTTGGACTGACCCTAAATATTATAAAAATGTCACCAAACTCACCACAGAGCTAGGCATTTCCACGCATTTTAAGGTTCATCGCATTCCTGCGGGCAAATTCCACCGCTATTCTGGTTGGGGCTTCCACGATTATCTTGCTCATCTTGACATCACTATTAAAGAAATTATTTTTGGTAACATTTTCGGTTTTTTCAGCTTTATCACGGGTATTATCGTAAGTTTTTTTCGCCTTATTTTACCAAAAAACCGCCCAAACATTATTTTTCTTAAAGGCGGATATGTCTGCCTGCCGGTCGGCCTAATCGCAAAACTCTTCAAAATACCATATATTATTCATGAATCAGACACTGTTGCCGGACTTGCTAACCGTCTGCTTATGAAAAAGGCTAAATACGTTGCTTTTGGCATGCCGATTTCAGACGAAATCAAGAAAAAGCACCCTAATTATATTTGGACCGGCATTCCAGTTAGTCCAGAGTTTAAAGCCGTCACCCCAGCCAGAACCGCCTCGCTTAAAAAAGCTTTTTCATTCAATGCTGAAAAGCCTCTCGTAGTCATTACTGGCGGTTCCCAAGGTTCAGAGAATCTTAACAATATCACTCGTCTTATCTTGCCAGAACTTTTAAAGTTCACTTCGGTTGGTTTGGTGGCTGGGCGCAAACATTATGAAGACATGATTGACCTCAAGGACTACGAAAACTGGGACCATGCCAATCTTGAATCTAACTTCCGGATGTGGGAGTTCAACACCACTATGAACGAGCTGATGGGCGCTGCCGACGTGGTAGTTTCACGCGCTGGTGCCACTACTATTGCTGAACTCGCCGCCCTTAAAAAAGCCGTTATTCTAGTTCCGTTTGAAGTCTTACCTGGTAGTCATCAACTTCGTAACGCCGAACGTCTCTTGGACGCCGGTGCAGTTAGCATGGTTAAAGATTCCGAAATGATGAAAAATCCTTCAAAATTGCTAGACGAAATCCGTCACCTCGTCAAATCACCAAGACTCCGCGCTGATATGGCCGATCGTTTCCACGAAGAGGCTCGCGCCGACGCTGCCTTGCGTCTTGCCAAGATTATTTTAGGGGAGAATGATGAGCGAGAATAACCCCCCGAAATTAGCCCGCCGCAAGGAAAACCGGCGCTCCAGCTTAAAATCTGGTCGCACCATTCCTGGGCGCAGGGAACAGCTGGAAAAAGCCTCCGAACGCACCGCCGCTCACGAAAAAATCCGCAAAAAACAGACTTTTCGGCTGGTCGTCACCATCTTGGGCATTTTACTCGTTTTCGCGAGCATCATCGGTTTTGGTGTCATCTTATCAAAAAGGGAATCACAAGAAGACCAAGTCTCGGATTCTCCCTCTACCACAGTTACCTATAAGCCAACCATTGAAATTATTGACGAAGATGCAATTTCGGGTAGCATGGTGACCAGCCGTATGAAAGACTACATTGGCCAAGCCGAAGTCGATTTTCGCGCTCTTGGCCTCGTGCCAGTCAAAGCCGTAATCCCTGCTGGCGCCGTCCGCGAGATCGATTTTTATCTAGACGGCAAAACCGGCTTCGTCAAAACTACTATCGACCGCGGTACTGGTGTTTCCACCGAGGACGCCAAACGTATGCTAGACTACCTCGAATCCCAAGGCATCACCGATTTCGAATATATCGACGTCCGCCTCGAGGGCAAAGCCTACTGGAAATAAGACTGTTCGGTTTTTGTTCGATTCCGTTTGATGCTCTTTTTGTTCGGTTTTTGTTCGGGCTAAAAATAAAAAATATACCACCCATAGTCGCATGAAGCCACCAAAAACAGGGAAAATCACGAAAAAGGGAAACAAAAACGGGGAAATGTCAAATCGGCAAATTTAGGCAAATTCGAGCAAAAATGACCAAGGAGCGGCCTCTAAATGTGTTTTTTATAACAATAAAGACGTTTCGCCCTAGACGAGAAAATTTTCGCACGGATGAGGAGCCGGTACTGAAATACCGGGCCGAATCCGACTGCGGAAATTTTCGAATCCAGGCGAGAAACGTCCCGTTATAAAAAATATATTTAGAGGCTCTAGGGCATTTCCCTCGCTTTGCAGGATAATACTTATGCTTTAGACGATAACTTAACCATCCCAAAGTCAAAACCTTAATGTCGTAAAATATGTATTGTGCGACATTAAAACTCTGCGGAAAAGTCGATTGCTATTACGTCCAAAAAATAGCCGTTTTTTGACGGCCGGCTATTTTTCAGTGGTTTTCCCTAGCTATGTTTGATGCTGAGGAATCCATCCATCGAATTATCGGTTCCAGCAAAATCCGCTGGATCGCTAACTGGTTTACTCAAGTCGATAAATGTCTCTGTTGGCTGAATTTTCACCGCAGCTTTCTCTTGGTGCTCAATTTTAACAGGGGTAGCAACAGGGGCGGACAGAGGGGAATTAAGCGCCGCTTTTCCCTTTTTACGCGCCTTTTCCCTCTTACCCGTCTGTTTTGGCGTGACGGCTAGCTTCTCAATAGTCTTCTCGGCTGGCTTCTTAACTTCTTTTACTTCCCTGGTCTTATCTTCGACAAGCTTCGCCAAGTCCTTTAGCCCTAATCTCTCTTTGCCTTCAGCGGCGTTTGGACTAACTTTAGAACGCCTCAAATCAGCTTGCGGAGTTGGCACAAATTTAAAGTTCGGTTTTTGTTCGGTTTTAGCACCAAAGCTAACCGAGCCAACACCAGTAGTCCTAGAGCCAGCCTCCCCAGCTTCTCGCCCAGAGTCGGATAGCTCTTTTTTATATTTTTCGCTTTGTTCGATTGTCTCACGAATCTCGTTTTCTACCTCCGTGCGCGGCCTAGCGTAATGTTCGCGTGACCATTTAATAATATCGTCAAAATTATCTTCTGGAGATTTCGGGATTGAAAGCGTCGTAGCCGAAAATGCCGGTACTTTCTCGCCATTGATAATCATCGAAATGATAAAATGTCGGTTATTAAGCTGCAACAGATCTGAAGCCTCAAAGGTCGGCTCGAACTGTTTTACTAGTATCGGCGCGTCATCTGCCGAAACTCGGAAGGAAATCGTCGTCCCCACGTTCCCAAATACCGCATCGCGCACCGAGTCCGTCATCTGCGCGACGTATTGGTTCGCTACCGTCAAATTCAGGCCGTATTTGCGCGCCTCGGACAAAATCACCGCAAACGAATCTGTCGCAAAGTTCTGGAACTCATCGACATAGAGATAAAACGGTCGCCGGTCTTCCACCCGCGGAATATCTGACCGCGACATCGCCGCAAGCTGCACTTTCGTTACTAGAAACGCCCCTAGAATCCCCGCGTTGTCTTCCCCGATTAGCCCCTTGGATAGATTCACCACTAAAATCTTTCCTTCATCCATAATCTTCCGAATATCAAACGATGATTTTGGCTGGCCAATAATATTCCGGATGATTGGGTTCGCCGTAAACGCCCCAACCTTATTGAGTACCGGCGCAATCGACTCATTCACCTGTTTTTCGTTCCATTGCCCAAATTCGTGCTTCCAGAATTGCAAGACCGTCACATCGTGACAATAATCCAGGGTTTCTTTCCGAAAATCCTTATCTGTTAGCATCCGTGAAATATCAAGCAACGTCGCCGACGGCCGGTCGAGCAATGCTAGCAGGGTATAACGAAGAATGTGCTCAAGCCGTGGCCCCCACGAGTCTCCAAACATTCGCTTCAAAACCCCAATCACTTCCGAACAGATATTCGGCTTTCTCGACGGGTCCGAAATTTCAAGCGGGTTAAACGCGATCGGGTATGCTGTGTCGGCTGGATTGAAATAGACTACATCTGAAATCCGCGATTTTGGTATAAACTTCAGGTTGTCGATCGCAAAGTCCCCGTGCGGATCAATGATACAATACCCCTGGTTATAAAACACATCTGAAAGCGCGAGTAGCTCCAGCATCCCGCTTTTCCCTGCTCCCGTCTGCCCGATGATATAAACGTGGCGCGAACGGTCTCGTCGCGTTAAGCCAAATTGATGATTAATTCCCCGGAAATTCGTCAACCCAAACGCCGAGATATTCTCATCCGCTGAGGCGTCCCCTGTAATCACCGGCAACTTAGCTGGTGGCTCCGCCGTCTTTGACGACGCCCAAACAATATTCGGCGTCTCCACCGATGTATGCGGCAAGTGGTAAACCGAGGCTAACTCCGAAATGTTCAAAATAAACCCGTGATCTGCAAACTGCCGTAGCTTATAAGCGTCTAAATCTTTCGCGCTAAAGCTCCCACCTACTTGCTTAAACCCGTTCAGGTTTGTCGAATTGAACTGTTTAAACGTCCCCACAAGCGCTTGCATATTGAGTTTCGCATCCACATCAGAATTGCCTAAATACGCCAAGCGGATTTTTACCTCATAGCCAAGTTTAGTTGCCTTCTCTTCCGCCTTGGCAATTTGAGTTTTAGCCCTCTCCGATAGCTCAACCTTCACATCCGACCCAGTCCCTCCAGCTGGCGGCCTAAACAAAGCCCCCAAAACCTCAACCAGCCAAGTCCAGTCAATTCCAGTTCCGAAAGAAAACAGCTTTTTACCAGATTTAATTTTCGAAATCCACTTATCCGTAGTGCTCTTGTGCCAATCATCCGGAATCGGCCGCGTTAAAATCTGAATCCACATTTCTTCCGAATGATCTGGGTCGAGCTTGGCCAGAGTCCCCGTAATCCCCGCCAGCGGGTCCACCTCAAAGTTATCAAACGTTTTAATCGGTAAAGCACTATCTTCAATCAGTCCGAGTTCCGCCGAATATTGCACTGGATATTTCTCGCGATTATCAACGTAATCCTCGTTCATCTTGTAAATCTGCACTGTCGGATATTGTGAATAAATTTGCCCCTCGACAAAGCTCTGCAAAACCTTCGGCACCCAAACATAAAACCGAATTTGCCCCGCCGTCGAAACAATCTCAAACGACAGATGCTCTTGCACTCCACCTGAGTTCCGGAGCTCCTGTTTATCTCGCAAGATTCCGTGCAGAGAAGCGAACATCTGTTCTGCCGCCAGCTCCTTTTTATCGTTTGCTCGCGGAATTTCCAGCATCAAAAGCACTGAATCAACGTTCAAAATCTTAAGCTTGTTGATTTTCTTATAGTTTCTATAAGTAAAAAATGCCAACAATCCGACCACTGGAATCCAGAAAATCGGCATCAATATAAAATGTATGACGGAATCCATACCACAATTATAACATAAAAACGCTGTTCGCGTTAAGCTAGTGTATAAGAATTCTTATCCACTTTTTTGAAGAGTTTCTTATTCTGTAAGTTAAGTAAAATTGTCGTCTCTTTTACTTTGCGCGTTTTGAGTACCTGCCTCACAATGTCCTCACGCGAAAGCGGTTCCCCAGCCTTCTCCAAAATCCCTGTAATAATTTCCGAAATAGTCCCCTTCTTGTATCCCCAAGAAGACAAAGCATAAATTCCTCGTCCAATCAAAACAAAGCGCTGGTCTTTAATTAGCTCGTTGTGAATTGCCTGAATCGTGACGTTCTTACGTTTAAAATTAGATTCTCTAATCTCTTTCGCGATGTCTGAAAAATGCATCGGCTCTTTATGTGCCTCGAGAATCACAAAAATCTTATCACGGATATTGCGCGGGTTCACCGCCGGCCACTTCGCTAGCCCCCATACCCCGTTTAGCGTGGCAAGTAACTTTGAAATTGACGCAACCGCCTTAATATGGTCAGGATGTTCATAATTTAATACATTGTCAAGTTGGTCTAACGTCATTGGCTCTTTATTGCTACGAATTGTCTTTACAATCTCGTCCACGCGCGCTCGGATTGCGGCGGCGTCGCCATATTCCGCAATGCCAACCGCCGCGTTATAAGAGTCATTTTCTTCTATTACGGTCAAACTTTTAGAGAAAGTCGCGATAAAATTAATGCCGGCCCTCTCGGACGCGGTAGTGCCTCTGCCATAAACTTTATCAGCCAATGCATCAAGTCTCGCCACTCTGCCCATTTCGGTCAAATTGCGAATTAAAATCTTTTCAGCGGCGGCTAGCTCCGGGATTTGGTTCTCTTCCGCGGAAATTTGCAGATGGATCAAAATTGCCTTTTCAAGCTGCCTCACGCGTTCACGCGTAATAGACAACATTTCTCCGATTTGTTCAAGAGTTTCACGGCTGCCACTAAGCCCAAATCTTCGCGAAATAATTTCTTTTTCACGGTCTTGTTCTATGACGCCCAGACTGCCAGAGATTGCATTTTTGAGGATTTCTGCATTATGGTCCATTAATATTTTTCCTATCCCGTTATCTGTTAATAGTAATAATTATACTTATAATACCATAGTTATCACATATTGTCAACTATGAAATTATACATTCTACAATACTATTGTAGCACATTTTTTACAATTACAAAAAAAAATTATAAAACCATAAGCAAGAAAGAAAAAATAATTATTTTTTCTTTCTTGCTCTAGGCGCTCTTCTGGCTTTTTTGGGTTTATTTGCCAACATCTCTCGCGCCTCAGCTTCCGTAATCGTTTTCGGGTCGCGGTCTTTCGGGATTTTGGCATTATTTCGTCGCCCCGGCCCCTTCACATATGGCCCATAAGCACCGTTAATAATTTGTACATCCCCCCAGTCAGCAATCATTGCCGCTACCTTTGCCTCGTATAAAGGCAAAGCTTCCTCAAATGAAATTGTATATGGGTCCAAATCTTTCATTGGTATATTATATTTCCCGCCCTTAAGATATGGTCCAAACGGCCCATTTGCGGCGATGAGTTCTACCCCGTCTGAGGTTTTTCCGAGCGATCGCGGCAGTGCCGGCAAAGCCAGTTGTTTCAACGCCTGTTCTAAAGTTACTGTTTTGACCGATTTTCGCTTCGGGAGCGGCGCAAATCGCGGCTTCTCCCCAGAAGTTTTTTCATTATCCCCAAGCTGAATAAACCCGCCACTCTTTCCAATTTTCGCATAGATTGGCAACCCGTTCTCTGGATGATGTCCGAGCAACCTTGCATTATTGTATCGCTCAACCCCCTGCGCAGCGAGCACCGTATCCCGAAACGGCCCATAAAAGTCGCGTAGCATCTTCACTCGTTCCAGCTTCGCGTCCGCGATGAGGTCCAAATCTTTCTCAATATTCGCCGTAAACTTATAATCCACGATATTCTTAAAGTTCTCTGTCAAAAACCCTGCGACCAGCTCCCCGATCGCTGTCGGCACCAGCTTCCCTTTATTCGCCCCAAATTTTTCTTTAACCATCGAGCGCTGAACCAATTTTATTTCGCCACTGCTCGCGCCCGGGCTGAGTTTAATCGTGGTCTTGGCCACTTTTGCATTTGCCATCTGTGTTGCGACTGTCCGCGCCCAAATTAGCTGATAAAGTCGTTTCTCATAATCTGTCCGCCCCGCCATCGTCCGCGAAACATCCGTTGGCCGGATCGCCTCGTGCGCCTCTTGCGCGCTTGCATCTTTCGTCTTAAAATGTCGCACCTTGAGATAATTCTTTCCAAATGTCCCCTCGATATATGCCGCAATCGCCGCCACCGCCTGCGCCGACAAGTTCAAGGAGTCGGTTCTGTGGTAAGTAATCAACCCCGCTTGATAGAGACCTTGCGCCGCGCTCATCGTCGTGCGCGATGAAAACCCGAGTTTCGCGTTCGCCTCAATCTGTAGCGCCGCCGTCGTGAATGGCGCTGGATTTGCCTTTAAGCCCTCCGTCTCTTCAACCTCAGTCACCACAAATTCTGTTCCCGACAACTGCTCAAGCAATTTTCGCGCGTCTTCTTCCTTCTCTGGAGCATTCTTTTCTAAAGTGGCTACCATGGTTGCGTCTTCTGTCTCCGCGGCTACTATCTTGCTCGTGAGCTCGACCACTTCGCGTTCTTCCCCCTCAGACTCGCCCCTTACGACATACCCCCGCGCCTGAATCGCCGTCATGATTGACGCATAGGTCGACGGCCGTCCGATTCCAAGTTCTTCTAACTTTTTGACCAGAGAACCCTCGGTATATCTAGCCGGTGGTTTTGCAAAAGTCTGTTTTGCGGTTAAACTTTTCAGTTCAAGCACATCTCCTCGCACAACTTTCGGCAACTCCAAATCTTTCGATTTCCCATAAACCCTTAAGAACCCGTCAAAAATCACCACTTCGCCCTTTGCCACGAAAGATATATCTTGGTTTTTAGCATTCCCTACTCGGTTGGTTTTTGCAAATTCCCCCGCAACCTTAAAGCTCGATTTCCCCTCAAACTTCTCAATTTCCTTTTCCCGCTCAACAATAAGCCTAAGAGCTGGCGACTGTACCCGCCCCGCCGAAATCGCCCCTGGCACCTTTTTCCGCACCATATCCGACAGATCATACCCCACCAACATATCTAGCGTCTGCCGCGCCTGTTGCGAAGAAACCATATCCATATCCACCGTCCGCGGATTCTCAATCGCGTGAATTAAAGCCGGCTTTGTAATCTCGTGAAACGTAATTCGTGCCGTATCTTTCGGCAGCTTCAAAACCTCGCACAAATGCCACGAAATCGACTCGCCCTCGCGGTCTTCATCGGTCGCGAGCCAAATTTTCTCGGCTGCCTTGGCCTCTTTTTCCAGTTCCGTGATAATCGACTTATGCCCCGGGTCCACTTCATACGTCACATCAAACGTCGCCTTATCGACCTTCGTGTCCTTCCGAATATGCCCCACACTCGCGAGGACCTTAAAATCCGAACCGAGATATTTCTCGATTGTGTGCGCCTTCGCCGGGCTCTCAACTATCACTAAATTTTTTGCCATATATATAATAATACCACACCCGTCAACCATAAGCACCAAAAAAGCCTCAGGTAAGGGTGGGCAATCACCTGAGGCTATTTTGGCCCTCTAACTCTTCACTTCTATACCGGGTGAACCCCGGAAGCGCGACCCACCTCACACAAATTGGGGCCCGCCGGTTAGAGGGATTGCTATGCCTTCGAAGTTTCCCCTTCAAAGTGGAGGTAATACTTATAACTTAAAAACCATGAAGAAATTTCTAAGTCGAAAGGGTTTCAAAAGCACGCAATTTCTGCTATACTAAAACTAGTATAGCGAAATTATAACTTATTTAGGTGCGGTGTGGCACGCTTTTTGCGTACCAACTGTATTAAGTATATCACACAGGAGTAAAAATGTCAACACTTTTTTCACACTTTTTTCAAAAAATCAACCAAATTTCACCTCTAGAAGCCGATTTTACAGAGGTGTTAGATACTATTGCGCTTAAGCCAAAAACATTGTATTTTTATGGCAAAATGCCAGAAAATGTGGTCAAAAATGGCAAAAAGGAGCGCCCCAAAACCGTCGCCATCGTCGGTTCGCGCCATAACACCCGTTATGGCGAGGAAATCGCCTATAAACTCGCCTACGAACTGGGAAAGCGCGGCGTTATCGTTGTCTCCGGCCTCGCCTATGGTATTGATAGTATCGGTCATCGCGGCTGTCTCGACGCTGGTGGCACGACTGTCGCCATCCTCGGCACCAGAATTGACGATATTTATCCCAAAACCCATATTCCGCTCGCCAAGGAAATTATTGAGAAAAACGGCGCGATTATCAGCGAATATTCGCCTAGTGATAAAGTAATTACAACCTATAGCTTCCTTGAACGCAACCGTCTGATCTCTGGTCTCTCTGATATTGTAGTTGTGATTGAGGCGGCCGAGCGTTCCGGGACTCTGAATACCGCCGCCCACGCTTTAAACCAAGGCAAAACCGTTTTTGCTGCCCCTGGGAATATCACCAGCCCTCTCTCAAAAGGCTGCAACAACCTGATTAAACAGGGCGCACTCCCCTATACCGAGCCAGACGACGTTTTAAGAGAGCTTTTCCCGGAAGAATATGCCAAAACGCGTAAAAAACCGCTCAAAATCAGCCAAATCCATGGCGATTCGCTAGAGGAAACCGCCATTCTTCGCGCCCTCGCGGCTGGCCTCACGAACGGCTCCGAAATCGCCGAAAAAATGTCCCTCACCCCTGAGATTTTCAACCAAACCATCACCCTTCTTGAAATTAAAGGCAAAGTCCGTTCTCTCGGCGCTAACCACTGGGCCTTAATCTAAAAACTCATCGATTTTCTCGCAAACCCCGCTAAGCACCTCTGGCAACCGCGCCTTCTCCTCTGGGGTAAACCGCGACAACACAAAATCCACATCCCCCATCTTCCGCCGCAGCTCGTCATTCCCCGTTCCGATCCGAATCCGCGCATAATCTGAAGTCTTCAAATACTGATCCACCGATTTTAGCCCGTTATTCCCAGCCGCCGCCCCCGAAGAACGAAAACGCACTTTCCCAAACTCCAGGTCAAAATTATCGCAAATCACCAAAACGTCAGAGGCCGCAATCTTATAATACCGCATAAACTCCGCCACCGCTTTCCCCGACAAATTATAGAAATCCTGAGGTTTAATAAACAAAACATCGCCTGAGCGCCCAAAAATGGCCGAAAAACGCGGTTTATCCCCCCAACTAAGGTGGTTAAGCTTAAAATAAAAATCTAGTGCCAAAAAGCCAAAATTATGCCGCGTAAAATTATATTCATTTCCTGGATTCCCCAGTCCAACCACAAGTTTCATACCATTATTATACCATAAAAAAGCCCCCGCCACAAAACAGCAGGGGCCAAGAGGGGTTAGACAGAGACTACTAGCCGTTATGCCCACCATCAACATTCGTCTGGGGGGGGGTATTTTTACCCGCCTTCTGGCGTTCCGCGATTAACTTAACCAACGGATGGCGCACCACTTCTGCTTCGGTAAAGCAAACCTGGGCTACCATCGGGTGGTCATAGAGCATACGCGAAGCATAAACCAAGCCATTATTCGTCTCGTCGAGATAGGGCGCATGAATCTGGTGGATGTCGCCAGTTAAGATGATTTTGCCGTCCAGACCGATGCGCTTGATCAGCGTGTCGGCTTGCGACGCATTCTGGTCCTGGAACTCATCGTAAATCGCGAGTTCATAGGCAAAATCACGGCCCCTAGCGTTCTCAATCGGCACGCTCGAGAACCAGTTCTTCCAAATCAAATCCACACGATCTTTTAGCTTCTCCTTGATTGAACGCTTAGTCGGGGTATCCTCATCTTCGCCGGTGAGTTCCTTCCTCACCTTAGAGGTTGCGCCAAATTTTCTCAGGGTCTCCAGCTCTTTACTCAGCTTCTTATCCTCATTCAGAAGATAATTGCGCAGAGCATTCTTCAGAGGCTGCAGATCCGGGTCCATCTTCTCGTCTAAATCGCCAGGCAACGCACCAATTTTACTGTGGCTTTCGCATGGCACCGCCGTCACGCCGATGAACGCTCCATCTTTGCAGGCGTTGTAGCCATAGGCTGTCGCCATATAAGTCTTGCCCGAACCGGCCGGCCCGGTGCAAATCACCGCCGCAATGTTCGGGTCCATCAAAGCTTCGGCGTAAATTGCCTGTCCATCGGTTTTGATTCTACACGGAAAATCTTGTGCATGCTTCAAGCGAACGATCGCATCTTCGTCGCAATCATAGCGCCCAATGTGCGAGAAATACGGGTCGAAACCGAAATTAAAATCTTTCGGGTAGTCGTCCCTGTCCTCAAGGCGCATGATGATAAACTCATTCGCAACTAGCTTTCGTTCAAACGGGAACATTGCCTCAAAGAGCTCGCGCTCCAACCTGCCGGTGTTATAAAACTCGTGAAACAGCTCTTTGGTGACCACAATATCGCGTCGGCCAGTGTAAGGCTCGGGATACTTGTAGCCGTAGCGGCTAGTACGAATCCCGCGTTGCCAAGCACGAATGGCAAGACCATTGTCGTTGGTGAGAAGCGTGACCTCGGAATCTTCGCCGCAGAGCGCCATCATCACCTTCACGTCGGCAGAGCCGTCAATCGGCAGTTTCTTCTCTAGCGCCATCGCAGTCAAGGCGGTCAAGATAATCTGCCCGTCCATATCGGTATCAGACGGCGCAAACGGTAAGCACCTTTTGAAACTTTTGTGCACAGGCAGAAGCGACACCGGAGTGTCTTTGCCGCCAACTTTGATGGTTGCTCCAGAATCTAGGTTATACACTTCCTCCATGGATGGGACCGGGTTCTTCTCGACTTCGTTACGCTCGTTCTTCAAGAAAGCACGTGACGTGTAACCGCGCTCGGTGTGCTCTTTCTTGAAGCTGGAATTTTCCCTTATCACCGCCGACGGGATAATTAGGTGCGCCGTCTCAACTTCAATGGTCGGCTGTTCTGGTCGCGCTGAATTATCATACGGTATGATGTCTGGGTAGTCAACGAGTACATTGGTGTCAATCACGTAGATTTTTCTTGACATAACCATTCCTCCTTTCAAAGTACTTAAGGGCTTCTGGGTTTAAAAAATGAGAGCCGCCCTTAATGTGCTCCCACTTATAAACATAATAACTTGCTTTCGCCCAAAATGAAAGTCTTGATTTTTGAGATTTTTGATTGCCTACCTGCTATTTATCATCGCGATATGAAAACATAATTGGCGTCCCAATCAGCGGGTATTTTTCACGCACTTTCCGCTCCAAATAGCGTTTCCACGACCAATGGAGCAGCCCTAAATCGTGTCCGTGCACCACAAACCACGGCGGGCAAGTATCGGTCTGCACAATATATTTCGGCTTCGGCCGCGTATTTTTCAGGCCCGCCGGCGCATGTTCGACAATGGCTGCCGCCAGAATCTTATTTAGCTCCGAAGTTTTAATTTCCGTATGTCGCGCTTCATCGATCTCCAGCGCCAATTCAAAAATCTGCGTCACATTCTCCCCTGTTTTCGAACTTGTTAAAACCACTGGCGCATACGGCAAAAAGTTGTAATCATATTCCAAATCATCCAAAATCTTATCAGTATTGTCAGTTAAATCGGTTTTCGTCACGACCATGATAATTCCCTTGCCGGCTTCAACGATTTGCCCCGCCAGCGACTGGTCTAATTTTGAATGTGGCTCGGTCGAATCCACCAAAAGGCAACAAACATCGGCCTCTTCAATCGCCGCCAGCGTCCGAATTGCCGAAAACTTCTCAATCCCTACCTCGCGCTTGCCCGGCTTCCGCAGCCCCGCCGTGTCCAAAATCTCAATTTCTCGCCCCTTGTACTTCACTCGCACGCGATTCACATCTCGCGTCGTCCCCTGCCTAGAGCTCACAACTGCCTGCTGTTTTTTCCCCAGCGTATTAAATAAACTCGATTTCCCCACATTCGGCCGCCCAATCAGCGCAACCTTTAAAGAACTATCATTTTGCGTAGCTTTACCCTTTGGTAAAACATTTTTTAACTCATTTATACCTTTTCCAGTCGTGGCCGAAACATAAAAAGTCTTTTCCGGCGCAATTCCCAGCGCCCGAAATTCGGTAATCGGCAACGACTCGCCGAGGTCGCACTTATTCAGCACTAAATACACCGGTTTTTTCGACCGCAAAGCGTCTTTTGCGATTTTTGCGTCCCGGTGGTCAAAATACTTTGACGAATCCAGCGTCACTAAAATCACATCCGCCGTCTCGATTGCGTCTTGAATCTGGTCTTGAATCGACGCTTCAAAATCATCCAAAGGGTCTTTTAACCCCGCCGTATCAATCAAGACAAAAGCATCGTCAATCGTCGCCATCACATTATCCCGCGTCGTCCCCTCTTCGCGCGCCACAATCGCAATATTTTTCCGCGCCATCCGATTCAAAATCGACGACTTCCCCGCGTTCGTCTGACCAATCAAAGCAACAATCGGCACTTTACTCATATCTTTATTATAACACATAAAAAATGGTGACTCCTGCGGGAGTCGAACCCGCGATTTTCTGGATGAGAACCAGACGTCCTAGACCACTAGACGAAGGAGCCAGCATCTTTATTTTATCATATTATAGGTTAATAATCAACACTTCCATACGTCGGAATCGCTTCAACAAACGTCTGCCCCGGCGCGAGCTTAATCTCTAAACCATCAGTATCGTAAAACTTAATTTGCTCTGCCACCGAATCTTTCTTCCACGTCCCCCGAATCGCATACCCATTTTGAAACACATATGCATCCCCCGACCCCACCGTCGTAATATCTTCATGATAATTGTCCCAAGCCTTCTTTTCTTGCACAACCATCGCCACCACCACGGCTGGCGACAATTGTTTCAAAGTGCAGGCGCTTTCCGGATTAACCTCGCCAAGGTCCGACTCCGGGCAAACATAAACCTCATGTGCCGCCCCCGTCTCGTAGCTCCGGTCGTAAGAATTCGTCGTAGCATTATAAGCGTAATTCATGTTAAAAGTCGCCCAGCCACCGAACCGCAATTTAATCGCATCTACTTTTGCTGCCAGTTTTGAAGTGTCTTCGTCTGCCGCTTCCGTAATCTCCAACTTTTCAGTCGCCAAAGCGTCCACGCGATTTCGCAAAGACTCTTCAGGTGTCATCCGTGCAAAACCTTTAATATGAGACTCGCCGTAGCCACGGTCTGCATTCATCTGCAAAAGGTAAGCCGCGGTTGTAAATAAGTTATTCCACCGCCGCGTGCCCGTCGTTCCGCGATACATATAAGTATAGTTTTCCGTCAAGTCTTTATAGCCGCCACTCCGCACTGCTGCGAGCGCATCATCCGCCCCGCCTGCATGCACAATCGTGCAATCAAACGGCGTGTCCCACTGTAAATAATATAGGCGCAACGACCGAATTGGCCCAATCACCGCCGACGAAGGATTTTGATAAATCGCCGCGAACCGCGTAATTCCTGCCTCCGCAATCGCCTCAAACACCACGCCCGCCTGGTCCATCCCCGCCTGTGGCCGTCCGCCGTCCGTCCCGTTCGGCGTTTGGACACAAAACGCCGGTGCGTTCAAAAGCTCCGCCGTCGTCTCAAGTCCAGTCAAATTGCTATAAACCGCATCGTTGCTCGTATTTTTAGACGGAATCGACGGAAAAACAATTTCCTCAGCGTTCCTGCCCGGTAAAACCAGTGCCGTTATCAAACAAACCGCCCCACCTATAGTTCCAATGATTCCGGTTATTAGTAAAGTTAGTTGGGACTTCGTAAATTTCATAATATAATTTTAACACAAAATAAAAAGGTTGTGTTATAATATGGTTATGGTCAGGAAAACTACACTAAAAACAAAAATTTTAAGTAGCCTCGCTCTCTCTTTTATCATCACATCCGCTTTTGTCAGCAACAATTTTGCTTATGCCACGTGCACAGTTAACAACGGCGTGCCAGAATGTAATGACGGCGCGAATTTCCAAGTTAAGATTCCAGAAATCCTGACAGTCTCCATTACACGCCCAAACAGCTGGGCTACCGGCGAGCTGAATACTCTGCTACGTAACGTCGTGACCCTCGAAGTAGTTTCCAACAATCCGGCCGGCTTTACTGCTACTATGACTAGCGCCGCCGACTCTAGCGACATATCTGAGGACTCCACCGCGAACGCTCTTAAAAACAGCAATACTAGCTCAAGCAGCTCCATCCCGATGCTAACCGCAAACTGGACTCGTAGTAATTCTTCAACTACCAAATTCTGGGGTTATTCAACGGACGATGCTAGCGAATCCGGCACTTATAGTGCAATCGCCCTCAAAGATGCCACTACGCCAAGCTCCATCATCCCAGCTACTGGCGCCGCTGGCACGGTTAGCCAAGATATTTATTTTGGCGCTAAGGCGGACAGCACGGTAGATTCTGGTGTTTACTCCGGCACAGTTATTATTAGCATCGTTTCTGGCACTATTACTGAAGATAACCCGGTCACGCCAACCGACCCGGCAACCAAAGATGACACTACCACCACTGACCCAGCTTACGATAGCACTAATGATCGCACTGTCTATACCGCCACAACTTACGACGGCACTGAAAACACCTCCACTATTGAAGTTAGCGAAGGCGATACGCGCGATGCTTACTCTAATCCTGCCGGCGTTACTACCGCCAAAATTGGCGAAGGCACGCCACTTGCTACTGGCCTTGCTGTAACTGCGGTTGTGGCCGCCGTGGCTGGGATTGCCTTCTTCGTCGCCGCTCGTCGCCGCGAAGAAGAAGATGACGACGAATATTAAAGTCCAGCTCTATAAAAATCCCCCAAGCCGGGGGATTTTTTATATGCGGCCCATATTATATACTACGCGCAACTTTATTTAGCCGGGCAAGCGTTACTTCGCGCCCTAAAACTTCCATCGTTAAGTTCAGGGCTGGGCTAAATGGCGCAAACGAGAGTGAAATCCGAACTAGCGAAAACAGTTCGGCTGGTTTTTTGCCGGTTTCCGCCAACAGATTATTCAAAGTTTCTTGCAGGCTCTCTGCGTTCCAATCCTGAATATCACTTAGTGCCACAATTGCTTTCTTCAACAAATCTTCAATTTCCGCTTCGGACAATTTCTTCAAAAATTTATTTTCAGTAATCATTTTGACGTCAAGTTCAGGTTCCTCAAAGAAATATCCTGTCATCGTTTTAAGGTCGCTCAAAGTTTTTAGCCGGTCATAAATAATCGACAAAACTCTAATACGATAATCTTCCGAAAAGTTGGCTGCCGCTTCCGGCCAAAAATTCACCGTCCGGTCATATAGCGCCCTAGCACCCTGTGTGTCAAAAATCCGGCGAATCCACTGCCCATTCACCCACAAAAGTTTCGTCTCGTCGTATCTCGCACCAGAGTTCTGAATCCGATCCAGCGAAAACTTTTCAATTAGCTCCTCTTTGGTGTAGATTTCCTGCTCCGTTCCGTCATTCCAACCTAGGCACGCTAAATAATTCAACATCGCTTCCGCCAACACGCCATCGTCCCGGTATTCCGTCACTGACTTTGCCCCGTCGCGTTTCCCGAGCTTTTTGTTTCCAGTTGGTGCTAGAATATGTGGCAAAGACACTAGTTTTGGTCGCACTAACCCAAACGCTTCATAAAGTGCTAAATAATTCGGCGTTGACGACAAATACTCCACCCCGCGCATTACGTGCGTAATGTTCATCTCGGCGTCGTCCACAATGTGTGCAAAATTATAAGTCGGATAGCCATCCTTCTTAATTAAAATAATATCGTCGAGAACCTCTGGCCCCGTATGCATATCCCCCATCACCTCGTCGTGCCATTCATACGCTTTCGGGATTGTCTTAAACCGAATCGGCATTCCTGGCTCCCATTCCGGCGGATTTTCCGGCCGGAAATTACGATATAAAAACGGGACTTTCTTTTCGGCGCACTCTCGGCGATATTCATCAATTTTTTCCGATGGCGTCGGATCGGCATAAGCCCGCCCTGCGGCAATTAATTTCTGCGCCCATTCAAGATATAAATCTTTTCTCTCGCTTTGGAAATATGGCTCATTCGGTCCACCCACAATTGGCCCCTCATCCCAATCTAACCCTAACCACTTCAAAGTGTCTTCAATCAGCTCGGTTGCACCTTCAACGTAACGCTCTCGGTCAGTATCCTCAATTCGGAGAATCATCTTTCCGTCAGTTTGGTGCGCGACTAAATATGGATAGATCGCAGAGCGAACATTTCCAATATGAATATAACCGGTCGGGCTCGGTGCAAAACGAGTAATAGCTTTCATAAAACTATTATACCATTTTTAGAGCTTTGTCGCAATCGTTGTCAGCTGCTTTTTAGTCAAACTTCCTGCCGTCGTGGTAATTTTATAAAAAATCCCATCGTTCACCCATGCCGCATTGCTACCACTAACATAGATAGAAAGCCCGCCTTCGGAAATTATTACATAATTTTCACCATAATTCGCTCGCACGAAATTCGCATATAAGTCATTCGCGCCCCAATCCACTTTCTCTTCCGCCAAAGAAAACGCATCGCCAGTCGAAGCATTCTTAAAATTCAGCGTCACCTTACCGTTTTCTGAAGTAATATCGGACAAACTATAATCTCGCGGGATATAATTCGGGTAATGCGCATCAATTCCCGTTTGCATCGCCGCGACCTTCAGCGAAATATCTGGCGAATTCAAATTCACAAAATAGACAATCGCGAACACCGCCACTGCCGCACACGCCATCGCCAGCGCCACGCGTCGAAAACCGAAATCCATTTTTTTATAATGACGACGACTCTTTTTTTGATGCGAAAAACTCCGGTTGGTCGCAGAAATCGCTTTTTTAATTTCCTGCTCTTTTATTTCCTTTGCCGTCAAAGTCGTTTGTGTCTGTGGCTGAGTCTGTCTTTCAGCTCGCTCGCGCATCTTCCGGTTCACTTTCACCATATCAAAAGCCTTTGCCGCTGACACTACTGCTGGTGCCGACACCGGCTCAATCTTTGCTGTTGCCTTGGCTTCTTGCACCTTCTCCACTTCAGGCGCTTTCGCAATCTGCGCCTGTACTTTTTGCACTGGCTCTTCGGCGAACCGCGCAATCTTCGGCGCCTTTACCGGACGCTTCATATCCTTGCGACTTTTATTCGTCGAAATCTTTACTTTACGCTGAGCTTTACTTTTTGTCATTTTACCTCGCCTATTCTGCATTCATTATACATAAGGTCGGTCCAAAACGCAAGAGCTAAAAATTTTAATAAATATGTTATAATATATACATAATGGATTTAGAAAAACGCGCTCGGCGCCAAAGTCTCAAAGTTATCACCTCGGAAATCATCATGGTTATTACGGTTATTATTACCGTTATTATCTTGGCCTTTTTGGTTTCTGGCTATTGGCTGGGTTCTGGCTTCAAGGTAGAACGCCAAGGTATGCTTCAAATTCATTCCGTGCCTACTGGCGCCAATGTTGCTGTGGATGGCGATGCGCCGTGGTATCAGCGCACTAATACCAGCAAGGTGCTGTCCAGTGGCGAGCATGAAGTTGAGCTCACTAAAGAAGGTTACGATTCTTGGCATAAAACTATCAGTATCACTGAGGGGTTGCTTTACCGCGTTCAGTATCCACGCCTTTTTCTCCTAGAGCGCGAAAAAAGCACCGCTTTTATCCCCACCAAAGCCCCTAGCTTCGTCACAATTTCTCCTGACTATAATTCTATGCTGCTCATAGATAACATCACCGCTTGGACTTTACTTAATTTAAATCGTGATGAAATCGAGCCGACCACAATTGATGTCGCCGCGATTTTTACTTTCGTCAGCAAAGCTGATGGCGCTACCGCCGGCCTTTTCACTGGCACTATCCTTTCTGCCAACTGGTCTAATGATAATGAGCATGTTTTACTTCAAGTCGGCAGCGCCGATGACGCATCTGAAGAATGGGTAGTTCTCAACGTCAAAAATCCTAAAAATAGCATCAATATCACGCGCGAATTTGCCGCAGATTTTGACGAAGTGCGCATTTCCGACAGCTCCGCTAATACTTTGTTTGCGTTGCAAAATGGTAATTTGCGCAAAATCAATGTTTCAGACCGCCAAATTTCTGCTATTCTGGCCGAGGACGTAAAATCTTATGATTTTTACGAATCGGATTTAATTTATTTTTCCGAGAATAAGATTTTTGCAGGCCGCTTGAACGACCCCAAAACCGTCATTTTAACAGAGGTGGAAGACGATAGCCACGTTTTCATCAGCAAGTTTTATGATGAAAAATATAATGTTGTGATTTCAAAAGACAAGGTTGAACTTATCAAACAAGAAAATCTTGAACCAGTTTTTGAAGGTGCGATTAGCTTTGCGCCAGAAACTATTAAAATTGGCCACGGCGGCAGCTTCGTCTTTATGCAAAGCGGAGTTAACGTTGCAGTGCTGGATATGGAAATCATGACCATCCGCGAATGGCAACTTGATTCCGCCAATTACGGCTGGCTAGATAGCAGCATGCTGTATGCGGTGAAAGACGGCAACTTAATCGTTTACGATTTTGATGGCTTGAATCGCCGCGAGCTTTCTAGTAACGTTTCCGCGCGTTTTCCAGTCACGATTGTCAACAACAAATGGCTGTATTATTTCTCTGATGATGCTTTAGTACGTGAGGTCATTGCAAAATAACCGCAAATTAATTATTGCCCGGTAAAGAAATTCCAAATCCGCTCGAAGAACGACGGCTCGTTGGCTGGAAGTTCGCTGTCCCCTTCGTCGACATTTGGCCCTTCTGGTTGTTCCTCCTCAGTCGCGCCATCATAATCTGGCGAAATTTGTTCGCCCGTCACCAACAAACGGTATCGTGAAGTCCCTAGTGGCGTGCAAGTTACTAGGGTAATTAAAGGCTTGTCGGTTTCTATTACCAAGGCCTCCACGTTAGTCGGCTCAATCACGTTTTTGCGTATCACTTTATAGGTGTATCGAACCGATTCATAATTCACGTAAATCAGGTCGCCTTCTTCCAACCGCTCCAACCCTGAGAAAATATATTTATACGGATTAGAGCTATAGACGTCGCCTGCCGAATGCCCAGTAATGATAAAGTTTCCAATTTCGCCCGGATAAGCCGAAGCCCCCGCAATTCGGTAGTGCGCCACGCCGTTGTTCATTGCGCTCATCACATTTGCGAGCGAAACGCCGAACCGAATCGGCACGTCGATATTGAGTTTCGGGATAATCAGGCGCGGATCGCTGGACACAGTCTGCGTAATGGTTGGGTCTAGCGCCTCAATTTGGTCTGCCGGTGCGTTCCCTGGCGAGACATAAGCCATAATCGGCGCAAAAATCAAACGGTTATATTGCAAAAACAAAATCAGTAGCACCACCGCCCCGCCAGCCATCAGCGGGATAAACTTGCGAAACTTACGAGATTTTTTCGCTTTGTCGGTTGCTTTTTTCCGAATATCTTGGCGCAATTTAAGTCCCGAACGCTCGCGCTCTTGCCCGCCCGCTCGCGCGAGGGCGTAAACGATTTCGTCCTCTTCGGCTTGGTCGCGCGCGTCTTTCAGTCGCTCCTTCGCCACATATTGTTTTGCGGCATTAGCGTAATATTCACTATAGTATTTTTGGTAGTAATTCTGCCATTCAGAATGGTATTTTTTCCAAGATTCTGAGTTAAGACGCGGGCTCAGCGGCTCGTCTTTCATGTGGTCACTGTTTGGTGTCGCATAAGCGCTCTCTGGTGATTTTTTTGCATCAGCATAAGCCGCCAGAACTTTTTTTCTGGCGAGTTCGGCTGCCGCTTGGCGTTTTGGGTCGTCCAAAGATAGCCCACCATTTTCAGAATTCATAATAAAATTATAGCATAATTCGCCGAAATATGCTAAAATAAGTGCAGGAGTCGCCAACCCCCTGGTG
>JAFSNI010000024.1 GCA_017447485.1 Candidatus Saccharimonadota bacterium
AATCTTGCCAAGTTTAACTTTAGCAAATCCTCATCTTAATGATGGGGCAGTCCTTATTCCGAAGTTACGGACGCTTTTTTGCCGAGTTCCTTAGCGAAGGTTCTCTCGTAGGTCTTAGTCTACTCGACTCGAGCACCTGTGTTGGTTTGCGGTACGGTAGGCAATAGCCTAAGTTAACCAGCTTTTCTGGCCATCACTTTACCCAGAATCGACACTCTCGAGAGAGGATCTTTTATTCATTTCTCGTTCCCGAGAAACTTAAACGGTTATATACCATGAAACCGCTCCGGTCACATAATGTGAACTGTTAACAACTATTACCTGTACAGGAATATTAACCTGTTGTCCATCGCCTACGCTGATACGCCTCGGCTTAGGACCGACTAACCCAGGGACCATTAGGGTGGCCCTGGAAACCTTGCTCTTACGACCGACAGGATTCTCACCTGTCTTAAGGTTACTGATTCCAGCATTCTCACTTGATAACGCTCCACCGTACTTTACAATACGACTTCACCGCGATATCAACGCTCCTCTACCGATCCTGCAAAGCAGAATCCCATGTCTTCGGTTTAACACTTAGCCCCGTTACATTTTCCACGCAAAATCTCTTGATTAGTGAGCTGTTACGCACTCTTTAAATGAATGGCTGCTTCTAAGCCAATATCCTAACTGTTTAAGAAATCTCACCTTGTTTCCCACTTAGTATTAATTAGGGACCTTAGACGATGATCTGGGCTGTTTCCCTTTTGAGCGACGAGCTTAGCCCCGCCGTTCTGACTGCCTAGATTCCGCATCTGGTATTCGTAGTTTGATAAGGATGGGTACCGTTGCCGGCCCCAGACCTTTTCAGAGCTCTACCCCCAGATGTTACTACTAAACGCTAGCCCTAAAGCTATTTCGAGGAGAACCAGCTATCTCCGAGTTCGATTGGCATTTCACCGCTAACCACAAGTCATCCAAGCACTTTACTGCGTACCCTGGTTCGGTCCTCCACGACGTGTTACCGTCGCTTCAACCTGCTCATGGTTAGGTCACCCGGTTTCGGGTCTAATACTGCCGACTTGTCGCCCTATTCAGGCTCGCTTTCACTGTGGCTCCGTCAACTGACTTAGCCTCGCCGACAACATTAACTCGCTGGATCGTTCTACAAAAAGCACGCCGTCACCCCCGAAGGGGCTCCGACACCTTGTAGGCACTAAGTTTCAGGATCTATTTCACTCCCCTCCCGGGGTTCTTTTCACCTTTCCATCACTGTACTAGTTCGCTATCGATCAATCAATATATTTAGCCTTGGCAGGTGGTCCTGCCGGATTCAAACAGGGTTTCTCGTGCCCCGTTCTACTTGAAAAAAGATATATAAAGCCTAAGACCGTTTCGCGTACTGGGCTTTCACCATCTTTGGCGCTCCATTCCAGAAGCTTCTGCTACGATCTAAAGGATTTTCTCTTTATCCACTCAGTTAACGCTGTTGGTTTTTATGCTGAAAAGCCTCTAAAAGCTCCTCAGCATAAAAATTATCTAATTTCGCAACCCCTTAATCATATAGGTCGTTAAACCACTAAAATCTTAAGGTTTAGGCTATTCCAATTTCGCTCGCCACTACTTTCGGAATCATTAGTTATTCTCTTTTCCTGGGCCTACTAAGATGATTCAGTTCGGTCCGTTCCCGTTTTCTACCCTATGTGTTCAGGTAGCAACAATACAACATGACTTGTATTAGGTTTCCCCATTCGGCAATCTCCGGATCATTTCTCGTTCTCAGATCCCCGAAGCTTATCGCAGAGTCCTACGGCCTTCATCGGTATTGATTGTCAAGGCATCCACTATCAGTGCCCTTAATTACCTTTTTATGCATTGACATAACTAGCAATCGAAGTTCAATTTGAATTCAACTGCAGCCGTCAATTAAAATCTTTTCATCGTTAATTCAAATTGTTAATCAGAGAGTCGTAAAGAATTATTTCGGACGCTTTAAAGCGACCTCAATTTTCCTCGCTTTCTTCACTATTTGTAGAGGTCGCAAAGGCGACTTGCTTAAACTTCCCTTATTATATCGCACATTTCCTGCCGTGTCAACACCTTTTTTCGACTTTTTTCATAAAATTTCTTCCATTTTCTCCACCCCCCGCCCCAAAAACTTAATAAACCCATCGTTGCCTGGTTTATGTATAATATATAGTCGCTTTTTCGCTCGCGTCATCGCCACATAAAACAACCGCTTCTGGTCATCTAGCGCCACTTTTTCCGTCTCCCCGAACATACTATATAATATAGTGTCTGGATGCGTCTTCGGAATCACCCCTTCATCCGCCTCAAGAATAATCACCACCTCCGCCTCTAACCCCTTCGATTTATGCATCGTCATGATCTTTACTTTTTCGTCAAACTCATCTTTTTTCATGATTTTTCGCTTCACCACCTCTTTTTTCAGCGCTCTCAAAACCTCAGTCAAGCTCCCGTCTCTCTGCGTCTCGTTATTTCGGTGCAAAATCAAGATACTTTTCGCCTTTTTCTCCCGTTTGATTAGCTCATATAGCTTTGTTTCTCGCGGGTTCACAATCACCACTTTCCCCGCCCGCCAACTCTTCGCCTTAAAATGCCCTTTTTCACGCATAGATTTCTGCATAAATTTCCGCGCCGTATCCACAATCACATAATTACACCGGTAGTTCGTCGAAATCTCAAACCGCCGACAATCCTCCGGAAAATATTTCTCAAATTCCTTGAAATATTCCACATCGCTCCCCGCAAACCGATTTATTGCCTGCCAGTCATCTCCCACCACAAATAATTTCGCATCCCTCGCCACCTCCCTTACCGCCATCACCGCTGCCAGAAATAACTGTGAAAAATCTTGGTATTCGTCTATTAATATATATTTCTTATTTGCTAGCAAGCTTTCAATCTTATCTCCACCCCTTAAAATTATTCTGCTCGCCCACGACACGATTAAGTTGAAGTCCGTCCCATATTTTTCAAACCCCGCTAGCCTATTTTTGCCTTTCTCGTCCAGCAAAAACCAATGATATCTCTTGAAACATTCCATTCCAATTTCAATAAACTGCCGCCCCCTAGCGTCCACTGCCACATTCCCTAAATATTTCTCCGCACATTCCGCCAGCGTCTCCCCGCCACCCAAAAATCTCTGTTGCGCCCGGTTAATAAACGACGCCATCATCCGCGAAAAATGTAGCACCTCCTCATCTGTCAACTTTTTCTCTTCTGCCTCCGGCCCAAGCATAAATTCGCGTATCTTCTCGCCCCATTTCTTATCTTTTATCATCCGGCAAACAATCGCCAGCACAAAATCGTCTTTCTTCTCCGCCAAAATTTCCCCGCACTTTTCCTTTCCCTCGCTCACTTCATAAATAATTTTACGCGAAAACGCATGAAACGTACTCGCAATCTTAACATTCTTCTCAACCTTATCATTAGCCGCCTTCTCGTCCTCTCCGCGCGCCCCCATCACCGGCTCCCCATCCACCCGCATTTTCGAGAGCCGCTCGTTAATCTCTTTCGCTGCGTTCGCATTAAACACAAACGCCATAATCTCTTCCGGCTTCACTCTGCACTTCGCCACGAGGTACACGATTTTCGCCACAATCGTCCGCGTCTTCCCTGACCCCGCTCGCGCCACCACAATCGCATTTTTCGACTCATCCGCCACCGCCGCGGCCTGCTCCAAATCAATCACATACGCCTCCCCCTCATACGTCACTTTCTCCTTAAACCACCTCTGTACCTCCTCCGCTTTAGATTTTTTATTTCTCACCACCTCACCACCCTTGCAATCGCATTCTCTCCCATCTTAAACATCACCTGCGCTCGCGCTTCAGTCTCAAATTTGTCATAAATCCGCCCCGCCGACCGCGTCCCCCGCACCACCGTTTCCACCGAATTCGCCACCGTCATCGCCTTTTCATCCAGCACCTCGCCGCTCAAAACATCAATCTTCTGCGCCGCAATCGCCTCATCATCAGTCTCATTCCCATAATCTTTCTTCAAAATCACATAATCCCCGACATCCACGCCGCCAGCACCAACCAGCGTCACGTACACTGGCTCCGGCTCCCGCGTCACATCCTGCGCCAGATATAGCCTCTGGATGTCTTCCGTCAAACATTTCTGTGGCTTCGTCCGCCCGTTTAGCCACGAATTCACCGTCGCAAAACTCACCCCCAACTTTGCCGCCAGCTGTTCCTGCGTCCACCCTGACGCCTTCAGCACCTCTTTTAACATTTTTTGATAATTCATATTTTCCTTTCAAAACTCTTGCCTTTATAAATATTTGTGTTATACTTAAGGCACAGGGGATGCATTCCCCACCCTCGAGGACGCACTTTCGGGATCGTCCTCATTTTTTATCGAAATCTTATCTTTTATGTCCTCAATATTAAAAAGTTTATACCGCTCAGAAAATTCTCTATTCAACTCTTTTAATCTGGTCGATAACGTATTCTTACCAAAATCTTTAACATAGGGAGTTACCATCATCGTTATTTTAATTCTTGGATTTTTCATTGCAATCCTTACCGCCTCCGCATAATCTCCATCACAAGAAACAACAATAATATGCCTATCTTTCCTCGCGCGAAACGCGACCTCCAGCATCTCCGATGCTAAATACACATCTACATTAGATTTCAATACCCTAGTTCTCGGTAAAACCGTTACAATGTTTTTATGGCCACATTTCTTACACACAAAACTTCTCTTTACGGCGTCTTTAATATAAGCCTTTCTCTCTAGTGTTTTAATACTATATCCGGCTTCTTTCAATTCTTCCAAAATCTTAACCTTACCGCCATCGCCCTTCGCCAAACCCTCATAATAGCTCATTTTTCTTAACTTTGGATATTTTGTTTGAAAATATTGTGCCAATTTGGCAAAGTCAACCTGAAATCCGCAAGTCTTCAAGCACGCCGCCCGAATATTACTTACATCAATAAAAATATACGTTTCTAAATCCGCGTTTTTCCTCCGTCTTTTTAATATTTTATTTATTAAAAACATTTTTACTCCACTATCACTACAACCATAATACACTCTCGCCGCCCAAAAAGTCAACACTTTTTTATAAAATCATCAAAAATAATCTGTAAAAACTTTTATAAAATAAAAACTCTAGTTACTCCACTCCGTCGACCAACGCCAAATCATAATTTGCGTTGTCATGGCTAACCATATATAATAACGCCCAAAATTTCCCCCAATTTCTTTTTTCATGGCCCCAAAAGCCCCTCGGTGCGAAAGGTTATTGCGCACTTTGTGTGAAATTGTTACACACTCTTCAAAAGTCAACTGGCCGTCTATCGCGCCATCTTTATAACCAGCTTTTTCGCATAGACGCCTAATTTTAGTACTAAAATCCACTCTATCATTCACAAAATCGCTTTTGGTGCGAATAATCGTCTTTAACTTAGTATTGCTAATGTTGTCTCCGCCATCTTTAATGCATCTCTTCAACAATTTCACCATCTCGTCATATTGAGCTTCACGCTCCGCTCTACTCTTCTCCCCCTCAAAACACAAAGTATATACTAAATCCAACGCGACCAATAAATTCTTAAACCTATCTTCCAAGAACCCAGTTCTATCACTATACGACAGTATAAAACTTCGCCACAATTTCAACGGCCCCAACTCTTTACCTAAAATCCCGTTTAGAAGCCCTGCTGGTGCTCCGCCCTTATTCATAATCACTGCACTAAAACCGCCACTGAACTTCTCGGTATATTTATAAATAGGTTCCCTGCCAGATTCAATCTCTTTGCAGAAAACACTCTCCCCCTCTTTCCAAATCGCAAAAACCGACTTTTCCACAACCGGTCGCCAAAACGACAAACTCATACCCAAATTAATTTTATCCACTATCCCACTCACTCTGTCTCCTCCGCACAAAATATCGCCTTTTTTCTTAAAAATCTCGACATTCAGCCACTTTGTCGTAGTCTTTTTCCAACCCATCTCAACAACATTATGATCAATCAGTTTCGTCAGGCAAGCCGTCTCTTCATTCAGTTCAATCATCTTATCATCTATCACCCCAGCCAACGCCGTCGAAGGGTATTCAATCTGAATTTTCTCTATAAAATTACCATTCACATATTCATCTGGCAAAACAACCCCATTTTCACTAATCGCCCAAGCTACCTCATATTCTTTTTCCGCAAAAAAGTCCACGGTATTCTTATCGTCTATCTTAATTGCAAATTCTTTATCACCAAAAGTACTGATCGTATGCACGAATTTATTCTTGTCAAACCTGCCAAATACCTTCACTTTCATCGCGCCTTCATTTTCCAACCACAAAGTCCCGGTAATCCCCCCTTGGACTACGACCATCGGCTGCTTTTTCAACATTTCTCGCAATTTCATTACCATATTATACCATAAAATACCGCCCCTCTCAGGACGGTATTTCGTTGTATATTTATATTATTCTGTTTCAATTCTTTTTCTACTGTTTTTCCTGGACTTGGCGCGCATGACGAAATAAATGGCAACAACTGCAATCGCAAAGATGATTATAAACAGCAGCCAAATCGGGCATTTAATTACCATCTTGGAGACTTGCTGGGTGACGCCTTCAAATTCTACCGTGTAAACTACATTGAAAATACCGAAAGTCGGGGTATTGTCCATAACTGTTTTACGAAGCAAAGTCCTATCTGGTAAAATTACGGCACTAGCCGGATCTTCCTCATTAGTGTATAGCTCTTCATCTGAAAATAGAGGGTAAACTTTTAAAGTATAATATGCACGACTGTGCACATTGCCGGTATTTTTTATAGACGCCGTTCCAGCAATGTCGCCAGATAAAATAAAGCCAGGTACATCTACATTGATTATTTCACCTTGTCTGATGGTCTTGCCAGTGACTTCGGCATAAACTAAATGTCCGATGGCAATTTTCTCGCCAAGAGCTGCACCATTTCCGCTCTCATCGCCATTACTAATAGCTGCGGATGATACTCTAATATCTGCATATTGACCACCAGCCGGTGCATCTGCTGGAACATTAATTGTAAATAATATTTCCGTGACATCATTCGGCGACAATGTTCCACTTTTTGGCGAATCTATCGTTATCCAATCAGTGATCAGATTTCTGCTGCTAGCCACGCCAAAAACATTATTATAATTCTCATCTACATAAAAAGCTTGCACATCTACTTCATATTTAATATCTACAGTTTGCGTTCCTGGACAGGAAATTTTAAAAGAACTTCGATAAGTATCTCCCGGATTTAAAACAATATCTTCCCTTAGCGGAGAAAGCGTAAAGCCTGCTGAGCCTTCCGCAATTGCAAATGTCTTAGGTACTCCTATGGTTAAAATTGTAAAAGTGGCTATAGCAATAATAGCCAACATGTGCCAAAATTGTTTTAAATTTTTTTTCATTAGTCTCCTTTTCATGACTCTTCGTTAATAATTTTGCAATTAAAACCTTTGTTCTCATAGAGGTATTTTATCTCATCAAAAGTATATGTTCCATCTGTGCTAGTTTTTTCAAGCATAAAATATTTTGCACTTTGATTATTGATTTCTGATTTTTTAGCATATAGACTCATTTTTAGGCTGTCCTGAAGCTTAGAGAAACTCATTCCTAAACTTTCAGCATCCAAATCATTATCGGCAAAACTCAGTCCCATAGAAGCATGATTAATGGCCTCACTACTAGCAATCGCATTTTCTGTATCATAGTATAGCGTGTTTATAAGCGCTATTGAATACAGATTGTCGTTATTAAAAATAATGTTAATCTTAATATTCTTTTTAGTGGATTTATCGTAAGTAAAAAATGGATACGCGAAATTATCAATTTCGCAAGTAATTGATTGTGAAGTTTCCAGTTCAGGCCAATTGCCAGATATAGTTGTTTCACCCTTCACTAAAAACCAAACCAAAAAAATCCCAGCAATCAATACTAGGAAAATTCCAATATACCTAAACCAATCTGTATTCCCACCGTTATAGATTTTCCGCATATTACTCCTTTACTTTTATCTTAAACGGCGTCCCCCTATAGAAAAGCCCCTATGTGGGGCCTTTCTAGTAGTCGCGTCTAATTAGACCGTAGTACCAGTCAATTCATAAACAGCGGCCGAAGCGTTAGTGTATACGCCATATGGCTGGTTGTTTAAAGTGCCGACGGAATACTTTACAGTGAAAGTATCACCCGCAGCTGGAGTTTCGGAGTCGCTCGTTTTTACAGTTTGCCCAGACGTTACGTATGCAGCTGCGCCGTCAGTAACCAAAGCGGACCATTTGCCGTCGTTTGCGGCAGCGGCGCTGGTCTTATAAGTGATTTCATCACCACCAGCATCCGTCAAAGTGCCGAAAGTGCCAGTCACGGTGTAACCAGCGGTATCATTGCAGTTGACCGTGAAGGAACTCGTACCAAGGTCTTTAAGTTGGCCAGCGAGCATAGTACCAGAGTACGTGCCGCCGTTATAGGCAGCGCTAGTTGCGGCATTGTCACCAGTGGCAGCCGTACCAGTGCGAGTAAGCGTACAAGACTTCTCGATGGTAACTGTCAACACGTCAGTGACGGTATCATCCACTGCAAACGCACCCAAGACTGGCATCGCTGCGAGAGCTACAGATGCTGCACCTGCGATTAATGCTTTTTTCATAATTTTTCTTCTCCTCTGCTATAAGCAGAATTAACTTATATTTGTGTTAAAATATGACCTTTAACATCTTCTATTATACGTAACCGTAATGTGATTGTCAAGCAATTTTTTCAAGTTTTTTTAAGTTTTTCCACGTCCCCGTCTTAAACAAACTTTTCCACAAATTATTCATATTTCTCAAATAATTCTCTTAATTTTCCATCAAATCCATGCAGATATCTCTCAGTTGTCGCAATGCTGGCATGGCCCATCATTTCTTTAATCTCCGCAATCGAGGCGCCTTTGCTTTGCAGGTTCGTCGCAAAAGAATGGCGTAGCGCATGCGGATAAAAATCTTTAAACCCCGCTTTTAAAAACGCTCTCTTTAACTTTTTTCTAATCGTGCTCGGCGTCGGCGGCTCGCCATTCAGGGTCTTCCCCCATAAAGAATTTTGAATCTTGTATTTTTTTATAAAATCTTGAACTTTTTCAAACGTTCCTTTCTTAATATAAACCTCGCGCAGCTTTCGGCCCTTGCCGATAAACTGGATTTTCTGCCACTGAAAATCCGTAACTTTGAGTTTTGTAATTTCCGCAATCCTCATCCCGGTCTCAAACATAATTTCTATAATGAGCCCAGTTTCCTGATCGGCGGCTTTAATTACTCGCCCAATTTCCTTCGCAGTATAAAATTTTCGCTCAGTCTTTTTCTCCTTTTGCTTCTGAACCAGGACCGGCTTGAAAGGAATCACCAGCCCAAGCTCCTGATAATATTTGACAAAAGAGATGATTGTTGCGCTGTAAGTGTTAATGGAGCGCCCACTGGTTTTATTTTGGACCATTTTGGCGATGTATTGGTTGAAAATGTAGTTTGATAGTTTATATAAATCCCTTAATCCTGTTTCATCGGCAAAACGAATTAGAGTGTAGCGTTTCGTTCTTAAAGTCACCTCGCTCATTCTTCTAACTTTTTGACAATATGTCAAATAACTTTCAATTTGTTTGTAAATTGCTTTCATTTCACTCCTTTAAGCTTAATTTTGAAATATACTAACACAAATATAAGTTAATTCTGCTTATAGCAGAGGAGAAGAAAAATTATGAAAAAAGCATTAATCGCAGGTGCAGCATCTGTAGCTCTCGCAGCGATGCCAGTGGTTGGGGTGTTTGCAGTAGACAATACTGCCATCACTGATAATTTCTCGCTTACAATCGCCCCGACATGCGCGTTGTCTCGTGCCGCAACCAATACTGATGCAACTTTAAGTGGTGTAACAGCTGGCGAATCCGTAACGGCTGCAGCCACATACACTAAATCTGATGCCGTAGCTAACCAAAAATATACAATGGGCACAAGTACGCTTAAAGTAATCTGCAATAACCAGACTGGTTATAAGCTTACTGGCACCTTCAGCCCCCTCACTAACAGCTTAAAAGCGTCAGATGGTAGCGACATTACTATCCCTTACAGTGCTGCCGCCGTTGAAGCCGGTACTGCGGGTTGGACTGCTTACACTAGCTCTAATTATTATACGAGCGCTGCTTCTGGCAATATCTTATCTAGCAACACAGTTTCGGCCGCTACTGGCGACACGAAAGCTGTCACTTACGATGTGGCAACTGCTTCAAACCAGGCTGCTGGGACCTACACAGGCACCGCAAGCTACAATCTAGCTGCAAATGCCGCCTACACTTCAGGGTCTTAGCCTGAACATCTTAGTAGCCCCCCCCAAAAAAAGAGGGGGGAGCTACTGATTTTTAGGTAGGCATAAGTGAGCGAAAGTGGAGGTATGAAAAAAATTAATATAGCTAACTTAACAAGATGGGCAGGAATGACCCTTATTTTTATTGCAATTATATTAACCTTGATATTTTTTATGCGAGGATCCACAACAGTTATCGGCAATTACCCAGATCATGAAACTCTCGATTCGCTCTCCTGTGTAGCTGAGGGCATAGACTATCCAACTTATGTTTACGATAATTCAAAGCGGAAAAGCACTAAGATCAACGCAACTTTCAACGATAACAAGCTGACGACAATCTCGTTAGTACACATATTATATTATGATGACAGTAGAAAAGTCACGGATAGCGAAGCTTTGAATCACGCTGCAGTAAATATCGACTCACAAAATGCAGATATCTTTAGCGCACACTATTCCAAATTTTCCGATGCAATGTCAATGACCATGTACGCTGAACTGAAAGATATAACTAATTCTACAAAAAAATACATGATGTTAAATTTAATATCTGCGGATAATTTGACAAAGGAATCCGTAAAATGGAACTATGAAACTCAAGGATTTGTCTGTAATATTAGCAAAATTAATGAAGGAGCACAAAGTGAATAAGCTATCAAAATTCATAAAATTAGTCATTGCCGGAAGTCTGCTTTTACTTTCAGTATTATTATTTAGCCCAATATTCAAGGTTAAAGCTTTAGAAAATGGCAACTATGTACCAGCCCTCTCAGTCTCGCCTATGGCCGAAAGTATCGTTTTAAACCCAGGTGATACATACTCAAGCTCAATCAAAGTTAGCTATCCACAAAACGCAAGCAGTAGCACGCACTACAAAGTTGCGATTCAGCCATTTTACGTCGACGAAAATTACAATAACGTCTACGAAAAACTCGACAATTACAGTTTAATCGTGGATTGGGTTAACTTTGATTCTCCAGAAACTGACGAAGTAAAACCAGGCGAAATCAAAGAAATCTACTATACTTTTCGCATCCCATCAGATGCCCCGGCGGGCGGTCAATATTTTGCTATTACCGTCGCATCTGACACTTCAGAGACAGAGATTAAAGGCGACGCAATCAATGTCACAGAAATACTTTCCGTTTCGCATCTTGTTTTCGTAGAAATCACCGGCACCACCATACGGCAAGGCGACATCACCAGTATTAATGTACCAAGTTTCATATTATCAGGAGACGTATCCGGATCTTCTACCATAAAAAACACTGGCAACGTGCATAGCGATGCAACTTACAAATTACAAGTGTTCCCATTGTTCTCCAATGAAGAAGTATACACGAACGAAGAAAAACCAGACATAAGAAGAATTATGCCAGATAGATCATTTTATAACGAAACCATTTGGTCCGACACCCCCGCTTTTGGCATCTTCAATGTCGTTTACACAGTGGAATTTGAGGGTGTTACCCAGCAGGTTTCCAAAATGGTCATTAAATGCCCGATCTGGCTCCTCTTTATTATTATCTTCGCTATCGCGGCCATCATCATTTACTTCGTCATGCGCGCCAAATCTCGCAAAAACAGCCGCAAACGCATCGAAACCGAATAATACAACCAAGGGCTCAATTTTATGAGCCCTCTCCGTATTTTTTCATAGCGCTGATAAAAGCTTCTTTATTCTTCCCGCGCCCGACAGAAAACCACTTTGCCAACATCATGAAGCCAATCGCAATAGATAAAAACGTCGCAATCCAAAATATCGTGCTTAAGTTTAAATTAATACCAAAAATATTTTGCGTCCTATCAGGATCGCAAGTTGAAGCTGCGATAAAAAACGTTACCGAATAGCCAAACGGACTTAGCGCCGTGGATAATTTTGGCGCCTCAACAAAGTCGTGATAAATATTTTCGGCCTTTGATACACTGATGCCAATAGTCTTGTCACTCGTATTGTCATAGTCCACTGGTTGTGAACTACTCAATATAATCTTCTTATTTCTCACAATTCTTCTCCTTCTCCAAATACACAGTAATATCTAAAATTGGCAACCCATCCTTTGGTTTACTCATGGCAAACAACGTCAAAATGTTTCGATCATTATACTTGCCGACATTTATCGGCGTTTTCACGTAACTTCCTAACTCTGTCCCAAAGTTGATCATCACAAATTCAATAGTAAATTTGTCATCTTTCTCGATAGGGCGAAACTTCACATCCGTTGCTCCGCCATCAAAGTTTATATTAAAGGCAAAATTAATCGTCTCGCCATCCGGCATCTTCACCGGAACCATCAAATCGCCACATTTTGCCATATGAATTCGGTTATTATAAATCAATTCCAAATCCTCATTGACTATTCTGCTATATTGTGCCATTGCACTCCTTTTTTATCTTTATCACTCTACCCACTCGCCCCCATTATACCATACGATATCAATCTACCTAAATTTTATAAAACGGATAAGCCCCGCCAAAATGCAAGCCTACTACGACCAATTCGTCTCCCTTGTCCGCTAATAACTCGCCAGCCCCTCGCAACCTACACCCAAAAGTGTTATAATATAATCACGAACATCTTATCTTATTCTAAAGGTGTCGAAAAACTCGTCGACCCTATGATGGTCGGCAAAACCCACTATCTTCAAACCAAACTTAAAAAACTCCCCGTCTACCTCCAACGCAAAATCATCAAATCCGCCACCAAAACCACTGGCCACTTCGGCGCCGTACTCGACAAAGTCCTTACCTTCCCCTTCGCCCAACATATGCTCTCCGACGCTCCCGGCGTCCACACTCATTATGGTAGCGAAGCTGCTTTAAGAAAAGCGGTCGAATCTGTCGATTTTTCCAAAATCAAAACTCTCGGCTCAAAATAAGCCCCAAACCTAATCTGGAATCGTAACTCCCACCGCCTTTTCGCTCGGACATTTCTCTAAAACTCCGGCAATCGCCTCCTTCTCGGCCGCCGTCACCCAAAGCCCATATTTATACTTCACCGACACTTGTCGCGCCACATATTGACACCTAAACGCCTTATTCGGAGGCAGCCACGTCGCCGCATCTCCGTCCGATTTTCCCTGATTCGCCGACCCATCCACCGCGAGTAGATTCAGCGGGTCCGTCGCAATTGCATTCCTCATCTCATAATCCATATATTGCGCCCCCTTCTGCCACGCATCCGACAGCGCCACCACGTGGTCAATCTGAATCTTAGACACTTCCGACTTCTCGGTTAAAACCATATGCTTCCCAGTATATGGCTCATCATACTCCCCAGCAATCACCGTACAACCATCGAGAACCGCCGAATCTCCCAGTTCCCGTTTCAAAATCCGTTGCCGAAGATTACACCCGTCCACCGTCGGCCACCCCGAATAAAACATCTCACGCGAGTACCCCGTCTTCGGCGCCCGCCCCTTAACCTCCAAAAGTTCCAAAACCTGCTTCGCCAGCGGCGCGCTAGAATCAACATCAGCACCAGAAACCTCAGAACCGTCCCCCGACGCCGCCGCCTCGACATCCGACCCTACCGCCGAAACACCATCCTCCCCCGACCCCACAAACACCGTCTCATAACTCTCCGGATTTACCACCAGCCAAGCCACCACCCCAAGAACCGCAACTACCGCCGCAATCAGCCTCCGCACTCTCAATTTCATGCCACTATTATACCACGACGCTCTTATTTTCTCGCATTCTTAGCCCAAAAAATAATATATAAAATTAAATAAATCACCACCATAACCCCAAGCATAATAATTGCCAACCAAATCGCACTCGCACAGAAAAACAGTAAACAACCCAGAATAATATAAGCTTATTATATCATAATTTCAAAACCTACCAAAATATGATATAATAACGGATAGCAACTAACGAAAGGATCCCCATTAATCTTAAGATTGGCATCGTCGGGTTACCGAATGTAGGCAAATCTACACTATTTAACGCTTTAACAAACGCTGGCGCGCTCGCCGCGAACTACCCTTTTGCTACCATCGAGCCGAACGTTGGCATCGTTCCCGTCCCGGATGAACGCCTAGACACGCTCGCCAAAATGTACGAAACCGAAAAAGTCGTTCCGGCCACCGTCGAATTTGTCGATATCGCCGGTCTCGTCCAAGGCGCCTCAAAAGGCGAAGGCCTCGGCAACAAATTTCTCGCCCACATCCGCGAATGCCAAGCCATCTGTCACGTCGTCCGCGCCTTCAAAAACGATGATATTTTAAGAGCCGATCAAAAGCTCGTCACCGACATCGTCGCTCAGGCCAAAGACGACATCGACATCATCAATCTAGAGCTCCAACTCGCCGACGAAGAGACAAAAGCAAAAGTTGAAGCTAAAAGAAAAAAAGATCCAGCCGACGAAAATATCCCATATTTAACTGAAAAACCAGTTATCTACATGTTTAACGTCGATGAAAACGGTCTCACCGATGAAAATCTAAAGTCCAAGCTCTGCGAACTCGTAAAACCCGCCGAAGCCATTTTTGCTAATGCAAAACTCGAAGAGGAAATGTCCGGCATGGACAGAAACGAGCGCAAAGAATTCCTAGAAAGTTACGGCGTGAAAGAAGACGCTCTCGGCGAACTCATCAAAGCCGCCTACAAAACTCTCGGCCTCCAATCTTTCCTTACTGCCGGTAAAAAAGAATGCCGCGCCTGGACTATTCATAAAGGCGCTACTGCCCCTGAAGCTGCCGGCACCATCCACACTGATTTTCAAAGAGGCTTCATCGCCGCAAGCATCTGCAATTTTGACGATCTAAAAACTCTCGGTTCAGAAAAAGCCGTGAAAGAAGCCGGTAAACTCAGAACCGAAGGCAAAACTTACGTCATGCAAGACGGCGACGTCGTTGAATTCAAGTTTAATGTTTAAAAAGCCGCAGGCAAAACCCGCGGCTTTTTTGTTATACTACGTTTATTCTAACCCTTCAACGCTCGAAATCTCATCCACTCCAATATTTTCATTCGTTGCATCAAGCCCAGTCGCTGAAACCGTCACCGTCGCCCCGTTCGAGCCAACTGTTCCCCATTCGCTCGTACCCGAAGCCAACACAAAATACCCATCTTGATAAAAGCTCGCCGTCACATCCGTCAGCGTAATCTCTGCCTCTGTATTCGTCACGAAGAAGAATGGCGCCGTCGTATAAACACTCGAGGATGGCAAAATCGTCAAAGTCGAATCCGTCGCCGTAAATGAGCCCTTACCCACCGAAGCGTCACCTGACATCGACTGATAAATCATTACTGCCGCATTGTCAACATTGTTCCGATTCCCGATGCCGTTCGTCGAGAAATTACAGCCATCAAGCGTAATCGAATTCTTGCCTTCCACTACCGCAATTTGCGCCCCGTTCGCTGTACCAGTTGAGCTCGAAACCGTAATATCACCAGTCGAATAAATCAACGGTGAACCAGCTCCTTCTGTCGAAAGCGTCATATTCGTAGCTGTCACCGTCCCAGCTCCACGATCCGTCGCCAGCGATGCCGAAGAGCCACCCTGCGTTGCAATCGTCACCGTATCAGCCGTAATTGTACCACCATAAGTCGCATGGAGCCCCCGTGAACCATTTAGCGAAGTTGCAATTGACGCATCCTGAATGTCGACCGCACCCCCGTTCGTTGCTACCACCGCATTCGCGCCAGAAGCATTAGTCGTGATCGTCGCGCCATTAATCGTCGCCGTTGACCCCTCGCCAACCACCACGATCGCCGAATTCATGCCATAAAAACTATAATCGTCACCTTGTCCCTGAAAATCCGCCGCACCAGTCTTACTGATATTCACATTCCCCTGAATCGTCAAAGAGCCACCATTCGCGACCAAGAACACTACCTGATTATCCGCCAGTGATTCGTAAGTCCCCGACCCAATCGTCGCCTCAATCCCATCTACCAAATAAGCCGCCGTATAAGTCACCGCCTGGCCGCCAATCGTCGTCGTCACCGTCCCCGCCGAAAGCTCTGTATTTTCTAACGGTTCCTCATCCTCTTCTTCGTCAGTATTGTCACTCACTGCACCACTACCAGAATTACCGCTATTATTTCCACTGCTAGATTTTGGCAAATTCATCACCACTAGAACCGCAGCCACCGCAATAACGAGCACTCCCACTACTGTCGCCAAAATTATCGTCATTTTATTATTTTTCTTCGGCTTTTCCGCTTGTGCCATTTGTTGCTCGGCTACCGCCACCGGTTCCTGCATCGCCGCCTCCATCGCCGCCTCCATTGACGCCGATTCTGGCTGCCCATTTATCATCGGCTGGTCAACTGGTTGTTCAGCTGGCTGCGAAATCACCGGCTGAGTCGAAGCAGGCTGTTCAGGCGCTGGATTCGGCACCGAATCCGGAGTTGGGTTCGGTGGTGTTACGTTATTATTCAAGTTATTCTCAAAATTATTACCATCCATAATATCTATTATACACTAAAAAGCATAAAAAGTATCAAATAATCGGAAACCAATTTAAAACTTCATAGTTCCCATCCACATCTGCCACCGCCAGCACCGGGTCAAACGCAACATATTGTTTCTGATATTTCAAAAAACTTTCCGCCGCAAACCGCATTCGTTTTATTTTCGCCGCGTCCACCGCTGCTAATCCTCCGCCAAAATCCCGCGACGTTCTTGTTTTTACTTCCGTAAAATAAATCTTTCCTTCAAAAATCGACACCACATCAATTTCATAAAATTTCGTTTTAAAATTTCGCGCTACAACCTTATGCCCCAGCCTAGACAAATATTCACAAACCGCCGTCTCTCCACGCCCACCAATCAATGTTGTATTTTTTACAACATTTACCATACCATCGCCATTCCGATCAAACCCCACCATGCTCTTAATCGGCTCAAAACTCTTCCGATGCTCCGCACAAACCCCAATCTCACAAATTGCCTTAAGATGCACGGCAGTTCCATATCCCATATTCTTCTCAAACCCATACCCTGGGAACTTCCCAGCAACTTCTTTCATATAGTTATCTCTTGCTACCTTCGCAATAATCGACGCCGCCGAGACCTCTTTAATCAAATCGTCCGCTTTCACCGCCGTCGAAACAAACTGCGCGAGAGAAGTCCCGCTTAGAAAATTTACCTTCCCATCAATCACAATTTGCAAAAACGCCACTTTCCGTTTCTGCACCTCTTCCACCGCTCGCCGCGTCGCTAGTCTCAGCGCCTCCGAAATTCCCACCGAGTCCAATTCTTCTGGAAACACCCAACCAAACCCATAGGCCGGCACCTCCGCCAAAATTATCGCCGAGAGCTCTTCTCGCTTTTTCATCGACAACTTCTTAGAATCCCGCAGCGAAAAAACCCACTCTGGTTTTTCTTCCGGCAAAATTACCGCCCCCACAACAAGCGGACCCGCTAGGGGTCCGCGTCCAACTTCATCTATTCCCAGAATCGCCATTAAGCTTCCGCTGGTGTTTCAGCTTTTTCTTCCACCGGGGCCTCATTAGCTTCAGTAGCCGGTTCTTCCACCACTTCAACTTCTTTCACATCGTTCACCGCTGCGCGGTCAAAATCACGACCCGTTAACCTTGCCGACTTACCAGAACGCTCGCGAAGATATGAAAGATTATTGCGACGCACTTTCGAACGCTTTGTAATCTCAATCTTTTCAACCAAAGGAGAATGAATCAGATAAGACTTTTCCACACCAACGCCAGAAGTCACCTTGCGCACCACAATTCGTGCCGTATGCGACTCCTTACGGTCAACCCGAATCACTACGCCTTCAAAAGTCTGCAACCGGAATTTCTCACCTTCCTTAATTTTCTGAGTGACTTTCACGGTATCACCAGAGCGCACGTCAACCACCGCCTTTTTCTTCTGCGCATCACCGATTTGTTTTAGAATCGAAAAACTCATATTATCCTTTTATTACACAATTACCTGTAATTATACCACGCTTATCCTACTTTAGCAAGTAGATTTTTAGCTTTTTAGCGCCAACCGCACCCTTTCTTCCACCGGCAGACTACTATCAATTCCCTCCAGCGCCGCCGTTGCTTCCTTCAGCGGGAATCCCAGCGCCATCAACGCATCCAGCGCCTCATCGGAAGCCTGAGTTACCGTCGCAAATTTCGCTTCCGTCGCCCCATAATGCGACGGTATCCCCACCTTGTCCCGAAGATCCACGATCACCCTTTCCGCCGACTTCTTCCCGACGCCTGACGCTTTTGAGATAAACGCCGTGTCGCCATTCGCAATCGCATTTCGCACTTCCTCCGCTTCCGCAAGTGACAAAATTGCAATTCCCGCCTTTGGCCCAATCCCTTGCACTGAAATCAAAAGCTCAAAAATCTTCTTCGCCATCAGCGACGAAAACCCATACAACTCTTCCGAGTTCTCTCGCACCGCATGATACGTGAAAAACTTTCGCTCCTCTCCAAGCATTGCGTTCTCAAAATCCGGCGTCGGCACTAACATCTCATACCCCACCCCTGAGACGTCCACAATCACCGAGTTTCCAAATTTTTCCGAAACCACTCCTCTAATATGCGCTATCATCGTTTCCCCTTTCTTGAATTGGAAAACTTATAATCATCATTTTTACCAGCCAAATATAGAAAACTACACGTAATTGCCGCCGCTAATGCATCCGCCGCATCATCCGGTTTCGGCTTTTTTTCTAAGCCAAGATGCACTCTCGCCATCTCCGAAATCTGCGCCTTCGTCGCCGCTCCATATCCCGTTAAACTTTTCTTAATCTCGTTTGGCGTATATTCATAAACCGGCAGTTTCTTTTGCGCCGCGATAAGAAGCACAATCCCCCTCGCTTCCGCCACCGCAATTCCCGTCGTAATATTTTTTGCAAAAAACAACTTTTCAATCGCCACGATTTCCGGCTTCGTCTCTTCAAACACCTGAAGAACCGAATCATATAATTCTAAAAGCCGCGACGGCAAATCTAAATCCACCGTCGTCGTTACCACCCCAAAATCTAGTGCCCTCGCTCCTGCCCGCGAAGCCGTTTCAATCAATCCAAACCCGCACCTTCCAAGCCCCGGGTCAATTCCTAAAATCCTCATTTCACATACCTAATTAAAGTTTCTCTCAAATCTTTCGCCGGTATCACAAATTTATCATGCACCGTAGAAGGCCCAATCGCGTGCAAGAAACCTAGCTTCCGTGCCTCCGCAATTCTCTGATCCGCCCGAAACGCCGACCTAATCTCACCGCCAAGCCCCACTTCTCCAAACACTACATATTCCTCACCTAGTTTCCGCCCCGCCACTGCCGACGCAATCGCCATACAAATTGCGAGATCCGCCGCTGAGTCATTCAGTTTCATTCCACCCACCACATTCACAAAAATGTCTTTATCCGATAGTTTTAATTTCGTTCTTCGCTCCAAAACCGCAATTAAAAGATTTAACCGATTAAGATCAAATCCCGAAGCCGTCCGCTTCGGATAACCAAAGTTCGTCGGAGTTGCAAGCGCCTGAATTTCAACCAAAATTGGCCGATTCCCCTCAAGCGTCGCCAAAATCACCGATCCGTCCGTATTCGTCCTTTCCGCCAGCAACGCCGCCGATGGGTTTTGCACTTCCTTCAACCCAGATTCCGCCATCTCAAAAATCGCCACTTCGTTTGTTGATCCAAACCGATTTTTCACCGCCCGCACCGTCTTAAATCCACCGTACCGATCCCCCTCAAAATTTAGCACCACATCCACCAAATGTTCCAAAACCTTCGGCCCCGCCAAAGTCCCGTCCTTCGTCACGTGCCCCACAATCACCACCGCCGTATCCGTCGCCTTTGCCGCCCGAATAATCAAATTCCCGCAGTTTGTCACCTGCGAAACTGTCCCTGGCGCGCTAGAAATCTCATCCATCGCCAGTGTCTGAATTGAATCCACAATCACGAGATCAAACTCGCCCGTTTCAATTGTCTTTGCGATATCATTACCAGAAGTCGACGCCGCAAAGTTCAATCTCTCCGAATCCGCCCCCAGCCTTTCCGCACGTAATTTCACTTGCCCCGCGCTCTCCTCACCCGAAACATAAAGCACGTCATGTCCTTTTGAAATCTCAGCGCAAATTTGCATCAGAAGCGTTGACTTTCCAATCCCCGGCTGCCCCGCCAGAAGCATTACCGACCCCATTAAAATCCCACCTCCAAGCACCGTATTTAAGTCCGAAAACTCCGTTAAAAGTCTTGCTTTCGCGTCACTCGGCACCACCGTCTTTAATTTTACAAAATCCAACTTCTTTCCCGAAACTTGCCCCTTCGACACCGCCGACTTCCCCGCCCCCGCAGTCTCTAAAGCTTGTTCCACCAAAGAATTCCACGCATTACAATTCGTGCATTGTCCCATCCATTTTGCATATGTCGCCCCGCACTGCTGGCAAACAAATTGGCTCCGACTCTTCATAGAGTTATTATATCACAAGCCCAGCTTTTCTCGTAGCCACCCGTCTGCTGGCCCCGCCGTCATCAAAATTACAAGATACCCCGCGTCGCGCCACTCCAAAATCTCATCAAACAGGCCATCATTAAGCTCCACCGTCTCCGCCACGTCAATCCCCTTATATAATTCTTCTGGCTCTAAAACCCCCAGCTTCGGATTTTCCCGCGTCAAATACGTCGGCAACCAAAAAATCTTCTTCGCCCCATCAAATGCATGCAAATACCCATCACGCACCTCATGCTGCCTCGTATTTTGGTGCGGCTGATAAACCACTACCACCCCATTAAGACCATCTAGCTCCGCCTGTTCCCGCGCCACGTCCATCGTCGCTTTCACTTCCTCTGGATGATGTGCGTAATCCGTATAAATCCCATCCGCCAGCCGTTCAAACCTCCGCCCCACTCCCGGAAATTCATTCAGCACATTAATCACTTTTTTAAAACCTGTCACCTTTTGCCGCATCATCACAACCGCCCCCATGGCGAGCGTCGCATCGCCACGCCTTGCTTCTCCCGCCAATTTAAAACTCCCGGTCTCCAATTTTCCATCCTCGGCCACTTCCAGCACATTCTCACTCTGGTCCCTAAATTGCTCAAAAGCCGCCTTGTAGTCCTCTTCCGTCGAATAAATATCCGGATGATCATAACTCACGCACGTGATCACCGCTAGCCACGGATGATATTTCAAAAAATTCCGATCATATTCATCCGCCTCATATACAAAATATTCATCCCCCTTATGATATGCTCCGCTCGGCGCAAAGCCCAACGTCGTTCCCACTACATACGAAACCGGCATCCCCAGCTTCAAACTCGCCCAAACAATCATTGAAGTCGTCGTAGTCTTTCCGTGCGTTCCCGCCACCGCCACCATCTTTAACCCCAATTTGTCAACCAAAAACGCCGTAAAATCATCTCGTTTCGTGCACTTCACCCCAGCCTTGCGCGCCACCAAAAGCTCCGGATGATTCTCCGGCAACGCCGACGTATAAACAAACCAGTCTAATCCTTCCAGATTCTTCTTCAAAAACTCTCCGTCTTGCTCTCCGACAGAAACTTCAATTCCCGCATCAGCTAGCTCTTCATAAATCGCCCCCTTGGCAAGGTCCGAACCTAGAACTTCAAATCCCGCATCTTTTGCCATCAGCGCCAACGGCCCCATCCCCGTCCCTGATATCCCCGAAATATAGACTTTCATGATATAATTATACAATGAGAATCAATTCCGAGCAAGAAATGTTAGCGCTTGGCGAATCCTTCGCTAAAAACTCGCCCCGCATCATTGAGCTAATCGGCGACGTCGGCGCCGGCAAGACTACTTTTGTTCGCGGCCTCGCTAAAGGTCTCGGCATCAAAGAACCAGTGACCAGCCCCAGCTTCACCATCTCCAAATCCTATGCTTGTCCAAACGGCCAAACCCTTGTCCACTACGATTTTTATCGCCTCGCTGACCCCGGCCTGATGCAAGACGACTTAAAAGAATCTATCGACAGCCCAAACAACATCACCGTCATCGAATGGGCCGAATCCGTCTCAAACATTTTGCCTGAAAATCGCACCATTATCAGCATAATCTATAACGACGACGGCTCGCGCGAGGTAACTTTATGAAATTATATCTAGACACCAGCACCCCTACCACCATTCTAAAACTCGACGATAAAACTTACGAATGGGAATCCGGCCGCGATCTCGCCGAAAATCTTCTCGATTTTATTCATAAAAAACTACAAGAAAATCACAAAACTTGGCAAGATCTCGAAGAAATTACTTTCATGTCCGGCCCCGGCTCTTTCACTGGCCTTCGCATCGGCGCCACCGTCGTGAACGCCCTCGCGAGCGAACTAAACATCCCATTAAAAAACCACAAGGGCGAACTCCAAAAAATTATCGTTCCCGATTATGGCCGCGCCGCCAATATCTCACAGCCGCGCAAATAATCACCCCCGCCGCTATCGCAATCATCCCAAACGACAGCCCCTTAACCACATTCGCTGTCGCCATTATTTTACTCTGATTCAGCCCCACCACCAAGCTCTCCCCTAGCGGCGCCATATACCCCGGATTCGTCGGGTCATATGCCACCATCTCCGTCCCCTCAACCGTATTAAGCACCATGTTCGCTATCCGCACCGAAAACACCGAACTTTTACTATCCCGGTTCGCATGAAACACTCGCACCACCCCCTCTTGCGCTTCTTTCAAATTCACCCCCGTATAAGCCAAACTTTCTTTCTCCACCCCAGCATAGACCTCGCCTTTCTCATTAATCACAAATCGCCCCGTCGTCGCTCCGTGGATCCCGCCCATGTCAATCACCAGCTTATTTCCCACAAACACAAACGTATCATCGTCCGCCGTAATCTCAAATTTCTCTTTTCCATTCGCTAGCACCATAAACGGCAAGCCAAAGCTCATCGTAAACAGCCCTTCCACCGGTTGAAAATCTGTCACCTCAAAAACTAAACCATCACCAACCTCAGAAAGTGTAATTTCTCCGCTTTGCGCCGCGCTAACGCCTTCAACATTCTTGAACCACCGCCGAAAATTCTCCCCGGCAACCCCACGGTTCGTCGTCAATTCTCCCCCCACCGCCACCGGCAAATACTCATCATTTAATTCCCACTCCACTAAACCAGTTTCAACCGCATCATAATACCCACCACAATCCGTCCATTCAAACTGCCGATTCTTCAGCGCCGCTCGCGCCACCGCCGAACTGTCGTAAAGATTTACGCATTCATCCGCCACTTGCGAATAATACAAAACCGGAACTTTCATACCCCCATTATACAACTTATGCAATAATTTCGTCAATAATCCCGTATGCTTTCGCCTCTTCCGCGCTCATCCAATTATCGCGGTCCATATCCTTCTCAACTTGCGCCAGCGACTTCCCCGTATTTTTTGCAAAAATCTCCGCCAGCCGCTTCTTCAGGAAAATCCCTTCCTTCAGCATAATTTCCTGGTCGGTAATTTTCCCCTCGGTCCCCGACGACGGCTGATGAATCATCACCCGCGCGTTCGGAAGACAATACCTTTTCCCCTTCGCCCCGCACGACAAAAGCATCGCCCCCATGCTCGCCTGCAGCCCAATTCCGATCGTCTCCACATCCGGCTCAATATAATTCATCGTATCAATAATCGCCAGACCATCATACACGCTCCCGCCCGGCGAATTAATATAAAGCTTAATTGGTTTCTTCGGGTCTTCGTGCGCCAAATACAAAAGCTGCGCCACCACGAGGTTCGCCGTATGCGCATTTACGTCCTCGCCCAAAAACACAATCCGGTCGTTTAAAAGCCGCGAGTAAATATCATACGCCCGCTCGCCTTTGTTCGTTTCCTCGACCACCGTCGGTACTAAATAATCTTGTGCCATCTTATAATTTTCCTTTTTCATCTTATGATTTTTCCTTTCCCTGTTAAATCGCGTTTTATGATTTTTCTAGCACCAGTTGAGATTTTTTGAGTTTCAAAATCGGAATATCGCCTTTTACGAGCTCCTCGGCAATAATTTTTTCCGACAACATCGACTCCACCTCATCTTCAATACACCGCCGGAGAGGCCGCGCCCCGTTTTTCGGATCATAGCCTTTCTCAATCAAATAATTTTTCGCTGCTTCGTCCACGCGCAGCCCAATTCCTTTCGTTGCAAGTCGCCGCCTTAAATCATCAATCAAATTATCAAAAATCTTCTCTACATCTTTTCGCGTCAACGCGTGAAATACTAAGATATTATCAAGCCGATTGATAAGCTCAGGCCGCATCACTTTTTTCAGCGCCTTCATTGCATATTCTTTATTTTCCTCATATTCCTGCTCCAGCGCCTTTTTATCCTTCGCCGTCTTCGCCGTAAATCCAAGTTCGCCTTCGCGATACATATCCGCCGACCCAAGGTTCGACGTTAAAATCACAATCGTATTATTAAACTTAATTTTATTTCCTTGCCCATCCGTCAGCACCCCATCTTCCAAAATCTGAAGCAACAAATTAAACACGTCCGGGTGCGCTTTCTCGATTTCATCAAACAAAATCACTGAATACGGTTTTCGCCGCACCGCCTCCGTCAACTTCCCACCATCGTCATAGCCAATATAGCCCGCCGGCGCCCCGACCAGCCGCGACACATTATGTTTCTCGCCGAATTCGCTCATGTCGATTTTAATCAAAGCATTCTCCCCACCAAACACTTCTCTCGCAATCACCCGCGCGAGCTCCGTCTTTCCCACGCCCGTCGGCCCCATAAACAGGAACGAACCAATCGGCCTTCTTGCGTCCGCAATCCCGCTCCGCCCCCGCCGAATCGCCTTAGAAACTGCTCTCACTGCTTCTTCCTGCCCAATCACCGACTTGTTAAGTTCGTCTTCAAGCCCCATCAGCATCTTCATCTCACTCCCGTGTACCTTTGACACCGGAATCCCGGTCTTGAGAGACACCGCCGTCGCGAGATTCTCCTCCGTCAGCACCGGATTTTCCTCTTCCTTTACCCCTGCCTTCTCGAGCGCTTTAATTTCTTTCTCCAACTTCGCGAGCTCCGTCTTAAACTTCGCCGCCTTCTCAAAATCTTCCGCCTCCGCCGCTTCCGTAACCTTATCTTCCAGTTGCGACTTCTCGATTTTCATTTTTTTATACTTCCCGCCGCCCTTTTTATCCGCCGCCACCTTACAAATCGCCGAAGCCTCGTCGACGATATCAATCACCTTATCCGGCATAAACCGATCATTAATATATCGCTGCGACATCGTAATCGCCGTCTCCAAAATCTCGTCCGGAATCACCACACCGTGATGATTTTCGTAATGCTTCTTAATGCCCTTAAGAATCCGGAGCGTTACCACCGGCGACGGCTCTTCCACCATTACCGTCTGGAACCGCCGCGACAATGCTTTATCTTTTTCAATCGTCTTCCGGTATTCATCCAGCGTCGTCGCACCAATCAAGTTAATCGAGTTTCGCGCTAGCGCTGGCTTCAAAATGTTCGCCGCATCCATCGAACCCTCACTCGACCCCGCCCCGCACAGCAGATGAATCTCGTCAATAAATAGTAACACCGTATCATCTGACACCGCCTCGTCGATAATCCCCTTAATTCTTTCCTCAAACTCCCCGCGGAACTTCGTCCCCGCCACCACCGACGACAAATCCACTTGATAAATATGCTTCCCAATCAGGCCACCCGGCACCTCATTTTTCACAATCCGCGTTGCGAGGCCCTCTACAATCGCCGTTTTCCCAACCCCCGCCTCGCCAATCAAGACCGGGTTCGATTTTGTTCGCCGGCTCAGAACCGTCACTACCCTCTCAATCTCATTTTCGCGCCCAATCACCGTATCAAGTTTTCCTGCCCGCGCTTCTTCCGTTAAGTCCTTCCCATATTTTTTCAAAAACCGCAACCCCGACGATTTAATATACTTTGCCTTCTCCGCTTTGTTTTGTTCATCTTTACTTTGCCCTTCAATCAAATCCTCAATCTCATCTAGAACTTTATCCACGTCCACATCTAGCCCATTCAAAATCAAAGACGCCCGCGAATTTGGCTGGCTCAGCAATGCATATAATATATGCTCCGTCCCAATCACCGTGAGGCCATTCTCTTTCACAAAGTTCTGCGCCATCCTGAGCGTTAAAATCACCGCTTCCGACAGCGACATCATCGCCATATCGCTCCCCGGCACTTCCACTGCCACCTTATTCAAAGACTTCTCTACATCATCAATCGTCGCCCCCGCCGCGCGGAGCATCTTCGCTCCTGTCGACATATCAATCGACATCAGCCCCATCAAAAGATGTTCCGTCCCCATATAGCCATTATTATACCGCTTGCTATAAAAGTCCGCTTTCTGGAGCGCAAACCGCGCATTTTCGGACAATTTATTCATAATTTCACTAAATTCTTCTTGCATATCCCCATTGTAACAAACTAGCACTCTCGCGTCAAGAGTGCTAGTTTAGATTTTCAGCCAATTTTAAACGTTTACTTTAGCATCGAGCTATTAAACTCTACCAAGCTTCCGTCTTGAAGTACAAACACCGATGAAAGCGCGCCGCCCGGATTTTCTTCCGTTGGTGCAATATCAATTTTCAGCGAGTCCACCACATAACCACTCACACTCAGTGGTCCTCTCACCGCAAAGTTATTATTCTCAATTGCGTTCATCGTGTTCACATAATAAACCGTTCCGTCCGTCATAATAAACCCAAGATTAAAATCTTCTGGCGAAATCCCCTGGCCAAATTCCACAATCTTATAAATATCTTTCGTCAACCCGCTCACCACACATTCCGTCGTTGCGCCTTCCGTCATCGTTCCTTTGCCATCTTCCGTCGGCACTTCCACTAGCCCTTGAATCTGACAAGAATCTACCTCGCCATTTTTCACAATCATCTCTACCGTCTTCGTCCCATCCACATAAAGTCGTGAAGATTCATAATACTCGCTCCAAGTATTCGTCCCCGTTGGGTCTTCCACCACCGGATTCGTAAAGCTCCCACCCAAAGTTCCGCCACTCTTACCACCGTTCAGCATCATCACAATCCCAAACGTCACCCCAGCCACTGCCAAAACAGCAAGCACAATCATCACGATCAAGTTACCCATTTTTTGCTTTTGTCCAGCCGGCGCCTGTGCCGCTTGTGCTGGCTGTTCCGTCTGCACCGGCGCAAATTCTTGTGTCGGCTCTAGTGCTTGAGTATTCAAATTATTTTCTGGCTGCATAAAAATCCTTTCATTATTCTTATTATAGCATAAGAACTATGATTTTTCTTCAGCTATTTCTTTTGCCATCCGCTCCAATTTTCTAAAATCGGTTTTATTCGCTCGCGTCAAAGGCAGCTCGTCCAAAAACACTACTTTTTTCGGTATTTCATACGGCTTCAAAGTAATGCGTCGCTTGCCAAGATAAAACGGCTCCGTCGCGATCTTCATAATCTCCCGCCTTGTGTCACGATTCCGCCCCACTCCCTCTTTCACAACCACAAACGCGCATGACGAAAATCCAAGTTTCTTGTCTGGCATCTTCACCACATAACATCGCGACACCAACTCGCTTTTTGCCACCGCCGCGCGCACTACTTCATAATATACTTTCGCCGGCACCGTGTTAATAAAGAACGTCGCTCGCCCCACTAACGACACAAATCCCGTCTCACTCACCGACGCGAGGTCCCCCGTCTTCACAAATTTTCGCCGCCCCACCATTTTAATTTTCTCCTCATCCAGTTCCGGCCGATTAAAGTAACGTGACAAAACATGTTTCCCCGAAACATACAAAATTCCCGTTTTCGCAAATCCAACTTCTTCATTCGTTTCTGGATCTAAAACCATCACGTGCGCCCCTGGCACTACCTTTCCCACCGTATCTGGCCGATAAGTCGCCCCGACCGCTACCGTAATCGACCCGAGACACTCCCCCACACCATAGCCATTACACATCTTCACTGTCGCACTATGCGCCGCAAAGAAATTCGCCGTATCTTCCGAAGCCTGTTTCTCTAGCCTCTCCCCACCCGAAATGCACATTTTCACGCTCGACAAATCAAAATCTTCCGGCAAGACTTTCGGTAACAAATCAAACAAAAGCGGCACCGCCTGCACCACGCTAATATCTTTCGCAAAATAATACTCCATGTTACGCTCGTCAATATCTGGCGTCAAAATCACACTCGACCCCCCGATAATCGGCGTCATCACGCTCGTCCAAAATCCATACGGACAATCAAACTTCACAAACGAAAACCACGTCCGAACTACTTTATCCCACATTTTAATCCCGCTCGCCGCTTTAGAAAACAGCGCCGCCGCGATTAAATTCGTGTTCGTAAATACCATCGGCTTCGGCCCGCTGGTCGAACCCGATGTAAACGAAATCAGCGCCTCCTTCTTCCCGCCAAAAATCCCCAGTGGCACTCGTCCGTGATATTTTTCCGCCACTTTCAAAATCGTCTGCTTCCCCACGAAAATATGATCCAGTGCCGACATCATAATCACTTCCGTCTGCTCCTCGTCCACATCTCCCGCGTCAATTATCGCCCCATCATAATTTATCACCGTCTTCACAATTTTCGCATCGCGCTTCAATTCTTTAATTCTTTTATCACTATATTTATATGTCACCACCACTTTCGCCTGGAACTCTTCGATATAATGCAGCAAAGTTTCTCGCGGCGTTTTCTCGTCCAAAAATGAAACCAGCGCCCCGATTTTATTCGCCGCGAGGAATATCAGCACATTTTCATACATGCTCCGTCCCGTCGCCACCAAAATCACATCACCTTTTTTTACGCCAAGCGCCAGTAGCGCTCGCGCTACCACTTTCCGATCATGTTTCAGCTCGGCCCGTGTAAAATCAAACTCTTTCTGATTCACCACCACATTTTTCTGATGCCGAAAACTCGACAAATCATACAGCGCCGAGATTGTTAGTGGTGGGACAATCGGATCTTTTTTCTGGCCTTTAATTTTTAACATTTTTATTCTCCACAAACCACTTGGTTAGCATGTAACCACCCCTCAACCGAACCACCATCCAGATATTCCCCCGTCGTTGGCGCCACTTTCATCACGCCACCTTCACGAATAAATTCATCGATCGGATCTGTCACCATATACTCCTGATCCTTCGGCCCAAAATCATTTTCATTCACATACTTCACAATCCGGCGTAATAATTCTGGCGTCATAATGTATTTCGACACATTAATTAAGTTCGACGGCGCTTCTTCCGGCTTCGGTTTTTCCACCACGCCCACCAAATTCCCGTCTTTTTCCGACAGCACACCATATTTCTCGACATTTTTTTTATCAATCTCCACCCCCAGTATCGCCGCCGTGTTTCCGCCTGACGCTTTCACCAGCGCCTCAGCTGCCGATTCACCCCCCGGATTCCAAATAAAGTCATCGCCCATAAACACCAACACTGGCTCATCAATTTTAAATTCTTCCACCGCCATCGCAATCGGCACCGCCGTCCCGTATTTCGCCGACGGGTCTTGCGCCACATAATGAATCCGCACATCATCCGGCAACGTCTTCGCCTTTTCCAATTTATCCGCCTTCCCGCGATCCACCAAATACCGATTGAGCGCTAAATTATCCTGATAAAACGCGCGCACTTGGCACGGTTCCACATTCGATACCACCATATAAATATCTTTCACGCCCGCCTTAATCAAATCCTGCACCGAATAATCCACCAGCGGCCGATTCCCCACCGGCAACATCGATTTCTCCACCACTTTCGTAATCGGAAGCCTCCGCGTGCCCCAACCAGCCACCGGAATAATCGCTTTCGTAATCATAGAATTTTCCTCGCTTATATATAATATATATTATAGCACAGAAATTAGTGGCGCATCCCATTTGCTAGGATAATCATTTAGCCCTAGCATCGTTGCAATCGTTGCCGCCACGTTCGAGAGCCCCGGCTCCGCCAAATCGCCCAGCCGATACTTCTCGCGATTTTCTGTATTATCATAGATAATAAACGGCACCTTATTTGTCGTGTGTGAAGTTTTCGGCTGCCCCGCCGCGTCCAAGAGCTCTTCCGCATTCCCATGGTCCGCTACAACCAGCAACGCCCCGCCCAGTTTATCCACTTTTTCCGCGAGCCGCTTCAAAGACAAATCAATCGCCTCCATCGCAATCGTCGTCGCTTCCATATTCGCCGTATGCCCGACCATATCTCCCCCCGGATAATTAATCCTCACAAACCGAAAGTCCTGCATCCGCCGTAGCACCGCATCCGTAATTTCTGCACTCTTCATCCACGGCCGCGTCTCAAACGGCTCCGCATAAGACTCTACTTCTACAAATTCCTCCCCCTCAACCTTATCATAACTATTACCTTTGAAATAATATGTCACATGCCCAAACTTCACCGTTTCCGAAACCGCCAGTTGTGAAATCCCACATCGCCCCAAAAACTTGTCCAAGGTCTCATCAAATTTAAGCGGCTCAATTAGCCGATGCTCCGGCACGTGCGTGTCTGAATTATATTCCGTCATCCCCACAAAATAAACTTGGTCCGGCGTATAAGCACCACGATTAAAATATGGAAAGTCCCAATACGTAAACGCTTGCGCAATTTCAATCGCCCGATCCGCCCGAAAGTCAAAATAAATCAGCGCGTCGCCTTTCTTCACCGTCCCCACCGGCCGCTCTTCCGCATCCACAATCACAAACGCCGGCAAATACTGGTCTTGCATTTCTGGATCAATCCGCCGGAGCATATTCAATGCTTCCGTCACTGACTTAAAATAATAATCTGCCTCGCCATTCACCATCGCGTCCCAGCCTCTTGCCACCATCTGCCAATCATTCTCATACCGATCAGCCACATAGACCATCCGCCCACCCCCATCCGCAATCTTAATATCTGCATCCACAAACCGTCGCGCAAACTCTTCAAATTTCTGCACATAAACCATTGCCGACTGCGGCGCTACGTCACGCCCGTCAAACACCGGATGCACCCTTATCCGCCTTACCCCTTCTTGATAAGCTCGCGCAATCATCTGCATCAAATGCTGAATATCGCTATGCACCCCACCGTCAGAAAATATACCCGCAAAGTGAAGCGTTGCAGGCCCTATCTCCTCATTATAGCACACTTCTCCATTTTTGTCAAGCATATCCGCTTTCAGAACATGTTTAATCGCCCCCTTCCAAGCCTCCGTCTCAAAAATCTCACCACCAGAAAATGCCTCGTTCACCTGCGCAATTCCATGGTGCATCGCTCTTCCTGCCCCCATCGTATTATGACCAACTTCCGAATTGCCCATCTGCCCTGGGACTAACCCCACCGACTCGCCCGAAGCATTTAGCGCCACATGCAAATAATCTCGCGCCGCTCGCCCCAAAAAATTCGTCCGCGCTTTCGAAACCGCATTCCCCGGCCCATCCGGCGCCAACCCCACCCCGTCAAGAATGGCCAAAACTATCGGCCCATCATACGATAATTTATTCATACCCTAGGCACCTGCTGTGTTATGCAGTGGATATTGCCACCGCCAAGCAAAATCTCCCGAGCATAAATCGGCTCAATTTTCCGATCCGGGAACAACCCTTGCAATACAGCAATCGCATCTGCATCATGCGGATCATTAAACACCGGCAAAATTATCGCACCATTGCAGTTATAATAATTCACATACGATGCCGGCAAACGGTCGCCTTCGCGTCGCGGGAATGTCCCCTCAACCGAATCTACCCCTTCCGCTTCTTCTTTCGTAATCGTGATTGGATTCGGTACATGCATTTTATGTACTTCCAGTTTTCGCCCCTTCGCATCCGTTACTGATTCTAAGTACTCCAGATCAGCAACCGAACGCTCATGTTGCGGGTCATCCGGATTATCTTCCCAGGCCAAGACCACTTTCCCTGGCGCCACAAATTGACAAATGTTATCTACGTGCCCATTCGTATCTTCATCTTTATAAACCCCATACGGAATCCACAAAACTTTTTCTGCCCCACAATAATCCAGCAAAAACTTTTCAATTTCTTCTTTTTTAAGATCCGGGTTACGACCTTGATCAAGACAAGTTTCTTCTGTTACGAGCAACGTTCCCTCGCCATCTGAGTGTACCGAGCCACCTTCCAGCACAAAACCTTCCGCTCGATAACGGTCTACTTTTTCAATCGCCGCCATTTTCGCTGCAATCGCATCATCTAAATCCCACGGGAAATAAATCCCATTATAAAGACCACCGTAGCCGTTAAACTCCCAGTCCACGGCCCGCATTTCGCCTTGACCATTCACCACCATCGTCGCACCAGTATCCCGAATCCACGAATCGTTGTTAGAAATCTCCACCACCGACACGTTTTTCATGTTCATGCCAAGCACGTGCAAATATTGCGACTGATTCACACCTAAAACCACTGGCTCATATTTCGCAATCGTTTCCACAACTTGCCGAAACGCCCTTTGTGCTGGCTTTGCCCCATCGCGCCAGTTATCCGGTCTTTCCGGCCATAATAAATAAGTACATTTGTGTGGTGCCAATTCTGATGGCATATAAAATCCGTCTTGTTTCGGCGTCGAATTCAACCTCATAAAATCTCCTTGATTAAAATTAGTGGGGTTTTCACCCCACTAATTCATTCTTTTTATTTCCTTAATGCTCTCTTCGCTTTCGCTGCGAGTTTTTTCTGTTTGTCTTTGCGCGACATATTAAGTACCATCACTTCGCCAATCACAATACAAACCACCGACGAAATAATCAGCACATTGTTTTCTTCCCATGTCAGCGCGAGATCATCTGGATAAATCACCAGCGTAAAGAACAGCGACACGAACAGTAGGATTAGTGGCACCAAGCCCATAATCCAGCGCATCACCGGACCAATCTTTAGCCAGTAACCATCTTTAACTTGTTGACCTTTCTTGTGCAATTTGATAAATGCTGCAAACATTGGAATGTACGAAAGGAGCAGACATACGAGAGATAGCGAGAAGAATGCCCAGAACATATTCGAGAACCCTTCCAGCACTTCTTCCGACACGCCCATATCTGGCAAAATGTAGCCAATGAAGATACCGGCAAACGCCAAGACCGCCGCAACAATCCCAGTCCAAATGCCGACCATATATGGTACACCGTCTTTATTGCGCTTCTTCCAAGACTTCGGGAACATCCCGTCTTCTGCCGCATAGGCAATCACCGAGTACACGCCAAAGTTCCAAGACGACACGTTTGAAATCAGCGTCAAAATGAACAGACCGCCAACCGTAATTAAAATTGCTTGGATTACTTCCGTTGAAGCCCCTGCATTTGCCAGCAAAATCTGCCACGCGTCAAGAAGCCCCGTATCAGTTGAGATTTCCGAGAACTGCGTCCCCACACCAAGCGCGAACGACGGCAAAATGTAAAACACTGCAATCAAAATCCCACCAAGGATAATCGCTTGCGGAATCTGCTTTTTCGGTTTATCCATATCATCATAGAACGTGCCGACCACTTCAAAGCCGAGCATATTAAAGATGATAAGCGATACGAACGAAAGCCCGGCCCAATCAAATCCGCCATCCGCCCCGACTAGTGGGATAAAATCGGTCCAAGATTCGACCGGATTCGCCGTTCCTTGTGTGAACAAAATGTAAAACCCGAGGAAACCAATCCCACCGAGAATCACGATTTTAATAATCGCCCCGATATTCGCCACCCAGTCCGATTGCGAAATGCGAAGCATCCCGAGTACTGTAACCAAAACGATATAAACCGCTTGGATAATCAAAACCGCCGCAAGGCTCAGCTCAATCCCAAACATCGTCATGATAAGCGACGTAATAAGATCCGCGAGCGATGCAATCCAGAGTGGATAGTTTACCCAGTAGAACCACGCAACCCTAGAGGCCCACTTCTTGCCAAAAGCCTTCTTCACCCAGGTATACATCCCACCTTCCGATGGATACTGCGTCCCGAGCTCTGCGGAGATAAGCGCATATGGCACGAAGAACCCGATTAACATGATCGCCCACCAGATATACTGGGAGTGTCCGATCGAAGCCGTCGGCGCCACCGCGTCCGCCACGAGAATTATACAGACCGTCGCGAGAACTGCGCTAAACAGCCTGAACTTATATTTCTTTTTTGGCATTTATTTGCCTCCTTTCTTTATGTAATCCAAAGTAGCTTCCGCTACATTGCCAAAGTAAAGCACGAGGCCACGCTGCGCGGTCAACCGGTTCTCCGCCTCGTCCCAGGCCACTGAATGTGGACCATCGAGAACCGAATCCGTTACTTCTTCATTCCGATTTGCTGGCAAACAATGCAAAAACTTCACGTTCGGATTTCCCGTCGCGTTCAACAACTCATCGTTCACTTGATATTTCGGATAAAAATCTGCCATATAAACTTCTTTTGGCGTTTCCTTATCATAAAGCCCATACCAAACATCTGTATAAATAAAATCTGCGCCAAAAAGACACGCCGGATCATCCGACCAAATCGCCGACCCACCATACTTTCTTGCGTTTTCTTGGCCTTTTCTTAGCCATTCATCCGAAATCTTATGATTTTCTGGCCCATAATGCACAAAATGCATACCCATTTTTGTCGTTATTTCACAAATCGTATTACAAACCTGCGTCGCATCACCTACAAAAACCACCTTAACATCATTCGACTCTTTTCCGGCCGGCCAATGATCAAAAATCGTAATCATATCACCTACGCCTTGCGTTGGATGCACCCGATCGCTCATTCCATTTATCACTGGGCACTTCGCATATTTCGCCAACGCCTCAATCGATTCATGCCGATCCACCCGCGACATAATCATATCGCACATCCGCCCAAGCACCTGCGCCGTGTCCTCAATCGTTTCATGCTTTCCAAGCTGAATCGCACCTGGCGCCAGATTCAATGCATGGCCACCTAATTGTTCCATCGCCACTTCAAAACTAACTCTCGTCCGCGTCGATTTCTGTTCAAATAGCATCGCTAGCGACTTGTGATAAAGCGAGTTCAAATACCCGCCTTTCTTAATATAATCTCGCACCGTCCTAGACAACTTAATAATATCCAGCATTTCAGACTGGTCAAAATCTGCCGTATCGAGAAAATCTTTTTTAGTTGGTGTTTTATGTGTTAGTGTATACCCATCCATACTATACATTATATATAATTTTTAAGCTTTTTTCAATATAATCGTTCCTGCTTTACCAGCCAGTGCTTCTTCTAGATTTTCAATATCGGTAATAATGCCGATTCTATTTTTCTTGGCAAAAGCCGTCGCCGCTTCCATTTTCGGTAGCATCGACCCCGCCTTAAAATATCCCTCTTTAATATACCCTTCCGCTTCTTTCGCACTAATTTTTTCAAGCGCTTTTTGCTCAGGTGTACCATATAATATATATGCGTTCGGCACCGCCGTCACCGACACGAAAATATCTGCCTTGACTAATTCCGCTAACTTCTCCGCCGCAAAATCTTTATCAATTACAGCATCAACGCCCTTGATTCTGCGTAAAACTTTCGTCCGGTAGACCGGAATCCCGCCGCCGCCCGCCGCAATCACAATCGCACCATCTTCCACTAGATTCACAATCGACTTTTTCTCCACAATATCTACCGGCTTTGGCGAAGCCACCACACGCCTATAGCCGCGCCCCGCATCTTCTTTCACTACCCAACCTTTCTCTCGCGAAAGAGCCAATGCTTCCTTTTCCGAATAAAACTGCCCAATCGGTTTAGTCGGGTCCTTAAACGCCGGGTCATTTTTATCAACCACCACTTGCGACACCACCGTCACCACTTTCGGCGTTTTCCCACGCCGAATAAACGCGTTACTAATCGCCTGTGAGAGCCAATATCCAATCTGCCCTTGGCTCATCGCCACCGCCGTCTCGAGCGGCATCGCCGGCGCCTTTTCCGTCGCGCCCGTCTCTTCATGAATCAAAATATTTCCCACTTGCGGCCCATTCCCGTGCGCAATAATAATCTCATACCGCGAAGACAATTCCGCCACCATCTCCCCGACTTCCACTGCAATTTTCTTCTGCGCTTCCGCCGTCGCCTCGCCATTTTTCTGCAACGCGTTTCCGCCTAGCGCCAATACCACCCGTTTTTTCATTTTGCCTCCAACAATTTTTTAAGTTCTAATTTATACGCTTCCACCCCCGGCTGGTCAAACGGATTCACTCCCATCAGCTTCGCCGAAATCGCGCAGCTCATTTCAAAAAAGTAAATCAATTGTCCAAATCCATTTTCATCAAACGACGGCACTTCCAAAGTCAAAACCGGAATCCCGCCCGCTACGTGTGCACGCTTCACCGCTTCCACCACTTTCATATTCATCTCATCGGTCGGAAAATCAATAATCGTCTCCCACAAGTTTCTCCGCCCATCTTGCATAAACTGCCCCAAAGAATGTAAGTCTGTCGAGTAAATCACGCTCGCCGGAAAGACCCCTTGTCGATTTTTTCCCTCACTCTCGCCGAATAACTGCTTCAGCCATTCATTAAAATACATCGTCGAAGGCTCAAAGCTCGCAAACACTTCCGTGTCATACCCGCGCTTACTCAGCCCATACCGCATCCATCCATATTGTATCATCGGTTGCACATTCCCCGCCATCTCTTTCGCACCTAAAAGCAACTGGTCAATATCCACCCCCGCCGCCGCCAGTGGCAACAGCCCCACCGCCGTCAAAACCGAGTATCTCCCGCCAATATTGTCCGGTACCACAAACCTCGTATATCCTTTCGCCACCGCCTCGTCGTGCAAAGTTCCTTTCTCGGCATCCGTCGTCGCATAAATCCGCCGCGCCGCTTCTTCCTCACCATATTTTTCAACTAATTTTTGCTTAAATACATTAAAAGCTAACGCCGGCTCCAACGTCGTTCCCGATTTTGAAATCACGTTCACCGAAAAGTCTTTTTCGCCCACCTCGTTCAGCGCATTCAAAAGTTCTCGCTGGCTTAAAGAGTTTCCCGCATAGACAATTTCCACCCCCTTCGGTCTTAAAGCTTCAATTATTGCCCGATGCCCGAGATATGACCCACCAATCCCAATACAAACCAAAACTTCCGAATCCTCTTGGATTTTCGCCGCCGCCTGTTTAATCCGCGCCAGTTCCCCCGCATCAAAATTATTCGGTAAACTCGCCCATCCCCCCATCGGGTCTGCCATAATTTCGCTCAAAATCTCTTGCGCCTGCTTCTCGTTAATTTCCGTTTCAAAATTCACCGTTATCATTTTACCTCCTGATTATCTCCATTATATCATCTATTGCTTTTTTCACCAAAGTATGGTATAATAGAAAGAGAGGGTAGTATCTTTACGGAGGTGGTGTATATGTATTACATTTCATTAGAACTGGATACTTCTTGTTCGTCCGAGTTTAAACAGCAGCTTTTGGAGCGTGGCTTCCATATTGCCCTCGTCGGCAATCTTAGTCTCGAGCGCATTCCAGTCACCAGCCCCAACATCCTATTCCTGCCAGGAGAAAAGAGCCATTATGAGTGCGTCGCCAATCTTAAAGGCGAACACAACTTTCCAAGTCTCAAAATGCTCTATTTTCTCTTCAAACACCGTGCGAAATTTAAGCACTGGAATCTCGGCTCTTTACCCTTTTAATCCCCCTCTCTAGCCCTCGAGTTTACCTCGGGGGATTTTTATGCTATAATTGAATTATGCCCGGTTGGCGGAATTGGTAGACGCGCTAGCTTCAGGTGCTAGTGACCGCAAGGTTGTAAGAGTTCAAATCTCTTACCGGGCACCATCAACTTGTTTTAGGACCGCGAAAACTTTCGCTTGGTCTTTTTTGATGAGTTTTAATCTCGCCCGAATTTCATTCTCCCCCACCTCGATTGCTCGCTTCAAAGCCAAATCCTCACGCAGCGGCTCAAAGAAATCCCGCCAAGCCTTAAACTCTTCCTCCGTCCTCACCGACCCCGCCGTATAACGCGGATAATTCTCAATCGACTTGTCCCCCGACATTTCCTTCACATACTCCCAATTTTTCGTCATCCACTCAAAAACCTCACGCTTTACTCTCGGGTTTCGATAAAGATACAAAAACAAATAAAATTGGTCTTGCGGCTTTACCACTTCCGGCTGATTCAAAAGTTTCATCATCTCATGAAGCTTTTCTTCGTCCCGCATCAACGTCCCCGCAAACAAAAGCTCAAACTTAATCTCCGGGTCCGCCTGTTTTTTATAATTCTCAATATATTCGTGCAACATTTCCGGCTCTAAATATATCTTTGCGTCTAAAACATCATCCCGAATTTCTGCATTTATCGTCTCAAAATCTTCCGTATACATCGCCGCGAGTTTCTTAAGATTTTCCTCGTCTTCCGCATAAAAATCTAGCGCCAGCAGTATCGACCTGAGCCTCAAAATATTCTCATCATCACCTTCCCGTGGTTCAATCCCAATCTCATTAAGTTTCGGTCGCACCAAATCCCCCACAAATTTCTTAAACTTCTTCTCTTCCGCCGACTGATAATCAAAGAAAACCTTTAGCCCCGACACAATCGCAAGAATTATGTCCCAAACCGCCGCACTATTTTCATTTTTGAACTTCGCGACTAAAGGAATTAGCGACGCCGCCGGCGCCAAATCAGTTTTCGAAACTAGGTCACGGTCAATCAGAAGCCGAAGCTTCTCCTCCAAATCCAGTCCATCAAATCGCGCCAACCTTTCCTCAAACTCCTTCTCTGACAAATTTAAAATATAATGCCCACTCATATCTTCCGTGACTTCCGCTAGCGACCACTCTTCATCAACCATTTCCCCATCTAGCAAAAACCGCCGCTGTTTACCATCCGTAATCACCGGATATCCCGGCCGGTCGATAAACGCGTGCATCATTTTCTTCACATCAAAATCCGCATACTTATTTAGCGCTCGCCACAAATCATCCCCCACCGTATTTTGATATTGATGTCTCTCAAAATAATCCCTCAAGCCTTTGCAAAACTTCTCCCAGCCCATCGCTCGCACCACCATCAGCATCAACCGCGCCCCCTTCGCGTACACAATCGCCCCGTCAAACAGCGTCGCAATCTCCGCCGGATCTTCCACATCCTGATGCACCGACTGCACACCAGAAAGACAATCCCGTCTGAGCGCCGCCAACGCATCGCCCGTAAAGAATCCCTCAAAAATCTTATATTCCGGATGAATAAAGTCCACCGCAAAATATTCCATCACGCTCGCAAACGACTCATTCAGCCACAAATCGTCCCACCACTTCATCGTCACCAAATCCCCAAACCACTGATGCGAAAGTTCATGCGCGACAGTCAGCGCAACCGACTTCTTTGTCGAGAGCGTCGCATTCCTGCCCGCGAGCAGCATCGACTCGCGATATGTCACCAGCCCCCAGTTCTCCATCGCCCCCGCCTCAAAATCCGGCAGCGCCACCTGATCTAATTTCTTAAGCGGATACGGCACGCCAAAATTATCATCATAAAATTCTAGACTCTTCGCCGCAATCTCATTCGCAAAATCCACCGCATCAACATCCTGATTCAGCGCCGCATAAGTCGTAATCTCCGTCCCATGTTCATTCACCACCGTCTTCCCGTGGAATTTCCCAATCACAAACGCGAGCAGATACGTCGACATTCTCGGCGTCGGCTCACCCGCCGGCACGTTCATCAAAACCAAATCATCCTTATCTGGCGTCGTAATCGCAAGCTTGAACACCGCCTTCGCCGCCGGCTCATCAATACAGACAAACGCCTCCCGCGCATAATGACTCTCAAATTGCGTCGCCACAATCATCTCCGTCTTGCCCCCATATTCATACGTCGAAAGATATGCCCCCTCCATATTTTCATTCAGCTTTCCATCGTAAAAAATCGTAATCCGGAGCTTGGAAAGTTCAACTTTAGATTTCAAAGACTTAAGATTCAAAATTAGCAAGTTTTCTCTCTGTAAAAACTCCGCCTCAAAATTTTCAATCAAAACTTTAGAAATCTTAAGACCGACTGCGTGAAACTTAATCTCGTCCGCCTTCGCCGCGCCAACCACCGTCACCTTCCCGCCAATATACTTTTTGTGCTTATCAACCGTCAAATCCAACACATATTTTTCCGGCACAAAATAATCTAAAAGTCTCTCCATCTCACCTCCATATATTATATATTATTTGTAAAGTTTCGCAGTTTCTGGCAACTTCGCGTCTTTCAAAATCGGCTCCAGCTCCTTTTCTTCCAACGTTTCATGTGCAAGTAACTCTTCTGCTAATTTATCCAAAACCTTCTTGTTTGCTTTCAAAACCGCTTCCGCTCTAAATGCCGCCTCATCTGATAACTTCTTCACTTCCGCATCAATCAATTCCGCCGTTTTTTCCGAATACGGCTTCTCAGTTGTAATCGTGTAGTAGCCAGTTGCTTCCGACGGGAATACCACATTGCGAAGCGAAGAGCCCATACCTTCTTCCACAATCATCGACTTCGACAACTCCGCTACGTTCTTCAAATCCGAAGACGCCCCAGTCGTAATCGCGTCCGTGCCAAAAATCAACTTCTCGGCCACGCGTCCGCCCATCGCCCGCGCCAAAATATCTTTCAACTCATAAATGTTCTTATAACTTCTATCTTCCGGCGGCAAGAACCACGTCACCCCGCCCGTCGAACCTCGCGGAATAATCGTCACCTTGTGTACCGGGTCCGAATCCGGCAGCACATGCCCAACAATCGCGTGTCCCGCCTCGTGATAAGCCGTAATCTTCCGCTCCTTATCATTCATTACCTTCGACTTTCTTTCCGGCCCAATCGCCACTCGCTCAAACGCCTCGGTCACATCCGCATTTGAAATTGCCTTATGACCTTCGCGCGCCGCCGTAATCGCCGCTTCATTTGCAATATTTGCTAAATCAGCACCGCTCGACCCCGCCGTCTTCTTCGCCAGCGCCTCAAGATCCACATCTGCTTCCACCGGCTTGCCCTTAAAATGCACTTTCAAAATCTCCAGCCGGTCTTTCCTCTCCGGCAAAGTTACATTCACGTGCCGGTCAAACCGCCCCGGCCGCAGCAAAGCCTTATCAAGCATATCCACCCGGTTCGTCGCCGCCATTACAATCACGCCGCTATCATTATCAAACCCATCCATCTCAACCAAAATCTGGTTCAAAGTCTGCTCATCCTCGCGCCCCGCACCACCCCGCGCGTCGCGCTTATGCGCCACCGCATCAATTTCGTCAATAAAGATAATCGACGGCGCATTTTTCTTCGCTTTCGAAAACAAATCACGCACCCGGCTCGCCCCCACCCCCACAAACATTTCCGCAAATTCCGACCCCGAAATCGAGAAGAACGGCACGTCCGCCTCGCCCGCCACGGCCCGCGCCATTAAAGTCTTACCCGTCCCCGGGTCACCAGCTAAGAGCACCCCGCGCGGAATTTTCGCGCCCAGCTTTTCATATTTCTTCGGATTCTTCAAAAAGTCTACAATCTCGGTTAAATCTTGCTTCGCCGCTTCATTCCCCGCCACGTCGTTAAACGTCACTTTTTTCTTATCCGGCCCATAAAGTTGCGCCCTAGCCTTCCCAAACGACATTGACTGATTATTCGCCGCCGTCGCCTGCCGCATCATCCATGACAAGAAAATCACAATCGCAATAATCGGCAGAATCGTCAGCGCCACATCCAGCACAATCCCCCAAACATTCACATCCTCTTTATATTCAATCACCGGATACGCCTGCTGGCATTTCGTTAAATCCTCTCCAGACGCCCCCTCGCAAAACTCATCCAGCGTTTTCAGCCCCATATCATAAAGCGTCCCGCTTCCGTCTTTCCTAGACGTCTCCGTCGCCACCGTCTCACCCTTCAGTGTTACATCCACCGTATTTCCCGAAACTGTAATCTTCTCAATATTCCCCTCCGGGTCATTCGCCCGCTGAATCACATCCGAAATCGCCACCTCCGCCTTCACCGCCGTATTCTGATTCATGTTCGATACGAACAACATCACAAGACACGCCACCAAAAACATAAAAATCATACTTCGCACCGCATTCGATCGGCTCATATTCGGGTTCATATTCACATTCGGTTTCTTTTCCGCCACTTTTTTATCTCCTTATCTTCTCAATTTTATCACATCAAATCGCTTTTTCAAAACGAAAAAGACTCCGCTAGGAGTCCTCGTGGTCTGGGTGACAGGACTTGAACCTGCGACCTCGACTTCCCAAAAGTCGCGCGCTACCAACTGTGCTACACCCAGATATCTATATTATATCATACTTTGTGGTCAGGGTGATCAGACTTGAACTGACGACCTCAGCGTCCCGAACGCTGCGCGCTACCAACTGCGCCACACCCTGACACACCACTATTATATCACATTTCTTCTAGAATGCCCAGCTTCTCGTCTGAAAGTGCCTCCGCCCCAAATGGATCACTATAGCTATCCAGCGCTTTCACTTCTACTTCCAAATTCTCAAGATAGTCCTCTAACACCTCTTTCGTAATCACTCCTGTTTTGCTAAACTCATAATCCTCTTCCTCATCTTCCGAAATCTCTTCCTCGTCCGGCAAAAACCCTGGCCGCGACCGATCAAGATAAATATCCCCTGAATTATGATAAACCGCCAGTGACACCGAAGTCGTTGCCACCGCTATCACCACCGCCATAGTCCCCAAAATCGTCAAATTCCTTCCACCAGTCGTCATAGGCTAGCCTCCAGCTCTTGCACTAACTTCACCTGCACTCCCGCCAGCTTCTTCAACTTCGCCGCCTTCTCCGCTACTTTCGCCCGCTTCGTCCTCACTTCCACTAATTTTTCATAAAACTTCTCCGGTTCTGCCTTACAATCAAACAAAGTCAAGTCCTCCAGTCCTTTCTGGTAATCAATATAGCTATTCACAAAATCCGCCCGCGTCACATTAAAATCATTTTGATTATTAATCAACCCTGTCCCTGGCAAATTATTTTCCACTAGTCTTACATTTAGCGGCATAATAAATTTCGACAGAATCGTCTCATAATACCGCCCCAAATATACCCGCACCCGCGAATCACTACGCTGCAAATCCCGCAAGTTATCATGAATAATTTCGCAACGATCATAAATTGCATTTTTTTGCGTCTCAGAAATCGCATTAACAGGGGTAGCAGCACCGAAAACTTGCAAAATTAGCATAAGTATGATATAATGAGAAGACATAGCCTTTTTCTTCATATTCTATATTATATCACATACCCTCAAGCATTGCGGCGTCTAGCCCCAAAACCTTGCCACTCCGGAGGACAAACAACACAGACCAGTCGCTCCCTTCAAGATATTCATTCGCCTTTACTTCCGCCCCAATCGCGTCAATCACAAAACCGTCAATATGCAACGTCCCCGCCACCGCAAAATTGTTCCCGCTGTTACCCGCAAGTGGCACATATTTCACCGTTCCGTCTGTCATAATCAGCCCCAGTCCACCCCTAAAACCTTCTATGCTAGTATTATTTAGTTGCACTGCTTTATAGATCTTCCCCACCACGCCGCTAATCTGGCAACTGCTCGCGCTATAATCGCTACCATTTCTCGTCATCACCTCACATTCAGAAATCGCACCGTCCCTCAACTTCAAGTTTAAATATGCCAAGTTGCCACCCGTATCAAAAGTTGCTGAGCTCACATTTATCGTATAGACTTCCGGTGCTTCCGCCACTAGTATCGGATTCATCACCGCCGTACCATCATCACAAGTCGGGATTTCATCCCCGCTCGCCGCCGCGCACTCCGCCTTTACCGTCGCCACTTCATTATTTTTCACCACCAGCATCACCACAGCAAAAATCAAACTCGCCACCGCTACTGCTGCCATCACAATTCCAAAAATTCTCCAGCTAAAACTGTTCCGCTTTTTGCCCCCTAAAATAATATCATCCTGCATAAAATTGCCCTTCTTATGCTTTAATTATAACATACTAGTCGCGTTTTAACATTACCGTAAACGCCTCGCTCGGGATGTCAATTTTCCCAAACCGCTTCATCCTCGCCTTACCGCGCTTCTGCTTTTCGAGGAGTTTCGCCTTCCGGTCTCGGTCGCCCGTGTGGATTTTTACCGTCACGTCTTTCCGATACGCCCCAATCGTCTCGCGCGCAATAATTCTCGCCCCAATCGCCGCCTGAAGCGCCACTTCCCAGTTCTGCCGCGGAATCACCTCTTTTAGCTTCTTCGTCGTCTCCCGCCCCAGCGCATCCGCCTCACTCCTGTGGCACATTACCGACAGCGCATCAATTTTATGCCCGCCCACCAAAAAGTCCACCCGCACCAAATCTTCCGCTCGGTAACCATTCAACTCATAGTTAAACGACGCATAGCCACTCGTCACCGACTTCAACTGGTCGTAAAAATCCGTCAGTAAATTCGCCATCGGCGCCTCAAAGTCAATCACCGCCCGGTCCTCGATATAAGACAAGCTCGTCTGGTGCCCCCGTTTTTTGTTAATCAAATCAAGCACATTCCCAATCATCGACTTCGGTAAAATAATCTCGCCCTTTACCCACGGCTCCCGAATCTCCGCAATTTCGCTCATGTCCGGCAGGTCCGCCGCCGATTTTATCTCCAAAATCTCCCCGTTATTCATTACTACCTCGTAATTCGTCGACGGATTCGTCACGATTAAGTCTAGTCCGAACTCCCGCTCCAGCCGCTCCTTAATAATATCCATATGGAGCAGTCCAAGGAATCCAATCCGCAGCCCGAATCCGAGCACCGGCGAATTTTCCGGCTCAAACGCCAGCGCCGAGTCAGACAGCGACAGCTTCTCAATCGCCTCTTTCAGCTCCTTATATTGGTCATTCGACACCGGAAAAAATCCCGCATACACAAACGGCAAAACGTGCTTGTAGCCAGGCAAAGCCTGCGAAGCCGGATTCTTCGCGATCGTCACTGTATCGCCAACCCGCGCCTCGCGCGTGGTTTTCAAATTCGTCACAATATACCCAATTTCCCCCTCAGACAACTTCTCTCGTGGATTCATTTTCGGCGTCAAAACTCCAACCTCAAGCGCCAGCCCCTTTGTCTCCGCCGCCATCATCAAAATCTCGGCATTTTTCTTAATTTCCCCCTCAAACACTCTCACATACAGCACCACCCCCCGATAATCATCGAAATACGAATCGAATATCAGAGCCTTAGTTTTATCAGAATCATTATTTTTAATATCATTTAAGCTAATAATTCTGTCTAAAATCAAATCAATATTATATCCAGTTTTCCCAGAAACCTCAATAATCTCTTCACGCGGGCAACCAAGCAAATTCATAATCTGTGCCGCCACGCCCTCGACATCCGCCGCCGGCAAATCTACTTTATTAATCACCGGAATAATCTGGAGATCCTGTTCAATCGCAAGATACACATTCGCGAGCGTCTGCGCCTGAATCCCCTGCGTCGCATCGACCACCAGCACCGCCGTTTCCACCGCTTGTAAACTCCGCGAAACTTCATACGAAAAATCTACATGCCCCGGCGTATCAATCAGATTCAGAGTATAGCCCTTCCACTGCATCGTCACTGGCGCGAGCTTGATCGTAATCCCCTTTTCACGCTCCAGCTCCATCGAATCGAGCAGTTGCTCCTTCATTTCGCGCTTCTCCACCGTCCCAGTAAGCTCCATCATCCGATCCGCAATCGTGGACTTCCCATGATCAATATGCGCAATAATGCAAAAATTCCGTATTTTATCCATATTTTATTCTACGCCAATCATCGACAGGCTCAATTTCCCATGTTCAATCGCCACTAGCCTTACCCGCACTTTGTCGCCCACATGCAAAACTTCCTCCACCGACTTTAGTCGCTTACCCTCGCGAATTTGCGAAATGTGCAGCATCCCGTCAATCCCTGGCATGATGTTCACAAACGCCCCGAAATCTTTAATCGTCACCACCGTTCCATTA
>JAFSNI010000002.1 GCA_017447485.1 Candidatus Saccharimonadota bacterium
CCGCGAGCCTATTTTCGCCTTTGCTCCGAGCTGCTCTCGGTAATAAAAAACTTCCGCTTACGCAGAAATCGTGACAAAAGTATTATCTTGGTGGGGATATCAGGACTTGAACCTGAGACCTCGTCATTATCAGTGACGCGCTCTAACCAGCTGAGCTATATCCCCAAATCTGTAAAATACTACCTACTATTCTACACCATCTTAATAAAAATGTAAAGAGAAAACCGCCAAACGAATCAGCGGTTTTCTAGGTCATACATACACTTAAGATAGCCTCGCAGTTTATTCTACTCAAGTTAATTCAATTTTATATCACCACGCGCATAATGTCAATACTAATTTTCCACATTTTGTGCAAAAACTTTACAAAAAGTGTTCGGGAAAATTAAAAATATTAAAACATAAAATAAAGAAAAAGCATATTGACAAAACTAAAGCGGTATGATATAATCAAAACATACACTCGTAAAAGGGTGGTGTCATAATTTTAATGGTGGGCAGAACGGAGTTTCAACCATGTCTGGAACTAAAGCTGGCGGTATGAAAGCTGCTGCTACCAACAAGGCCAAATACGGCAAAGAATTTTACGCTCGTATCGGTAAAAAAGGTGGTCAAAATGGCCACACTGGCGGTTTTGCCGCTAACCCAGCTCTCGCTCGTATCGCGGGTGCTAAGGGCGGTCGCATTTCTCGCCGTGGCCCAGCTAAAAAAGCTGCTTAATCCTAAATTAGAGGAAATTTTCGCACTGAGGACAATGATACGTCCCATCTGGTGCCTGAAATCGCGTTAGCCCACAATCCGGGCAACGCGATTTTTTGTCGAGCCAATCTCTGTAAGTATCCAGCTCCGCCTCAACAGTCTCTTCGTCATAACTTACCTCATACGCGACGCAAAGCTCCCGCGCCTTCTCCCATGCTTCACGCTCCATTTTTATCCTTTCGGCGTCAGTCCCAAAATTCCGATGGTGGCACAAAGCATGCCCCAGCTCGTGCATCAGTAGTAGGGAATCATTAGCCTCCTCTGGTCCAACCACGACAGTCTTCGGAGGACGAAAAGCAAATTTTTTCCCCAAAATAAACTTTAACTCCGGAAAATCCACCCGCAGTTTGTCCAAAAATTGCACCTTCATTTTATCTTGCTCTTCGAATACAAATAGCACCCATAAATCACCGATTCTAACGGTCGTTTTGGGCGCCGATATTTTACACCCAGTTTGGGTAAAAATTTTACGTAAAGTTTAAATATTTTGCCTAACGGACCGCCTAAGATTATCGTGTCGGGATGATAGCGGGAAACAACGTCTGCTAAACCTAGCGCTACCCGCCGGGCAATTTCTGTCATCGTTTCTTTTCCGCGCAAATCCGTCGCGCAGTCAACCCCAAAATGCTTTTCTAACGCCGAGGCTGCTGCAATATCTTCCCATTCTAAACTACGTCCATCAATTGAATAAATTTTGTGTCCAGGCTCAAAAGCATTAGATTCCGGCAAGATCCTGCCCCTAGAAGCAATACCCCCGCCAATCCCAGTCGAAAAAGTTAAAAAAACCGTCTTGCCACTAAGATGACGCGATTCATATGCCGCCGCCAGATTAGCGTCATTCTCAAAGAAAATCGGGCAGTTAAACAGCGCCCGAAGCGGGGGGCATAAATCAACCTCGCCCCAGTCACGATTTCCAAAACGGGCTGAACAATTTTTTTGTACAATACCAGGAATCGCTACTGTTACTGCTCTGATTTGTGGGCGCCGGAACCCATCCAAAATGTGTAATAAATCCGCCAAGAATACATCGAAATCTGCTGCTGTCCCAAATTTAAAACGTCGCAAGATTCTTCCGCGCCGCGAGAACAAGGCTACTAGGGTTTTCGTGCCTCCAATGTCAATTCCTAGATACATATCTTGATTATAGCATAAAAGTTTGATATAATAGAAAGAGTTTTTCGCGCGTCCTTAAGGATACCGAAAAGGAAGGAAAATAATTACATGGCAAATGCCAAAAAACTCACTATGGACGAGCTCTTAAAAGACGAATCGTCCAAAAAAGTTATTGCAGGGGACACTGTTAAGGGAACAGTGATCTCTGTTAAAAAGCACGAGATTTTGATTGATCTCGGGGCTCAAGGCGTCGGGCTTGTCCCGCGTCGGGAAGCGTCGTTTGCACGCAATTTGAACGTCGGTGATGACGTGACCGCTTCAGTTATTGAAGCCGAGATGGATGACGGATATGTCCTCCTATCTCTCCGCAAAGCAGTCAAAGATAAAGGCTGGGACGAAATTCAGGCCAAGCTTGACAGCGGCGAAATTGTCGAGATTACCCCATTTGACGCTAATCGTGGCGGTCTCTTGGTCGAGTACGAAGGTATTCGCGGTTTCTTACCAGTATCGCAACTTTCAGCTGAGCATTATCCACGCGTTGGCAGCGCCGACAAAGACGAGATTCTGCAACGTTTGAACTCTCTCGTCGGGAAGAACATTAAGGTTCGCATTCTTGACGCAATCAAAAAAGAAAACAAGCTTATTTTCTCTGAAAAAGAAGCCATCAAGGACGGCCTCGCTGAGCGCTTTGCCGAGCTTAAAGTCGGGGATGTTGTCAAAGGTATCGTCACTGGTGTCGTAGATTTTGGTGTCTTCGTTAACGTTGACGGCATCGAGGGTCTAGTTCATATTTCCGAGATTTCTTGGGAACGCGTTAACAACCCATCTGATTACGTTAAAGTTGGTGATACTATCGATGCAAAAATCATTGCCATCGACAAAGAACGCCTTTCGCTCTCGATGAAACAACTCGTCGAAGACCCATGGCTCTCCGAGGTCGAAAACCTCAAAAAGGGCGCCAAGGTGGAAGGTACTGTCACGAGAATCACTCCGTTTGGCGCTTTCGTCCAAATCAGCCCAGCGGTCGAAGCTCTCGTCCACGTCTCTGAACTTGGTGAAGGCTCTGATGTCGACCCAGAGAAAGTCTTTACGCTAAATGAGCGCAAAACCTTCAAGGTGCTCGATATCGATAAAGAAGGTCGCAAGATTTCCTTGTCAATCGCAAAATAAAGCCCTGGGAAAAACTCTAAAATAGCTCCCAAAAAGGAGCTATTTTTCTGTTGTTATTTTTAAACTTTAGCGTTATAATATAAAAAAGCGCATAAAAGAAAGGCCATACTAATGCAAAACATCGATGATTTTATTGAAAGTCTCCTGATTGAAAAAGGAATTACAGATGTTGAACCCGATGTTAAGGCTGAGCTAAAAAACGAGATGAAAAGCCGTTTGCTTGACCAAATAGATAAAGCCGCAGTTATGCAACTGAGTGAGGAAAAAGCCGATGAGCTCGCTAAACTTGTTGAAAAACCGGATTTCAGCAATGAACAAATGGCCGAATTTATGCAAAAATCAGGAGTTAATTTAACCGAAGTTGCCCTCGAAACTATGCTACAGTTCCGCAATTTTTATTTAGGCACCGGAGAATAAAATGGCCGAAAAAGTTAAAGGTAGCAGCGAACAAAATCCTCAGTCTCCCTCTTGGGAAAGCCTGTTTCTGAATGAGGATAGAACTCGCAAATCTGAGTATCTTGAGTCCAAAAAAGGGCAAGAAGAGCTTTCGATCGAGGATACTTTTGATAGTTGGGTTCAAGAATTAGATGATATGGTGGAAGAAGGCAAGATTACGCGCGAAGAAGCTAGAGCGCAACAAGAAGACATGCTTCAATCTGCCGTAGAAGGCATTATTGATGTCCGTAATCAAGAATACGAGCGCCAGCGAAAAGAAAAACTTCAAGAGTTGGCTAACGTTTTCCATCAGATGGCCGCCGCTAGAGGAAATGAGACCACAGCCAAAGAGCCAACAATAACAGCCGAAGCGGGCGAGCAGTCTAAAGAAGAACCAAAGTCCGAAAAAGCCAAACTCATGGAGGAGCTTAAACAATTAGATGAAGAGTTAGGGCTCGACGGCTCCGAAGAAGACAGCGGAAAAGATTCTGGAGACAACGAAGAGGGCGAAAATCTTGAGGACGAAAAAGCCAAACTTGAAGCGGAGCTGGCAGAGCTAGACAAAGAGCTGGAGCTGGTTGCCATCAATGCCGACATGACGCATGATAAAGACGAGCTCGCTAGTGATCTTGCCGAAATTAGCCTTAACGAAGAAACAGCTCACGCCAAGATTTTCAAGCGTCTTTGGAAAGGCACGCTCTTCAAAAAGTATTATCACAAAAAATACACCAGAGAATATCTCGAGGGTAAACGCACGCAGAATGTTGACGGCGAAGATTTGACGGTTTACGACCTTATTGACCGCCGCAAGGAAGGCGCCATTAAACGATTTGTTTTGGGCGTGATTGACGGCGAGGAAGGTTTTGTCCACAAAAAAGCCGGTGAAAACTTGGTCGAAGCCGACGCTGAAATGACCGCTGCCTTAAAGGCTGCAATTGAGAAATTTGCCTCCGCTCCCGAAGATGCTGACGAAGAGGAGCTCAAGCGTGAATTTGAAAATGATGTCGCACGACTTAAGGCTGAAGCCCGTGACGACGGTCGCGCCTCTCGGTCTAAAAACTTTACAGTTAACAATTATCTTGAAATTGCCATCCAAGCGCGCGAATGTGCCCTGCACCATATCGGCATGGACCGAATTATGGAGGGAATTAAGCTTTACAATGCCGAGGTTCGCGACGGTATCCGCACCGAGGCACATCGTGATAATATCGATAAAATCGTCAACAAACTCGAGAGCAGCAAAATCGGCCAGTTTATTCCAGCCGAAGTTTTGGCTGGCGCAGTCAGCGTTGTCTCCGCCCTCACTGGCACCGGCGCCAGAGCTGCCTTTGGTGCAGCTGGCGGCATCGTCGCTTCTAGCGTAATTGCCGGCCTTAAAGAACGCAACCGCATCACCGAGGATCGCGCACGACTTCTTCGCGACGTAGCGAACGGCATGAACTACGAAAACATCAGCATCAGTAGAACTGATAAATATGAGGCTAAACTCTTTGGTACTTGCTATGATCTTCAAAGAGCGAGCGACCTGACCAAAAAACTAGAGGACGCCATCGCCTTTGAGGGTGAAGGCCGCACCGAGGTCTTGCTCAGCGCCATCGCTGAAGCGCGCGTCCGAATTGATTTCTCCGACGAAAACCAAAAAGACCTAATCGCTTTCTCCTCAGAAGATAAACGTGGCACAGAGCGACTCAATCTTGATAAAGCACTCATTTATGCTGAACGGTCTTTGCCAGAAGAAGATCGCACTAAACTTGAGGAGCTTAAAACCCAAATTTCCAAACAAATATCTGAAAGCGTCGATGAAAAAGACCAAGATTTCAGGAAAAAACGTGCTGTAATGGCGCTCAAGAAATCCGGTGTAACACTTGGCATTGGCCTCGGCACTTTCTTTATCACTCAAGAAATGGTTGCCATTGCCGATCCAGGAAAAATTGGCCTCCTTGAAAAAGCTGGGATAATTAAACGCGCCAATAACGAAGACGCCAGTGAAACTCTCTTGGCCAGTGGCTTTGGTTTTAATCGTGGCGTGATTCGTCAAGCCGAGGTAGTAGATACCGTTCGACTGCGCGGTGATCAAGAAGTCGAAATGGAAATGCTCGGCAAAGATTATACCCGCACCACCGTCAGCGAAGCCTGGACGGAGTATTCCAAAACGCCTGATTCAATTCGCGAAATCAGCCCAGAAACTCTCGCCGACCGTCTCCGCGTTAAATATGACGGTTGGGCCAATAACGGCACGAGCGTAGCCGACGGCAACGAATTACGTGCCTACTTAACAGACGGCCAAATGGTTTCTGGCATGCGCGGCATCTCCACCATGGGGAATCAATCCTTTAATTATGAAGAACTGGCCGCTGCCGGCCGCATTAAGGGCTATTTGACCATTGGTGGCACTAAATTTGAACTCGCCTCTAAACTTAACGAAGCTGGTCAACTAACCTGGGGCGAAAACGGTGTCTTTACTACTACAGCTGGCGAAACCATTAAAGCCCTTGGCGACAACGGCGAAAAACTTTATAAGTATTTTGAAATTGCCCTAGACAACGGAGTTGATGCCGACGGAGTCCAACATATTATTCCGTTTGCTACGGACGCCGGTAGAGATACTTTTAGTGGCACAATTCAAGTAATTCAGAAAGCCGTCTCCGTGCCAATTGAGCACCCAGCCGTCTACGAGTTTACTAAAACCATCACTAATGAAACCCCGCGCGCTGTTACTGGCTTCGGCCTTGCCTTTGCGCCAGAGACTCCTCGTACTGGCCTCGCTGGTCCGCGTAGAGTAGAAAGCCTAGACTTTCAAAACGAAATCTTAGACCAGTCCGAAGGCCTAAATGACGCCTTCAAAGGCTTCATCACCGAGCCAAACATCCAAAGTTCGTCCGCCTACAGCCCAGAGAGAACCGCCGAATACGGCGCCTGGTGGGAGTCCCAGGGCGATGACGAAAAAGCTCGCGCCGTCGCAATTCTAAAGCGGATGCGCGAAAGCGAAGATTGGAAACGCTCCAATTGGGGCAGTAGCTTTATGACTTGGATGCAGCTTAATCACGCAGATGCACTAGCATCATAATCCACAAAATGTTATAATAGAGTGTAAGGAGATTTTGTGAAGTATTCCAAAAAAGATTATGAAGAGCGCCCGTGGCTCAAGTTTTATGAAGAAGAAAATATCCCAGGCAACATCGAATATCCAGATTGCTCAATGGTGGACATGGTTATGCAATCTGCCGAAAAATGGCCAGATAACGTAGCCTATGTCTATTATGGCCACAAGGTAACCTATAAGAATTTCGTTAAAAAAATCGAAAAAGCCGCTAAGGCCCTCAAAAACTATGGTGTTAAGGAAGGTGATCGTGTCACGATTTGCATGCCAAACACCCCAGAAGGCATTACTATGGTCTATGCCGTCAATATGGTTGGCGCTGTCTGTAATATGGTTCACCCTCTATCGTCGGAGAAAGAACTTGAATACTACATTAAGGTGGCCGAGTCCAAATATGTTTTGGTTATTGACGCCGTTTTTGACAAAATTTATCGTCTGCGCGATACGGCGCAGCTTGAACGTATTATTGTCGTCCGTCCGTCAGACGGTCTCGGTTTTCTTAAGAAAAAGCTTTACAACACTCTCCACGTTAAGAAGGTCAAACTCCCGTCTAACGATAGTCGCGTAGTCCTCTGGGAAGATTTTATTGCTAACTCATATTTTTACCAGGGGAATTACTACGAAGAGCGTAGCGGGGAAGATCCCGCCGTCATTATGTATTCTGGCGGCACTACAGGCGCCCCAAAGGCAGTCTTGCTCTCTAACCTCAATATCAACGCCGAATCAATTTGCGACGGCACTATGATTCGCCAAATCACTCCGGGCGCCACAGTGCTCTCAATTTTGCCCCTGTTCCATTGCTTTGGCCTCGGCGTTTGCATCCATACTCCACTTTGTAAGGGCATGGGTTGTATTCTAATCCCAGCTTTCTCGCACAAGCAATTTGCCGATATTATCAAAAGTAACAAGCCAAACTTCATCGTTGGCGTGCCAACTTTATTTGAGGCGCTCATTAACACCAAACTCAAACAGGATGACCTTAAATCGGTCACGGCCGTAATCTGTGGTGGTGACGCGCTCAACCAAACTCTTCGCGACAGAGTTAATCATTATCTGAAGGCCCATGGCTCTAACGCCAAGATTCGCGTTGGCTATGGCCTCACGGAAGGTTCTGGTGCCGTTTGCCTTTCTCCAGAAAATTCTTTCAGCGACGGTATCATTGGTGCGCCGTTACCGGATACATATATCAAAATTGTTAAAAACAATACTTTCAAGCAGGCTACTGTTGGCGAAGAGGGCGAAATCTGTATTTCTGGTCCGCTTGTCATGATGGGCTATCTAAATGACGAGGCCGAAACTGCCCAAGCTCTTCGTCTCCATCCAGATGGCAGGCTTTGGCTTCACACCGGCGATCTGGGCAGCCTCAGAGAAGATAACCTTTTCTATTTTGAACAGCGCGTCAAACGGATGATTATTTCGTCTGGCTATAACATTTATCCAACCCATCTTGAATCAATCATCAACTCCCACGAAGCCGTCTTGACCTCAATCGTCATCGGCATCGACCATCCATATAAGGGCCAAGTGCCAAAAGCTTTCGTAGTTTTGAAACCTGGTTATCGTCCAGGGAAACGCGTTGAGCGTGAGATTCGCGAATTGCTAGAACGCAATGTCCCAGTTTACGCTTTGCCAGCAGCATACGAATTCCGCGACGAGCTCCCTAAAACCCTCGTTGGCAAAGTTGCCTTCAAAAAGCTAGAAAACGAAGAAAAAGCTAAAAAGTAAAATAACTTTTTAACACATAAAGTCGTAACTTGAGCGGTTTTTCTTTCAAAAACCGGTTTTTGCGCCAATTCGGAAAGTATTTTCGGAGCATTTCACGCGACTTCTTAAAACCTGATTTTCCCTCTGGAAATCTAGCAAAATCTTTTGCCGAATCAATTAACAGGTTCCAGATAAAAAACCACTCTAGCTCGTCGTGATATTCTTCCGCCGCCCCTGCCTTTTCAAATCTCTCATACAAGCCAGATAGCGCCGAGAAAATATCAAATGCATGCCCGTCCCACTTTGATTTGTGCAATACTGACTCGCCATTTTGACAATAAATGTACAGCGGCTTGTCCACGCTCGCAAACTTATTAGTATAGAGAATCAAAGAAGAAATTAGCTCCATATCTTCGTGAATCATGCCTTCCCGGAAGACAAAATCATTCGAAAGCCACCACTCTCGCCGGATTAAAAACTGCCATGGCCCCGCTCCATATCTTACGAAACGGCTCTTGTAGCCCGGCGAGCCAGCCTTCACCGCTGACAAATAATCTTCGTGTCCGTCTTCATAAACTCGTTTCGCCCCCATCATTACGAGGTCTGCCTCGCTTTTTTCAGCTTTTTCTATGAGCAGGGAAATACTATTTTTCTCAATTTCGTCATCCGCATCGACAAACCAGATATATCTTCCTTGTGCCTTTTCCGCGCCAAAATTTCTTACTGCTGACGCACCTTTCGTGGCGCATTTTAATTCCTTCACCGTCACATTTTTTGGCGCTTTGATTTCTTTTACCATTTCTCTTGAACGGTCAGTTGAGCCGTTGTCGATTATCAGTACTTCCGCATTTTCTCCAAATTTTTCTAACGCCCCAAACACGGACATTAAGCATCTATTCAAAAACTTTTCCGCGTTAAACATAGGTATTATAATCGAAAGTATCATGATATAATATTACCATGTTTTGGAAGATTTTAATTGTTCTGATGATTTCTATGATTCCGCTCGTCGAGCTGCGTGGCGCTATTCCGGTCGCCGTTGGCATGGACCTCGGCCTTCCAGAATGGCTCATCCTTATCATCGCTATTATTGGCAACATTTTACCGGTGCCGATTATCTATCTCTTCGCCCGCAAAGTTCTTGAGTGGGGCAGCAAACGAAAGTGGAAGCCTTTCAAAAACTTTTGCGACTTCTGCCTAAAAAAGGGCGAAAAAGCCGGCGCCAAATTGCTCAAAAAAGCCAAATCCGGCGTCTATTTTGCGCTCTTCCTCTTCGTGGCCGTGCCAATTCCTGGCACCGGCGCTTGGACTGGCACTCTCGCCGCCAGTATCTTAAACCTTAATTTTAAGAAAACTATCATTTCTATCACCGCAGGCATTCTTGTCGCCGGCCTCATTATGCTCGCCGTCTCCCTCGGCCTTTTCAAAATCTTTTTCTAACAAAAAATTGGACTCTCGTCCAAATTGGCTCCCCCGGCCAGACTCGAACTGGCAACCTCGAAGTTAACAGCTTCTTGCTCCACCATTGAGCTACAGGGGAATACATCTATTATAGCATATTTTTCCATTTTGTGGTAAAATTAAAAGAGTTTATTATTTTTTAATGCAGAAAGGGCAATATGGAAGAAAAAACGATACAAATTGCTGGTTCTATCACCGTTGACGAGCTATCAAAAGCCCTTGGCCTTTCTGTGACCGAATTAATTGGCACTCTCTTTAAAAATGGCATCGTTGCGACTATTAACCAGCGCCTTGATTATGAAACCGCCTCTATCATTATCGATGAGCTTGGGCTTAAGAACGTTAAACTTGAAAAAAAGAATACTGCCACCAAAACTAGCGATTATCATCGCGAGCTGTCCGACAAAGCCGTAGTCCGTCCGCCAGTTGTCGCCGTCATGGGTCATGTTGATCACGGCAAAACCACCCTTCTCGACACTCTTCTCCATAAAAAAACCGTCGAAGCCGAGGCTGGCGGCATTACTCAGCACATTTCCGCTTATCAGTTAAATCATGATGGCCGTCTGATTACTTTCCTTGATACCCCTGGCCACGAAGCTTTTGCCGCTATTCGCCAGCACGGCGCCATGCTGACCGACATCGTAGTTATCGTTGTCGCCGCTGATGACGGTGTCAAGCCGCAGACTATCGAGGCGATTAACTTCGCGAAGTCTGCCAACGCTAAAATCATTGTCGCAATTAACAAAATCGACCGCGAAGGCGCCGATGTTGACCGCACCAAGGCCGACCTATCTAATCACGGTCTTCAGCCAGAGGAGTGGGGCGGCGATATTACCATGGTCCCAATTTCCGCTAAGATGAATCAGAATCTCGATCAGCTTCTTGATATGATTCTGTTGACTGCTGATATTGAAGAGCTCAAAGCCGATGTCGATATCCCGGCCGAGGGTCTCGTCATCGAATCTCATATGGAAACAGGGAAAGGCTCCGTCGTAAATCTTCTCGTTACTGGTGGCGAGCTTAAAACTGGCGATTTTATCGTAGCCGGCTCCACTTACGGCAAGGTCCGCACCATGCTTGACTGGCAAGGCAAGCCAAAAGGCAAAGCCACTCCATCTACTCCAGTCACTATCACCGGCTTCAAGGAGCTTCCAGATTTTGGCGACCGCTTCGTTAAAGTTGGCGACGAAAAAACTGCTCGTAAGATGGCACTTTTAAACGCCCAGGCCCTTGCTAATGAATCGGCCTCTGCCAACGTCACCTCTACCGACTTACTTCGCATGATGAACGTTGCAGACAACTCCAAGATTTTTAACGTCATCGTCAAAGGCGACGTACTCGGTTCAGTTACCTCTGTTGTGGACAGCCTTAAACTGATTGACACTCACGGCGAAATTACCTTAAATATTGTCAGCACCGGCGTCGGCGACATCAACGAAAACGACGTTTATATGGCCGCCGGCGAAAACACCGTGATCTACGGCTTTAACGTCAATGTTCCGATCAATATTGGCAAAATGGCCGCTCGCGACAACGTCCCAATTCGCACTTATAAAATCATTTACGAACTGCTTGATGATGCCAAACACGAAATGGAAAATCTCCTCGACGCCGAAATTATCGAAGAGGACAAGGGCGAAATGAAAGTCCTCGGCGTTTTCCGCACCGAAAAAACTTCCATCATCGCCGGTGGCGAAGTTCTAAAGGGAGACGTCAAACCAGAATATAAAGCTCGCGTCGTCCGCGACAAAAAGTTCCTCGGCGAAGCCGAAGTGACTAGTGTTCAAAAGGAAAAAATGGACGTCAAAGAGCTCGTCTCTGGTGAAACTGGCGGCCTTGCCCTAAAAACCACCGCTAAAATCGATCTTCAAATCGGCGATCGCTTGAAATTCTTCACCCGCGAGACCAAAAAACGCACATTGTAATATAAGTGTGCTATAATAAGCTTATGCAATTTGATGAAAACTTTTTACAAGAAATGGGCCTTTCTGCCATGCCAGAAGACCAAAAGCAAGCTTTTCTAAACTACGTAAAAGAGGAACTAGAAGTTCGTATCGGTGAGAGGATTAGCAAAGGCCTGACCGAGGTCCAGCTCAACGAGTTTGATTTAATTGATAATCAAGCCGACGCTACCGAGTGGCTCGAAAAAAACCGCCCAGATTACCGCGAAATTGTTGCTCGCACCATTGAAGAAATGAAGGCTGAAATTCGCGCCAACCGCAGCAAGCTTATTTAGCGTAGCCATTCATAAACGATTTAGCGTCCATTGCCTTGCGACCTTCTGGTTGCAACCTATCAATCGCCAGAACGCCGTCAAGGCACGGCAAAGTCAAAACCGCCGTCTCACCCGGCTTACATATATGTGCCTCTAGAATGATACAGGAAACGCCGTAGAACGCAAATTTCGGTTTCGGAAAGCCCTGGAACGCCACAATTTTTCGCAAAACCAAATCCGCCGTATCTGTTTCCGGCGTCAAAATCCCATCAGATTTAACTAATTTTCCGCAAAAAGTCGCCTTCGAATCATCTTGGATTACCGGTTCCGGCAACCGCCCCAGATTCTCGCAAATCCACTCCGCCCCTGTTTCAGCCAGAACTTGATAAATTGCCACCTTATTAAGCGGTAATCCAGAAATCGTCGTCTGATAATAAATCGGCCCCGCATCCATCGCCTTCGCGAGCTTCATCACCGAGACCGAAAAATCCGAGTCGCCCGCCAAAATCGCGCTCTCTATCGGCGACGCACCCCGAAATCGCGGCAAAAGGGAAGGATGGATATTTAAAATCCCCTCCGGCTCAAACGCCTCTAAGACCGACCCCGGAATTAAAACTCCAAACGACGCCAAAATCCCATGCACCTCTGGATTCTCGCGCTTCAGCCGGACCGCCTCCTCTAAATCCTCTTTTGTCCGCGCATGAAAAATCACCTCGCACTCGCGCGAAATCACCCCTAAAGCATACTCCGCCAACATCCCATTCCCGAAGAATATAACTTTACTTTTCACCCCAAAGCTCCTCGTTTCCGTCAATCTCTTTCTCATAATCTGCCGGCACTAGCTCACCCTTATCGTTCATTTTATAAAACGCATCCTTCTCGCCGCGAATATGATCAATAAATAAAACCCCGTCCAAGTGGTCAATCTCATGTAGCAATGTCCGCGCCAACTCGTCAGTCGCTTTAATCCTGACCTCTGTTCCGTCCTCCAACTTCGCCTTAATTCGTACCTTGGTTGCCCTTGGCACCATCCCATAAATTGACGGTACTGATAAACATCCCTCATAATCCTTTTTTACTTTCCCCTCAGCCTTAATCACCACCGGATTAATCAGCGCCGTAAACGTTGCCTTTTTCTTGTCTTCCATATCATCGCGCACAATAATAATCCGCTTCAGAACCCCCATCTGTGGCGCCGCCATCGCTGCCGACAGCTCATAAGGATGTTCTTTCTCCCACTCCAAAGAAAGCCGCCGCATCTCAGCAATCACATCTAGCACTTCCTTATCGATAGTGCTAACTTTCTCCGATTTCTCCCTGAGCCGCGAGTCCGGCGTTGTAATAATCTCCATATCCTCTAATTATACCACAAAAGCATAAAAATTACAATAGGGATGGCGGGTCAATAACCACCCGCAGATTTTTATCTAACCCTGATAGCCTCTCTACTAGCACCTTTCTCGACGTCGCCCTCACCGTAATCTCCCAGGTAAACCCCCGCGCCGTTCGCTCGTGAAATGCTGGCATCGGCGGCGACACCAAAAATCGCTTGTCCAAAGCAAGTTCAGAAGCCAGCCCCCGAATCTTCGCCACCGCCAGTCTCTCTGTTTTCAGCGTCACGTCCACCTTCGCCACATATTTATACGGCGGGAATCCACCCTTCCTCCGCGCGCCCAGCACATATTCCGAAAATCCCACAAAATCCTCGCTCACAGCGAACTTCAAAACCGGATGTTCCGGCCGATAAGTCTGTATAAACACTTCAGCTTTCTCGAGATGCCCCCGCCCCACGCGCCCCATCACCTGAGTTAAAAGCTGAAATACCCGCTCTTCCGCCGCAAAATCCGGTAGCGACAGCCCCGTATCAGCCGCTACCACCCCAACCGTCGCCAGTCGCGGCAAATCCAACCCCTTCGCCAACCCCTGCGTCCCGACTAAAATATCCACTTCGCCCGCTCGCACCGCCTCGTAAACCGCCTCTAGCCCCTCGCCTTTTTTATTATCCGCGTCAAACCGCATCACCCTCGCACCAGGGAACAGCCGCCGCAGCTCTTCCTCTAAAAGTTTCGTCCCAAACCCCTTATGGATCAGGTCCGGATGCCCACATTTCGGGCAATTTTTCGGCACGCTGCGCTCAAAATCGCAAGTATGACACTTCAAAGTATATTTATCCGCATGTAAAGTTAGCGGCAAAAAACAGTTCGGGCACAGCATCTCCTCGCCGCAATTCTCACAAATCGTAAGCGGCGCCGACCCCCGTCGGTTATGAAAAATCAGCGTTTGACGCTTTTGTTCCAGATTATTTTTCATCGCCGCAAGCAGCCGGTCCGAAAAATACCGATTTTTCCGAAAACTGTCCCTATCTTTGAAATCTATAATTGAAACCTCAGGCCTCATCGCCGTATCTTTCGCCCGCGCCGACAACTCAACCAGCGCCCCTTTCTGCTTCGCAATATAATAATCCGCCACCGTCGGCGTCGCCGACCCCAGAATCAGGTCGCACCCCGCCGCTCCCGCCATAAAACTCGCCACCCGAATCGCCGAATACCGCGGCGCGTTCTCTTGATAGTAAGTCGGCTCATGCTCCTCGTCGATAATGATCAACCCCAGATTAGAGAGCGGCGAGAACAGCGCGCTTCGCGGCCCAATCACAATCCTCGGCTCGTCCGAATTTAACAGGGAATCAAAAACCAAATGCCGCTCTGCCTCAGTTTGTTTCGAATGTATCACCGCCACGCGCCCGCCAAAAACTTCCCGAAAAACCTGCACCAACTGCCCCGTCAATGCGATTTCCGGCACCAAAAGTATCGTGGATTTTTGCCGTTCTAACGCATTTAGAGCCATTTTAAGGTAGATGTTCGTTTTACCACTACCAGTAACGCCAAACAGCAGTTTCGTCGCTCCTGGCGCCTTCTGGAGGCCTTCTAGCGCCTTTTTTTGATGGGGGTTAAGCGGAATCGCTAGCGCATGGCCGCCATCCGTATTTGTAGACCCGAACATTTGTTCGGTTTTTCTCCGTTTCTTCTCCACCCCCTTCGGTAAAATCATCGCTACAACCTGCCCCGAACTCGCCAAATAATAATCATGTATAAACGAGATAGTCTTCAAAAGCTGCGCCGGCAGCGGTCTTGAATACAAAACTTTCACGACCGATTTCGTTTTAAAATCCGGTTGCGCAACTTTTTTCATCACTACGCCCGGCACCACCCGCCTCCCAACCGGTACCATCACGATTTGCCCCGCCAAAAGGGAATCATCAAAATCATACGTCAACGCCTCCACCTTCCCCTCCGGAATCACCTCATAAAACATACCCTAATTATATCATTGTTGTAAAAATTACAGAATATATGCTATAATAGAGAAAGTTAAAGCGAGGTAAAATGTTAGATTTATTTGTTTCATCCAGGGTGCGCCGTAAAATTATTGTGGTTTTTGCCAAATATCCAGATTTTAAGACTCACGTCCGCGGCCTAGCTAAGCTAATCAAAGAAGACCCCGGTAACATCCAGAGAGAACTCGAACGTATGGCTGCCGGCAACTTTCTTATCGTTACCAAAAAAGGCAACACTAAAATCTATCAAACCAACAAACAATACCCGATTCTAAAAGAACTTCAAAGTATCGTGATTAAAAGTCAAAAGGGCAGCAAACCGTCTAAAACTATCGGCTAACAGAGGTAGAAAATGAATAAATTATTTGTTCAAATCCTCGAAAAAAGGCATCTGACCGACGATTTTCTACATCCCAAATACGAAAATCTAACCGACCCATGCGAACTAAATGACATGGAAAAAGCCGTCGCCCGTATTAAGACAGCGATTAAAAATCATGAAAAAATCCTGATTTACGGCGACTACGACGTTGACGGTGTTACCGCCAGTACTCTGATGGAGAACGCCTTAATCTTAGCTGGCGCCAAGCCCGAAAACCTCGCAATCATGCTCCCGGACCGCTTTATCGACGGCTACGGCATGAGCCCACGCCTGATCAAAAAAGCCATCAAAGACCAAGTTAAACTTGTCATTACAGTCGACTGCGGCTCCAAAAATCACGCGATTATAGAGGAGTTAACTGAACAAAAAATTGATACGATAATCACGGACCACCACGAATGTGACGAAACGCTCCCCGATGCCGTCGCCGTGATTAACCCCAAAAGGAAAGACTACAAAGGCCCCGAAAAGCTAAGAGACCTCGCCGGCGTGGGCGTTGCTTTTAAGCTCGCCGAAGCCTTAAGAAACGAAGGTCTAATCAAAAATGGCCAAGAAAAGTGGCTCCTCGACCTCGTTCTCATCGGCACCATTTGCGACCAGATGGTCTTAACCGGCGAAAACCGCATCCTCGGCTTCTACGGCATTAAAGTCCTCGAGAAAACCCGCCGTCCCGGCCTCAAAGAAATTATGAAAAATGCCAAAGTGACCAAAATCACCTCTGAATCTATCGGTTTTCAGATCGGCCCTCGCCTTAACGCCGCCGGCCGCCTCGAGACCGCCGAACTCTCTCTGAACGTTCTCCGTACCAAATCTAGTGCCGAAGCTGCCAAACTTGCCAAAAAGCTCGAAGAACTCAATAAGGCTCGCCGTACCGAGCAAAAAGCCGCCGTCGAGGAAATCGCCAAATCCGGCCCCAAAGACACCCCCGTCATCATCGAAACCGGCAACTGGCACGAGGGAATTATCGGCATCGTCGC
>JAFSNI010000003.1 GCA_017447485.1 Candidatus Saccharimonadota bacterium
ACTCGCTTAATTAGATCTGCTTTATAGTCCAAAATCCGTGGCGATTTCTTCATGAACTCGCGCCGCCGCTCCTCCAGCTCAGAAATATTGGCCCCTCGTCGCGTTAGCTCCGCGCAAATTTCAAATGTCCGCGCCGTCACCGAAACACTAAATAGCCCCAACGTGTCCGACGTAATTCCCTGCATGATTGCTTCCGCCGTCGGCTTGTCGATCTGAATCCCCTCCGCACTCGCAATCTCAAAAATCAGCTCCGCGCAGGCCGGTTTCACCTCAATGATACTCTCGTGCGGAAACTTTAAATCATCTGCCGTCTCATGATGATCGATTACAAACACCGGTGCCGTATATAGCCGATTCGAGATTGCCGGGTCATCCAGTAGTTTTGACAATAGAACTTCCGCCGCTGTATCGACAATAATATATCCATCTGCCCTAAAATCAAATTCATTTGTGACTCTAGACCAATCGCCGAAATAATGCAAATATTTCGGAATATCAACCGGACAATATAGTGAAACTTCTTTGTCTGTTAGCAAATAGTCTAACGCAATAGCGCTTCCCAAAGAATCCCCATCGGGATTTTCAGCCTGAATTACACAAATCTTCGCCTTATCGCGAATAAAATCACTAAATTTCTGATACATATATATTATTATAACACAAGTTTTCTACCTTTATACAGGTAGTTTAACCCAGAAAAAATCGTCAAAATTATCACTATATATAATAATATAGTATTTATTGTCGCAAATATTTCATTTCCAAAAATCATATTTATCAGAATTAAAGTTATTGTAATCATTTGCGTCATCGTCTTCAGTTTTCCAAATTTTGATGCTGACAAAGTAATTCTCTTCCGCGCCGCCATCATCCTCAGTCCATCCACGGCAAAATCACGAATTAAAATCACGCCAAACATCCACACCGGCACAATATTGAGCACAACTAACGCCAAAAAAGTTAAATTTACTAACATCTTATCTGCCAGTGGATCCAAAAACGCACCTAGATCCGTCACGATTTTATCGTGCCTCGCCCAGCGCCCATCAATAAAATCTGTCAAACTAGCCAGCACGAAACAAACAATCGTGATGATTCTTGCCGGCAGGCTATCCATAAAAATACAAATCATCACTGGCGCCACTAGCACAATTCGCATTAATGTCAAAATCGTTGGACCGTTCATTATACTACGTCCCTTCTGTGATCTACTTTCCAGGCTCGAATCTTGGCAAACTTTGCTGCCAATACGTCTGTTGACCACTTGTCCCCCAGCATCACAGTTTCGTGTATCCCAAACCCATATTTGTCCATTGCTGCTGTTAATTTTGTCGATAATGGCTTCTTTGCCCACCACACGCACGGCACCTTAATCGGCTCGCAGAATTTCTGCATCATCTTCTTCCGCCCGTTGTTACTAATAATGATAATTTGCACTCCAGCTTGCCGACAGTCAAAAATCCATTCCGCCAGTTCGTCCGCCGGTTCTTTTTCGGAATGTAGCCTCAGGGTGTTATCCAAATCGCAAAGAAGTAATTTCACGCCTTCCTTTTTTAGCAGTTCCGGCGTTACATCTTCAAATCTTTCAAATTTTTTATCCGCGTGTAAACACATTATTCTATCATACCATAAAACTTATTATTAAAAGTATCGTCGCCGCAAAAGCCGTTGAGTCGATTCGGTCCAAAAACCCGCCATGACCCTCGGACCCCCCTACTAGCATCTCTAGTTTTGAGAAGACCGGGTTTTTGATTAAGATTTCGTTGGAATCCTTAACCCCAAATTTCCTCTTCAAATAACTTTCATACAAATCGCCAATTAGCGCCAACGGTCCGCAGAAAAGATACATAAAATCGGTATCAAACGCTCCACGCACCGCCATTAAAACTGCCACCATTGAAATCGCCAAAAACAGCCCAATAAACGTGCCTTCCCAAGTTTTGTTTTTTGAAATCTTCGGGAATGGCCGTGATTTCTTAAAAATCTTTCCGCCGAGTAACTTTCCTGATAGATATGCAAAAATATCATACCCCGGCACCCCGAGAATTATATACCAAAAATGCGCCACGTCAATTTTTGCGATGAAAATCGCTCCGCCAACTAAAAATGCCAATTCGAGAAATGCCAAAATAGCCAAAAGCCCAGATTTTTTGCGCTTAAAAAAGCTAAATAGTTCAATCGCCGACATCAGCGAAAATAAACCAATAATAATCTTGAACGGAATCTCGTCAAACGTATACATCGCGATTAAAGAAACCGCAAACATCCCGAACCCCACAATTAGCCTAACCCGAAAGTTTTTGTCCATACCAACATTATAACATATGTTAAAATAGTAATATGCTAGAATTTGTTTTTGGAAAACTCAAAAAAGCCGTCCGTACAGTTGATATGTATTTGGAACGCAGTAAATATGGTTACATCGAAAAACTTCCGAAGGATTTTAAATATCCCGAAGGCGGGCTTTATGATGTGGTTTATGATTCAAGTTGTAAATGGCCACACAATGTTGCCATCGACTATTTTAACACTGAAATTACCTACAAGGAACTCATCAAGAAAATTGATCGCGTCGCGCGCGCCCTGAAAGCCATCGGTGTCGAAAAAGGCGACAAAGTCACCGTTTGTATGCCGAACACCCCAGAAGCTGTCTATATGTTTTATGCCATCAATGAAATTGGTGCTATTGCCAACATGATTCACCCGCTCTCTTCCGAAAAAGAAATCGAAGATTATGTTAATCGCGCCCACTCTAAAGTTATGCTCGTAATTGATATTTCTTACACGAAAGTCGAGAGTATTATCAAAAATACCGAACTTAAACACGTGGTAGTAGTTTCCGCGACCCGTTCCATGGATGTTTTAGTTCGCGCTGCCTATTGGCTAACTAAAGGGCGCAAAAATCACGTCAAGAAAAGTCAGCAAGTCATGTTGTGGGATAAGTTTTTAAACGGCGCTAGCCGCTTTGTCGGTAATCCGCACGCTCGTGTCAATGCTAATGACGCGGCCGTTATTCTCTACTCTGGCGGCACGACCGGCAAGCCAAAAGGCGTAGTGTTGTCGAACCTCAACTTTAACGCTCAAGCGCTCGGCGCTAAATATCTCGTGCCAGAACTTTTGAAGTCGCGTTATTCCATGTTGTCTTTTTTGCCAAATTTTCATGCTTTCGGGCTTGGTGTTTGTATGCACATCCCGTTTTATTGTGGCATGCGGGTCGTTCTAATTCCACAATTTAACGCCAAAAAACTTAAAAACTATATTAAAAAGTATAAAATTAACATTCTGGTTGGCGTTCCAACAGTTTATGACTACATGACTAAAATTAAATTTGGGCCAAAAGAATTAAAACGCATTAAGGGTGCAGTTTCTGGTGGCGATATGGTGAGCCAGCCGATGAAAGAACGCTTTAACAAGTTCCTAGCCGACCACGGCTCAAAAGGTATGTTGCACAATGGCTATGGTTTAACTGAAGCCGCCGGCGGTATGATTTTTAGCCCCGCTTCAGTCGCGAAAGGCGACGCCACGATTGGCTTCCCACTCCCAGATAGTGAAGTTTTAATCACGGATCTCAAAACTGGTAAGCCAGTCAAAGCTGGCCAGGATGGTGAGATTTTGGTTCGCGGTCTAACCATTATGAAAGAATATCTTGAAGACGAAACCGAAACCAAAAATGCTTTTACGAAAGTTGGGCTCAAAAAATATCTCAAAACTGGCGACATTGGTTATGTTGACGAACGCGGTGTGGTTTATTTCCGCGGACGTATTAAACGCATGATTATTACAAATGGTTATAATGTCTATCCTTCAAATGTCGAAGACGTAACCTTAAAATCTAAATACGTTTCAAAATGTGCCTGCATTGGTGTGTCAGATAAATTGCGTGGCGAAATTGTTAAAGTCTTTATAGTTCTAGAAAAAGACGCCTCGGAACGCGCCTGCAAAAAAGATCTCGCAACTATTTATAAAAAATATCTCGCCAAATACGAGATACCGCGCGAGATTGAGTTTATCGATGAACTACCCAAGACTAAACTTGGCAAAATTGATTTTAGAGCTTTGTCC
>JAFSNI010000004.1 GCA_017447485.1 Candidatus Saccharimonadota bacterium
GCCATGAAAGACATTTTCCGCGGCCTTGAAATCGTCGCAGATAACTATTACGATATTGGCGATTTTATTAAATATGGCGATAATATCGGCGAAGTCCTCTCAATCAACCTTCGCACTACTAAAATCCAGGACATGAACTCCATGAACATCGTTTCCATCGCGAATCGTAACATTAACCAAGTCGAAATCGTTTCCGAATATATTTATCTTCAGGTACCTTTACCGTATGAAATTAAACCAAAGGCGGCCGAACTTATTATGACCGAAATTGCCAAAAACGTTCAGGCGCTTGACAACGTTAAAACCGTCGAATACCAAGGCCTCTCCCAAATTGCCGGTTCAAGTCTGAATTACCAACTTGCTATCACCTGTGAGCCAGCCAACCTTCTTTCCGTTCGTCGCGCCTCTCTTGGTGTCGTCACCGAAACCCTCGCCGCCCACAAACTCCGCCTCCCATACACCAACCTCACCCTCCGCACCTTGAACAAAAATTGAATTTTTTTATGATATAATATATATCATGAAATATAGAGCTGGAGAGAGGCGAAAGGCCATCGAATACGAAAAATCCATCGTTGAGTGGTGGAAAAAGAACAAAACTTTTGAACAATCGGTCGAGCAGAAACCAATTGATAAGTCCTACGTTTTTTATGACGGCCCTCCGTTTATTACCGGCAACCCACACCATGGCACACTCCTCTCCTCTATCGTCAAAGACGCCGTCCCGCGCTTTTGGACCATGAACGGCTATCGCGTGGAAAGAAGATGGGGTTGGGATTGCCACGGTCTTCCAGCCGAAAACTTCGTTGAAAAACAGCTCGGCATCACCGACAGAAGAGAAATCGGCACCAAGTGGTCGCTCGAAGATTACATCATCAAAGCTCGCGAATCCATGGTCGCCAACTCCGAAACTTGGCGTTCCACCATCGACCGCATTGGCCGCTGGGTTGATTTTGACAACTGCTACCGCACCATGAACAAAGATTTTATGGAATCTGTCTGGTGGGCTTTTAAGCAGCTTTATGACGCTGGCAAAATCTACGAAGGCCGTAAAGTTTTAATGTATGATACTAAGTTCGCCACGCCAGTCTCAAAAGCCGAAGTCACCATGGACAACGATGCTTACCAAACTGTTACTGACCCGTCTGCCTACGTTAAATTCAAGCTTAAAGATTCCACCGAATATTTGCTGGCTTGGACTACAACTCCTTGGACTCTGCCGGCCAACCTCGCTCTCGCCATCAATCCAGATTTCGACTACGGCACTTTTGATATTGATGGCGAAAAATATATTGTTGCTTTAGAACGCGCAAAAATTTTATTCAAAGACAAGAAACCAGAAAAAACCTTTAAAGGTACCGCCCTCATCGGTAAGAAATACGAGCCAATCATTAAAGTTGCCGATGGACTTTTTGACCTCGGTCTCCGTGGCGACAAAGGCACAGTTGCCCGCAAAGATACTTATACCGTCCTCCCGGGTGATTTCGTCTCAGCCGAAGATGGCACTGGTATCGTGCACATCGCCCCGGCTTACGGCGAAGACGATTATAATTTAAGCCAAAAATATGAAATTGACTTCGTAGATTGTCTTGACGAAAATGGCTATTATTTGCCAGAGATGGCCGAGGAGCTTCATAAACTTGGCGTCCGCGATACTGACGAGTCCGGCATTCAAGCTTGGGCCGGCAATAAATTCATTGCCAAGTGCCTTGAGGAAAAGGGAATTATCTATAAAATTGAATATATTCAGCACGAATATCCGTTTAACCCAAGAAGCAAAGAGCGCATCATGTATCGTGCTTTTCCATCTTGGTTCTTCGATATTGATGGCCAAAAAGAACTCATGCTTTCCGAAAACGAAAACATCAACTGGTTCCCAGAATATCTAAAGCACGGTCGCTTTGCTAAAAATATCGAACAGGCTCCAGATTGGAATCTTTCGCGCGATCGCTTCTGGGCGACTGCTATGCCAGTCTGGAAGGGCGACAAAGGTTCAGTTAAGGTTATCGGTTCTTACGAGGAGCTCGAAGAGCTTTCCGGCCAAAAACTTGACGACTATCACCGTCCGTGGGTCGATGCGATTACTTTCGACATCGACGGCGAACATTTTACTCGCATCGAGAAAGTCCTCGACTGCTGGTTTGAGTCTGGCTCCATGCCGTTTGCCCAGCTTCATTATCCGTTTGAGAACAAGGAGAAGTTTGAGGCGAACTACCCGGCCGATTTTATCGTTGAGTATGTTGGTCAAGTCCGCGCTTGGTTCTATTATGTTCATGCCGTCAATACCGCCCTTGCCGAAGTCGGTGCTTTCGGCGAAAAAGCCAAAAATGGCGCCAAAAACGCCTACAAAAACGTCATCACAACTGGGACTTTGGCAGGGAATGACGGTCGCAAGATGAGCAAGTCCCTCGGCAATTTCACCGACCCAAACGTCCTGATGGACCAATATTCTGCCGACTCACTCCGCTTCTTGCTCCTTTCCAGCCCAGTCCTCTCTGGTGAAGACTTCGCTTTGCTCGACAAAGATGTCTCCGATGTCAACCGCAAACTCGCCATGCTCTGGAACGTTTATGACTTCTTCACGACTTATGCTGAAATTGACGGGATAGATAGTGATGAACTTAAATTAGATCCGAAAAATCCGTTAGATACTTGGATTGTTTCACGCGCCTATCAACTTCGCGACGAAATCACCGAAGGCATGGAGGAATACAATATTCCAAAAGCTCTCGAAAGTGTCCTGCCATTCATCGATGACATTTCTAACTGGTTCGTCCGCCGCACTCGCCGCCGCTTCTCTAAAAACGACGATGGGTCCGATAAAAAGAGTGCCTATGCCACTTTGCACTATATATTAATATATACGGCAAAAATCCTTGCTCCGTTCACCCCATTCCTCTCTGAAGAGCTTTACCAAAAAATGACCGGGAAGGATGAATCCGTTCACCTCTTAGACTGGCCGAAAGTCGGCATTATTGACGCTGAAGTCCTTAGGAACATGTCTCGTGCCCGTACGATTATCGCCGACGCTCTGGCCCTCCGGATGCAAAAATCCGACACCGAAGACCAGATCAAAATTCGCCAGCCACTTTCGAAACTAACCTACTCTGGCGAAAAGCTCGACGCTTTCTATGAACAGATTATTGCCGACGAAGTTAATGTTAAGGAGGTTGAAAATGGCAAGGCACTCTCTCTTGACAAAACC
>JAFSNI010000005.1 GCA_017447485.1 Candidatus Saccharimonadota bacterium
TATAGTATATATTATATCACTTTATCTTAACCTTATCTTCCCCGACTAGCTCCTTTAGCTTCGAAATCAATTCTTCATTCGCATCAACTTTGAATGGCATTTTTAATGGTCGCTTGGTTTCTCCGTCTTTCAGTACCAGAATCACATCCTGAAAGCCTAGGTTCAAATCCGCTAGTCGCCGAATTGCTGTCAAAGTTTCAGTATCGTCCGGATTTTCAATTAAAATATATAACTTTTCTTTACGTGGGTCTTTTGGTGGTGCTGCTAGCACTCGCGGTGCGTCAATTGTCCGAGGGCCGCTAGTCCCACCTCGATATACTCGCTCTGCCGAAGTCCTTGCTCCGCCTCCGCGCCGGAACGATTTTTCGGGTGCACTCGCTGGTGCCGCGAGCTTCGTCCAAGTCGGCTGATAGGAGTTCAAGATTTCATCTGACACCAGCTCCACCACCTCCGCTAAAACTTTAGCTTCCGAGGTCAAATTCCCATCTTTGTCTGTTGCGTTGATTTTCCCCTGCACCCTAACCACGTTGTCAACCTCAAGTTTCGCACCGTGCTCTGCGAAAACGCTTGGAAAAACAATAAATTCCGTTTCGTTTGTTTTATTCTCAATCTTCACGAACGCCATTTTGTCGCCTTTTTTCGTCAAAATTGTCCGTACCGCCGTCACAATTCCGCCAATCGTCACTAGCTTTCCGTTATTTTCCGGCGTAATCAGCTCCATCGGGTGCGTCTGCTCGTTAAAATATGTATCATATTTATCGAGCGGATGCGCTGACAAATAAAGCCCCATCAAATCTCGTTCCCAGAGAAGTTGCTCTTTCTCCGAGTATTGCATCGGCGCCGGCTTGATCTCCACTTCCGGAATCGCTCCCGCCTCGCCCATCAAAGCAAACAAATCCGTCTGCCCCGAACCAACATCTTTCTGGCACTTCGCCCCATACGCCTGAATCGCCTCGAGATTATATAGCAAATCGCTTCTTGAATAGCCAAAACTGTCAAACGCGCCAGTTTTAATCGCCGCTTCCCACGATTTTTTGTTAAATTTAGTCGAATCCACCCGCTTCGCAAAATCGCAAATCGACTTAAATGGCCCGTTTTTATCTCGCTCCGGAATTACATATTCTTCCACCAATGCCTTGCCCATGCTCTTAATCCCAGATAGCCCGAACCGAATCGTCTTTTCGCCACCCACAATCCCAAAATCGCCATAAGACTGGTTGATATCTGGCCCCAGCACTTTTAGCCCCATCCGTTTACATTCCGCAATTTCAATCGCCAGCCGATCGGTCCAGCGCATATCTGCCGTCATCAGCGCCGCCATAAACGCATCCGGATAGTGCGCCTTTAGATATGCCGTCCAATACGCCACCAGCGCATAACACGCCGCATGCGACTTGTTGAAACAATAGTTCGCAAAATCTAGCAGCTGATTCCAAAAAGTTTCTGCAATTTCTTCCGTCGCACCGCCAATTTTCACCGCACCCTCGATAAATTGCGGTTTCACCTTGTTCATTAAATCGACTTTCTTCTTCCCCACCGCCTTACGCAAAGTATCCGCCTGCCCGCCGGTAAACCCGCACCATTCCTTCGAAATCTGCATGAACTGCTCTTGATAAATCATAATTCCGTAAGTATTTTTCAGAGAGTTTTCTAGCCCCGGGTGAAGATAGGTAATTTCCTCTTGTCCATGTTTGCGCCGAATGAACGAATCGATAAACTGCATCGGTCCTGGGCGATACAGGGCCACCATAGCGATAATGTCTTCAAACTGCGAAGCCTTTAAGTCTTTCAAATACCGCTTCATGCCCGCTGACTCCAGCTGGAACACACCCGTCGTCTCCGCGCGCTGTAACAACTTGTACGTTTCCTCATCGTCGAGCGGCACTGAATACATGTCAAGGTCGTTACCGTAAACTTTCCGAATCATCCGCAGCGCATTATTGATTACCGACAAGTTTGAGAGCCCCAAAAAATCCATTTTAAGTAACCCTAGCTCCTCAACTTGCCCCATCGGGAACTGCGCCGCAATCGGGCCTTTGGCCGAAACTTCAAGCGGTAAAAACTTCACTAAATCATCCGGCGCAATAATCACGCCGCAAGCGTGCACCCCGTGGTTTCTAATTGTCCCCTCAAGTCGCGACGCAAAATCAATCACTTCTTTCGCGGTTGGATTCGTTTCATATTCTTGTTTCAGATCTGGTACGTTCTGAATTGCGTCGGCAAGTTTAACGTGGTGCCCCTGCACTGGGTCTGGCACCATTTTTGCCAGCCGGTCCGCCTCGGCATATGGCACCTCGAGCACCCGCGCTACATCCCGCACTGCGTTTTTTGCCATCATCTTGCCAAATGTCGCGATATTCGACACCCGGTTAAACCCATATTTCTTTGAGCAATATTCAATCACCTCATCGCGCCGCGTATCTTGAATGTCTGTATCAATATCCGGCATCGAAATCCGGTCCGGGTTCAAAAACCGCTCGAAGAGTAAATCGTACTTCAGCGGGTCAAGCTCCGTAATGCGCAGCGCATACGCCAGAATCGACCCGGCCGCCGAGCCCCTCCCCGGCCCGTATACGATTCTCTGCGACTTTCCCCAGTTGATAAAATCTTGTACAATCAAAAAGTAGCCATTATATCCCATTTTATCAACTACCGAAAGCTCGTAGTCAATCCGCGGCAAAATCTTATGAACGTCATCTCGCTCTTGATCGACTTTTTCCAAAATCTTCCGGCACTCCGGCACCGTAAGTTCCCCCGCTTCCTCCAAGCTTTTCTCGCCATAGCGATAGACCAGCCCTTGAAATACCAACCTATCTAAATAAGTTTTTTCGTCCTCATCGGTTGGAATTGGGAATTTCGGAATTAAAATCCGCCCTAGCTGCAAATCTACGTCGCAGCGGTCCGCAATTCGCTTTGTGTTTAATACTGCTTCTGGACAAGTGTCTTGCCAATGTTCAATGATCTCCTCTGCTGGGATCACGTGCAAATCATAGTCTTTCAGCGTCATCCGGTTTGTGTCTGACAAATTCGCCGCCGTACCGATACAAAGTAAAACCTCGTGCGCATCTTGGTCCTCTTTTTTCAGATAGTGCGCATCGCAGGTCACCACGAGCGGCAGCCCCAGTTCTTCCGCGTGCGCCATATGCCACTCGTTAACTTTTTGTTGTTCCGCCGAATGCGTCGATGATTTCGGATGCCCGTGGTCCTGCATCTCAAGATAAAACCGGTCCTTAAACACATTCCGATACCAATCAATTAGCTCGTAGGCTCGCTTATCATCCCCCGCCCGAATCGCCTCGGAAATTTCCGACCCCATACAGCCAGAAAGGCAAATCAGCCCCTCGTTATATTTCTCCAGCTCGTCGTGATCGGTTCGCGGTTTATAATATTTTCCATGTTCCTCTGCATTGCTCATAATCCGGCACAAGTTTTCAAACCCCTTATTGTTCATCGCAATCAGAGTGATATGAAACCGCTGCTTGTCGTGCACCGGGTCTTTATCGGTCATCTTTCGTGCCGCCACATATGCTTCCAATCCAAGCAGCGGCTTAATTCCCTTATCGTTGCATTCTTTATAAAGCTCAACTAACCCGCTCATTGTGCCATGATCGGTTACTGCCACCGCCTCCATCCCATCATTTTTGACAAAATCAACTAGTTCCGGCACCTTCGTCAGGCCGTCTAGTAACGAATAATGAGTATGGTTGTGCAGATGCACAAAATCGCTAGGCTTCAGCTCCATAGCGCTTATTTCTCGTCAGCTTTTTTCTCGGATTTCTTTTCGTCTTTTTTGCACTCGCATTCTTCGCCATCCTTGCAACCGCAGTCGCAATCCTCGTCACAGTCACATTCTTCGTCTGTCGTCTTCGTCGAAATAAACTTTCCCGCAATCGCCCCTGCAATCGCGCCGAGCGCCGCGCCTAAAATAAACTTCCCCGCTCCGCTACTTTTCTTTTCTTCCGCCATCGTCTTTTTTCCTTTCTTTTAGCGTTTCTTTGATTTTCGGATTGACATATTTATCTACTAGCATTTCTACAGTCCCGCCAACCGACGTTAATCCCCGCACATTTGTCACTACCCCGTTAGCATTATCAGCAATATCTTGACTCTTAATTGCCACACGCTTAACTTCTTCTGACACGCTGAGTATTTTGATCATCAGGATAATCCCAACCACCAAAAACACAAACAGTGTCACCCCAAGTATTGCTACTAAAATCCATTCTGCTGTATTCATTTTTTCTCCTTTACCACCATTATATCACACTAATTTTCCGCCACAAACTTCCGCACTTCGTCTGCATAATCTGAATTCCGGAGAACATATTCAAGATGCGCCATGAAATAATTCTTCGGGTCGCCCGTCGTAATCCATTTGCCTTCACTCTTCGCCACCACTACATCGCCAGTCTCCGCGAGTCGAGTAATCGCATCCACCGTCCAAAGTTCCCCGTCTAGCCCGGTGTTCGACGGCACGAGATAATCAAACACTTCTGGAGTCAAAAGATACCGTCCATACGAAGTTAAATTGCTCGGGCTGAGATCCGGCGTCTTCGGCTTCTCAACGATATGGCTCAAAGTCCCGTTTTCTTTCAGCGCAATCATTCCGTATTTATGCCAAACTTCCTCTGGCATTTCTTGCGCCGCAATCACCGCCTTGGCGTTCTTGTTTTGTTCATACGTATCAATCAAAACCTTCACGTCGCCTTTGCCCAAAATCAAATCATCTGAATACAAAACCACAAACGCTTCTTCATCTTTCACAAAATCCTTCGCCGACACAATCGGTGAGCCATTGCCATACGGTAAGCTCGGATCTTGCTCGATGATCGTGATTTTTGGAAAATTCAAAATCTCTGCCACCGGTTTAAATCGCTCCGCTTTGCCTTGCTTCTCGAGCAAAGCCTTCACATTCTCCGCCGGATTGTGAAAATAGTCGTCATAAATCTCGCGCGACTTCGTGTTTGGCGTTGCCACAATAATAATCTCTTCAATTCCTGCGTTAGCACATTCCTCCACGCATAGCTGCATTACTGGCTTCGCGCCAATCGGAATCATCGCCTTCGGAATAGTTTTAGTAATAGGTAGATACCGACTCGCAAAGCCAGCATCTGTGATAATCGCTTTTCTAATAGCCATCATAGCCTCCTTGAGATTTAATTATAACACATAAGGTTGTGTTTTGAAAACACAACCTTATGATTTTTTCTTCCCCTGTTAAAACGCATTTTATGATTTTTTCGTGCGTCTTGTGTTTTTCGCGGCAGTTTTTTTCTTCGCTCCTGCCTTAACGCCTTTTCGCGCTTCGCTCCGTGCCACTCTGTCTTCAACGTTTTGCGAGCGATTGTGTACGCCATAAACCATGCTGGAAACCCCCACCACCAAAAGATATGCTCCGAAGAACCGCACAAACGTCATCAACTCAAACGACCCCGCGTTCAAAATCACAAAGCCCATCACGGCTCCGATTACGCCGGCCAAAATCCGAATAAACCGATCCGTCGGGTCCACGGTCGATAAAAATCCGTGGAAAATATCGATAATGCCAGACACGAAAGTATAAACTGCCAAAATTACCGTGCACGCCACAAAATTACCTTGAGCGAAGAATAACAAAGCAATCGCCGCTGCCACGTCAATCAACGCGTCAATTACAGAATTAATCCAGCCGTGTTTTTTCATAGAATTATATAGCGCGCCGACCGCATCGATCACGCCCATCACCAAAAGAAAAATCACGATGATAGCAATCGCATAATTGAGGCTGCTCAACCCGCCAAAAAGCGCGAGAAATCCGAACACAGTTGCCAACCCGCCCCGCAGCACAAACATCAGCCAATGTTTGTCGATAAATTTTCTATTTATTTTTGCCATAAAATAATTGCCCTTTATTACTTATGCTTATATTATATCACACAAGGTTAAACGTGGCGAATTTTTTTGCGCGCACTTTCTACCAACTTGGTTAGCTGGTATTTCCCCGGCTTCAAGATTAAATCATGCGCTGGCGTATATTTTAATTCTTCGCACCCAAACGATCGCTTAAACTCCGAAACGCCATAGAACCGATGCGACTTTTCTTCCGTCCCCACAATCCCCCATAAATTATAGCGCAAACACCCTCTTTTTCGCGCTTCCTCCATCGCCGCAAGGTGCAGCAGCGGTGCGGCGGAATATCTCGTCCCCAGTTCTGATGACACGCCGTAATGATAACTCGCCTCCGGTCCGTAAAAAATCATAAAGTTTTGCGCTAAAATCTCGCCATCTTTTCGCGCGGTATAAATCAAAACCTCGTGATTTTTGCGAAACGCTTCAAATTGTTTCGTCAAAAACTCTGTAGAAAATGCTACATATTTCTGCCGCTCGGCGTGCTTTTTCTCAAGCTCACAAAACTCACGAATCGCCGCGTCGTCGTCACTAAAACTGATTTCAATTTCGTTTTTCTCCGCTTTGCGTAATTTTCGCCGAAAACCTTGCGACGCCCCAGCCAAAATCTCTGCCTCGGATTTTTTAAGATCTAAAATCCCCGCATATTCCACCGAAAGATACATCGGTGCTTTCTTCAGTCCCAGCCCTCGCATCAATGTCAATGAGCTTTCCGAGAGCGGCAATTGCGGTCGCACTCGCGCAAACGCACAACCATGCAGAGCGCCCATCTTCCTGATGTCGTCAAATACTGTTTTTACAGTTGCCGAGTCACCAAAATCAATCAGCGGCCCGCCCGCAATCGCGAGGTATTTTCCGCGCCGCGCGGTTTCTACTACGCCGGCATACACTCCAACAATTTTTCCGTCATTCATAACCGCCCGTCGCACAATTTTCTTCCCGCGCGCCAGGTGAAATTCGTAAAAGTCCCACGATTGCAAAAAATTTGCTTCGGGCCGCTTTGTTACAAACCCGTCCCAGACCTCTCGGCTCTCGGCCTCAACTATCTCTATCATAAATGCCTCTTCTTTTTTCTTAAAGTTTCAAACGCAAAGTCTGCCGCATAACGTATTTTGGACAGCACTAAATCGTGTGCTGGCACAAATTCGGTAATTTCGTCTGAAAACCCAGTCTTGAACGTCGTTACCCCAGCGTAGCGATGATGTGGCTGCCCAGCCGGTGCAATCCCCCACAAATTAAAGCGCCGGTAGCCGTTTTTCTTTAAATCTCGAGTCACTTGCCACAAAAGCGCATAAGCTCCAGGCAGTTTACGGTTCAAATCGGTTGAGGCCGCTTCGTAATAATCTCCCTCCTCGCCGCTCGTGATGATTAGACCATAAGCAATCGGCTGACCATCAGCGGTTTCTGCACAATAAATTTGGATTTGCTCGCCAAAAGCTTCGCGTTCTGCCAGCAGTGTCTTCAGCGACGGCGGAATAAAACCCTGCCGTTTTGCCGTTTCGGCCTGCACTTTATGGAACTCCTTAAAGATTTCTTCCGTGTTAGAACTCGTCACTTTAATTCCGAGTTTTTCCGCTCGCCTCACCTCATAACGCGTTTGTCGTCGCATTTCTGCCAGGAGTTGTTCCTCTGGTTTTGTCAAATCCAAAATTACGGTGTGCTCCGCCGCGAGGTGCATCGGGGATTTTTTCAGCCCCAAGCCCTCAAGTAGTTTCAGATTTTCTGGCGTATTGAGGAGCTGCGGGCGGATTCGCACAAATACACATTTTTCCTTTTTGCCGACCTCGGCAATCTTATCAAAAATCATCTTTAAAGCTTCGCGGTCATTCCAATCCGCCAGCGGCCCACAAGGTATTTCTAAATACCGACCGCGCTTAGCGTCTCTAACTATCATCAGTGCAAAACCTTTTCCATCAAAATCTTCTTGAATCACTTTGCAACCTAGTAGTTCATTCATATTGCCGTAGGCGGGAGATTGTAAGAAATTTGCCTGTGGGTATTTTTCTATTGTCATGCGTTTCCCTCCTTGTATTCTTCAATAATTTCTCGCGCTCGCGCCAGTTCGTTTTTACTATAATAATTTGGCAAATTCACAATCTTTTTTGCGACTTCGGTTGCTACTGGGCAGGTTTTCTCGTCAAATTTAGTTTTTTCATAATATCGTGCCGGTGAAATCGGTTTTTCGTACCAGAATCCGTCAAAATAATATCCTGCTTTTTTTAATTTCTCTAGCGCTTCGCCTCGATTTTTTACTAGATAAAATTCTCGTAGTGGTTTTGCACCACTCTTGGGGAGTTTTTTTAGTTGTTCAAGTGCCAGTTTGGCCTCAAAATTGGCTGGTCGTCGCGTAAGGTCGAGCTTATTATCCGCGGAACGTTCCACAAAATGGATTTTAATTAACGCCCGCATCAAAACCCCGCCAAGATGCACTCGTGTCAACCTTCGGCACCAAGCCCCAAATAGCGGGTAGAATCTCTCGCGCAAATAGTCAGATTTTCGCGGTGCCCTTCCCGGCTTCGCGACTTTATTCATATGGTGATGCCGAAGAACCACCGCCCCACCTGAAGTCGCATCAATCGCTTTATCTTTGCCAAATGACAATACCGCTGTCGCCCCCACCGTGCCAGCTTCGCGCCCGTCCGCATACTTCACCCCCGCCGAGTGCGCCAAATCCTCGATAATAATCAACCCGTATTTCCCTGCAAATCGTTCAATCGCCTGCATATCCACTGGATTTCCTAAAGTGTTTTGCACGATTATGCCTACTGTATTTTCGTCAATTACTTTTTCCAAAGTTTTAATGCTAAAGTTCAAATCAGTTTTATCAATATCTGCAAACACTGGCACAAGCCCAGCCTCCCTTACGGCCTCATAAACTGCATAGCAGGTAAAACCATTTACAATGACTTTGTCGCCTTTATTAAAATAAGCCTTTAACGCCAGTGCCAAAGCCGACCGCCCATTTTTCGCCAACATCGCCTCCCCACCGTAATGTTCTGCTAAAAACTCTTCAAGTTGTGTTGCATCTTTCTTTCCCGCCCGCATGAATAAATGTCGCCACACCCGTTTTTGATTCGCCGCTAAACCTAAAAAGTAATGCTTTTTCACGCTTGCATCCTCTTAATTAAAGTCGTTAAAGTCCGGGCAAGCTCCTCCGGCGAAGAAATATACGGCGCGTGCGTCCAGTTGGCATAAAACTTTAGTTCGGCGTTCGGCAAGCTCTCGTACATTTTGGTGGCCTGCCTCGGCGGGGTCGTGGTATCTTTTTTGCCCCACAAAATGTAAGTTTTAGTCGTCACTTTGCTAAAATCCAGGTTTTTGTCAGACTCTAGCATATTCACAAGAGTCGTTTTCATATTTTCCGGCGCCCTAGAATAATCCGTTGTGCCGGTCAACTTATGAAAAGCTTTGTTCACGAGCGGGATTTTCTTGAGCGGCTTGCCCATCTTGGCAATTTTCTCAACCAACTGCTTCTTTTTGGACGGCTCATAGATTCCTGCCGAATCTAGCAAGATCAAATATTTTAATTTCTCGGGATTTTTAGCCGAGAGGTTTAGCAAAATCCTTCCACCGTTGGAATGGCCTAGCGCCACCGCGCCATCCGGGATTTCCTTTTCGGCCCATTTAACGTAATCATCAATCGTAAAAGTTTTCTTGCTAGGTTCGGTCAGACCTGGCACCAACAACATTTTTACTTTGATGCCATTTTTTCGCATTATTTCAAGCGTCGTTCGCCACGGCTCCACCGTATAAGTCCAACCGTGTATAATATATAAATCCGCAATCTTTCCGGAAGTTCCCGTCGCCCTTGTTTCCGTCCTGCGCCCCGCCGTTCTTCTTTCTGGCAAACCCGTCCCGCTCATGAATCCAGCCCCCACTTTTTACGTCGCTCAATGGCCGCCTTTTCTCTTCGGCAAAGCTTTTTTGCATCTTTCGGATTTTTCAGCAGTTTTTCAATAATCCACTCAAGATACTGGCTACCCTTAAAAATCAAAGTTTCATTGCCATGAATACGCTTTTCGATATAAGCCAGCGCCTTTTTAGGGTCGGTAGTCGCCACTGCCGAAACGCCTAGCTCCTTCAATCTCGGTGCCGTATATTCTTTAGTGCGTCGCCCCACCAGCACTACGCGCTCTGGCTTTACCGATGCGATTAGCTCGGCTAGTTTCTTATGCTCTTCCTCTTCCATTGAGCCTTGATCCACAATATCGCCAATCACCAACCACTTTTTCTCCGCGTGCATTCGCTTCGCCATGTCCAGAATTGACGCCACTGAAATCATGTGCGCATTATAGCTACTATCTACAATTTGAATGCCTTTTTTACCTTCGAAATAAGAACTTCGCCCCGGTGCTAATTTTAGCTTTGAAAAGTCCGGGTTAAACGGTAATTTTAAGTATTCCATCAAATCTTTTAGCACAAATAAATTGAATGCCACATCCTTTGGCTCTGGCGCATTAAAATGAAAAGTTGTGTCTCCATAGGTAAAATCCGTTGAATCCGGATAAACTACATATTTTTTCATTAAGGATTTTTTAATTGGCACGACTTTAGCCTTAATCCCGCTAGTCGCCTCGACCATCAATCTTGAATCAGCGTCAATATAAACCCGTTTTGACGTATTTCGCGGCAAATTCGCAAATTCCGCCGTGATTGCCTCCGACAGATCTTTGAATTTCCCTTCTTTCACTACTTTTTCAAATTGCACCGCGTGCGAAAGCCCAATCGATACCCAGATCGTCACCTCTGGCTTCAGCCACTCGGCTAAAAACTCCGCCTCGTGCGGCCGCTCCCCATCAATTTCCACTACGTAAAACTTCTCTTTTCGGTGTTTAAATAGCCCCAAAAATGGCGCCGCGATAAACAACCAAATCCATTTTAGCTTTGACCCGCGAATACCTTTTAACCCTAAAATGTCAAATGAAATTCCGAACGCCGAGTTAGCGTCATGTGAATAGTGCGCCCTTTTCCCTATTTCATGTTCCAACATTGTGAGCATCGTGGTCTTCCCGGCCGAACCAGTCACCGCAATTACTCGTGGATGCCACCTCTTTAATGCCCTACTTGCAAAATGCCGAAAATAAGCCGCCGCACGGAAATAAAACTTTTTTTTGAGTTCAGAAACACTCATAAGAACCATTATACCGCATATTGCTTTTTTAGGCAAAGTGTGCTATAATAGAAAGATAATAACATTAATTATCAACTCTGAAAAACTCCAGTCTTGAGAGGTTATCAGAGAAGAAAGGTCAAAATGACAGAAACCAAGAAAGACGAAGGCTTAACTATTCGCATTCGCCTTAAAGCTTATGATCATCGCGTGATTGATCAGAGCGCTCGCCAGATCGTGGATACTGCAATCCGCACTGGCGCTAAAGTTAGCGGTCCAATCCCGCTTCCAACCAAACGCAGCACTTTCACCGTCGTGAAGTCGCCACACGTTTACAAAACCGGCGGCGAAGCTTTCGAGATGAAGGTTCATAAGCGCCTGATTGACATCGTCAGCGCCAACCCAAAGACGATCGAGAGCTTGCAAAATCTCTCTCTCCCGGCCGGCGTCGACGCAGAAATCAAGATGTAAGATTTACTAAAAAGCCGCTTGAAATAGGCGGCTTTTTGCTGACCCATTGACTTTTTTAACTATATATGCTATAATAAAGACACAGGTCATGGTTGAGGCATAGACCTTAAATAGCCTCAAAGTATTTTAAGAGAGGAGAACGTTATGTCAAAAATAACTAAACAAGGCAATTATTTTCAGGTCGTTTACGACGATGGGGAGGCTTACCGTGTCAGCATAGCTGAGGCGCTTGGCGTCTTGTCAAGAGAAGTCTATGACAACAAGTTTAGCCTTATCCTGGCAGTTGCCGACCTGAAAAGATCCAGAGAGCTAGCCGACAAATCTCAGGGCAACTTAAGCACCGCCAAGATGGATGCGATGGTAAACCTGGTTGGGACAACCAAAAGTTACTCCATGATATCTAATCTGGCTAGCCAGTATCTCCAATAATTTTTCGCGGTCCGCTACGATGCGGGCCGTTTTTCGTTTTCCCAACAAAAAATCTCCCCTGGTAAAGGGGAGATTTTGCTAACGGTTATAAGTTATTTAATAACCTTGGTGATAACACCAGAACCAACCGTCTTACCACCTTCACGGATAGCGAAGCGGTCGTTGTTGTTCATGGCGACTGGGGCGAGAAGCTTCACGTTGAAGGTTACCTGATCGCCTGGCATTACAATTTCCTTGTCAGCTGGGAGTTCAACTTCACCCGTCACATCGGTGGTGCGGAAGTAGAACTGTGGCTTGTAACCCTTGGAGAATGGAGTATGGCGGCCGCCTTCCTCTTTCTTCAAGATGTAAACCTGAGCCTCAAATTCAGTGTGTGGGGTGATTGAACCTGGTTTAGCAATAACCTGGCCACGTTCAATCTGATCGCGCTCAATACCGCGGAGGAGAAGCCCAGCGTTATCGCCAGCTTGACCCTGATCGAGAGTCTTGTGGAAGGCTTCGATACCAGTCACAACCGACTTCTGAGTGTCACGAAGACCAACGATTTCAACTTCGTCGTTCAACTTGACAACACCCTGCTCGATACGGCCAGTAGCAACCGTACCACGACCCTTAATCGAGAAGACATCCTCGATTGGCATCAAGAACGGTTTGTCAAGATCGTGCTCTGGGATGTCAAAGTATTCATCCATCGCCTTGACGAGCTCCATGATAGCATCTTCGTTCTCTTTGTCACCTTCAAGAGCCTTAGTAGCAGAACCCTTGATGATTGGCGCGTTGTCACCATCGAAACCATACTTGTTCAAAAGATCACGCACATCCATCTCAACGAGCTCAACGAGTTCTGGGTCAGCGAGGTCCATTTTGTTCAAAAATACGATGATTTTCGGAACGTTCACCTGGTGAGCCAAAAGCACGTGCTCGCGAGTCTGTGGTAACGGACCATCGTTCGCCGCAACGACGAGGATGGCGCCATCAACCTGCGCAGCACCGGTAATCATGTTCTTAATGTAATCTGCGTGGCCCGGCATATCGACGTGTGCGTAGTGGCGTTTCTCAGATTCATATTCCTGGTGAGAGGTTGCGATGGTAATACCGCGAGCCTTTTCCTCAGGCGCGTTATCAATTTGGTCATAAGCAACCGGCTTGTTCACCTCAGACGGGAGTCTCTTCGAGAGAACCGTGGTGATTGCAGCGGTTAAAGTGGTTTTACCATGGTCGACGTGACCCATAGTGCCGACGTTAATGTGCGGCTTGGAACGGTCAAAATTTGCCATTCATTCTCCTTTTATTTTGTTATTACGTCTGGAGCGCTAATAAAAACCAGCTCCAAAACTCTACATTACTATTTTAGACTATTTTTATCAAAATGTAAAGAGTAAAATTAGATTTTCAGCCCCGTCCTATTGACAAAATAAAACGTTTGTGCTATAATTAAGACAGATGGTAGGTTTTGCGTGGCCATCAAAAAAAGATTGGGGGTAAATCCAAATGGAAAACGCAAAGTATTTTAATGATTCAAGAGTAAAAATCACAGTCGAGGATGTGCGTAAGCGCTATCCTGAGTTCGGCGTCGGCAGCTTGCTCGGCGACGAGAACGGCGAGGCTGTCGCCTATGAGGTGATGAATTACGGCGAGATCACCTCTTTCGCGAGAAGAGACCGTGAAGGTCTGGTGGAGATAGTTCTTCCGGGGACTTTGGCTCCCAGCCTGAACGGGCGTGCCCTTTGGCCACTCGATTGCAACGCTCACAAGGGCAACCATCCCTATGGCAAAGAATTCACCGAGCGCATCGCAGTAGGAGTGTTCCACAGGGGCTATGAGAAGCACTGTTTTGGACTGGTCCCGGGTAGGTTTAGATTTGACAATGGTGGTATTATTTTCCAGGTTGAGCCCAACCCGTTATCCGACAGTGTCGACGCAATTCTGTTCTATGCCGACGGCAATATGAAAAGCTACGGCGGCGTCAACAAGCTGGCCTGCTTCAATATCGGCAACACTGGCCTTTACGGCATGGTGATTCCGCTGAACCATCTGGTTGAACCATACCAGGCTTTTACCGGCCACAGCATTGTGTGGCTGCGCAACATGATGGCGGATGGCCTGTCCAGCTATCTGGCGCAAATCGCCTAAACTCTTGAAAAATCCCCGAGTCGATTGACCCGGGGATTTTCATTGCCTAGAAGAAATTATTTCGAATTTCGTTTCTCAATAATCTCGGCAGCTACGTTCGGTGGAACTTCCTCGTAAGCGAAGAGCTCCATCGAAGAGGCCGCGCGACCCTGAGTCATACCACGAAGATCACCAGTATAACCAAAGAGGTTCGCGAGCGGGCAGAACGCCTTGATTAGCTTAGCGCCGCCGTTTAGGTCTTCCATCTCATCGATGCGACCACGGCGTGAGTTGATATCGCCAATTACGTCACCCATGAATTCCTCTGGAGTGGTAATTTCAAGTTTCATCACCGGCTCAAGCAGCACTGGATTTGCTTTCTTGATACCTTCGCGAGTTGCGAGCGCACCTGCGAGCGTAAACGCGAGCTCCGAGGAGTCGACATCATGATACGAACCATCGTAAAGCGTTGCTTTAACATCAACTACTGGGTAGCCAGCGATCACGCCGCCAGCCAAAGTATCTTCGATACCCTTCTGAACTGGTTTGCGGTATTCCTGAGGAACCACGCCACCTTTAATCATATCGATAAACTCAAAGCCCTTACCTGGCTCGTTCGGCTCAAATTTGACCCAAACGTCACCATACTGACCACGACCACCAGATTGCTTGATGTGCTTACCTTGTGCTTCCGCCGTGCCGCGAATCGTCTCACGATACGCCACTTGTGGTGCACCAGTATTAGCCTCAACGCCATGTTCCCTCTTCAAGCGGTCGATAATAATCTCGAGATGAAGCTCGCCCATACCCGAAATAATCGTTTGGCCAGTTTCTTCGTCGGTGTGGACGCGGAAGGTTGGATCTTCTTCGGCGAGTTTCGAGAGACCAAGACCCATTTTCTCTTGGTCGGCCTTGGTTTTTGGCTCCACCGCAATCGATACCGGTGGATCCGGGAAGTCAATCGACTCTAGGAGAATTGGATGCGCCGGGCTACAAATAGTAGTACCGGTCGTACAGTTCTTTAGTCCCACCACCGCCGCGATATCGCCAGCTTTAATCTCGGAAATCTCATTTCGGTCGTTTGCATACATCCGCACGAGACGCCCAATCCGTTCCTTGTCTCCAGTGGTCGCGTTCATCACCGTATCGCCAGATTTCAGCGTCCCAGCATATACACGAATAAAGATTAACTTACCTACGAACGGGTCGGTTGCAATCTTAAATGCGAGCGCGGTCAAAGGCTCGGAATTATCAGCTTTGCGCACAATTTGATCACCAGTCTTCGGGTCGGTACCCACGGTCTGCCCCTGGTCGCGATCCAAAGGCGATGGCAGATAATCAGTCATCAAATCAAGCACCTTCTCTACAATCACACCGCGGCCATCGCCACCGGTAACGAGGAAGAAGTCGCCATCCAGCACGCGCTTGCGAAGTGCCGCCTTAAGCTCAATCTCAGTAATCGCCTCTTCGCCCTGGTTGAAGTACTTATCCATCAGAGCTTCGTCCGCCTGGACCGCCTCTTCAACGAGCAAAGATCGCGCGTTCTTCGCCTTCTCAAGCATATCGGCCGGAATCTCGCCCACGGTCAACTCGTGGTCAGCATAATCTTTGTAGGTATACGCCTTCATATCAACGAGGTCAACTACGCCACAGATGTCTTTCTCAAAGCCAATTGGCAGATGAATTGCCACGGCATTTTTCGAGAGCCGCTTATGAATCGAATCAAGCGACTTGTAAAAATCGCCACCAATCTGGTTAATCTTGTTCACGAAACAAATGCGCGGAATCCCATATTTGGTCGCCTGGCGCCATACCGTTTCAGACTGCGCCTCAACACCCATTTTCCCATCGAACACCACTACTGCGCCATCCAGCACGCGAAGTGAGCGTTCCACCTCGGCCGTAAAGTCGATGTGGCCCGGGGTATCGATAATGTTAATCTGGTGGTTCTTCCAGTAAACCGTCACGGCCGCAGAGGTAATCGTAATCCCGCGTTCCTTTTCCTGTTCCATCCAGTCAGTCTCAGCACCACCGGTGCCGCCCTTCACGAGGTCAATTTTATGTTTAAGCCCGGTGCGATACAGAATCGCCTCGGAAGTCGTGGTTTTACCTGCATCAATGTGCGCAATAATACCAATATTGCGAAGCTTGTGTAGGTCGTTAATTTCAGTCGCCATATGCTCCTTTATATTATTATTTATACTGTTTTTCGAGCTCCACACTCAAAAACAAGACAGATTTTCCTCATTATACCACACTTTTTCAATAATCACAAAAAATAGAGCCAGAAAACAGCTCTATCTTTCCATTATATCATACTTATGCTATTTTGTCAACTTTTCCCTTAAAATCTGCTGCACAGCAGATGGATTTGCTTTGCCTTTAGACTCTTTCATTACTTGCCCCACCAAGAACCCAATCACTTTCTCCTCGCCGTTCCGGAAATCGTCCTGCGCCTTGGCCGTTTCTGGCTTTGCTAAAACTGCATCCACAATCGCTTCCAGCGCCCCGAGGTCGTTTTCCTGAATTAAACCTAACTCTTTTGCGATGTTTCGTGCTCCCCGCCCCTTCATTTGCGGGTCAAACAGTCGCAAAAACACTTCTTTCGTCGCTGTGGACGACAATTCTTTCGCCGCGTTCATCTCCGCGAGCGTATTCAAATCTTCCGCGCTTGGCAAATCGTTCAAATACTCCGCCGACTTCTCTTCCGCCAAGAGCACTGACGCGAACAAATTAGACATTAACTTTACATTTTTTACTTCATCTAATTTTTGCATCAATTCTGGATAATCGAGCAATACTTCAAGCGTATCGCCAGCGATTATCTCGCCAAATTTCTCCCGATAATCCGCCGGCATCAGCGGAAAATCTTTCAACTGTTCTTCAATAAACTCTGCAGATAAATTAATCGGTGGAATATCCGGCTCTGGCATATAGCGATAATCCTTCGCCTCTTCTTTCGAGCGCTGCCCGGTCGTCTCCCCCGTCGCATCGCTCCAACCCCGCGTTTCCTGCACCACCTTTTCCCCGGCCTCCAAAATCTTCGTTTGCCGCTTAATCTCATACTCCACTGCCCGTTCCACGCTTCTAAACGAGTTCAGGTTCTTAACCTCCGCCCGCGTTCCGAGTTTTTCAGAACCTTCCGGCGCCAGCGATACATTTACGTCGAACCGCATATTCCCATTATACAAATCTCCATAAGTCACTCCAGCGTAGCGCATCAAACGCCAAAGTTCTTTACAATAATCATGCGCATCCTTCGCCGAGTGGATATCTGGTTGTGAAACAATTTCAATTAGCGGCGTATCAACTCGGTTTAAATCCACCAATGAATATGAGTCAAAGTGCGTCAACTTTCCCGCGTCGCCTTCAAGGTGCGCGTGCTCAATCCGAATCTGCGTCCCGCTCGGCAGCAGGACATACCCCGCCCCGATAATCGGATGATAAAATTGCGTAATCTGATAGCCTTTTGGCGAATCTGGGTAGAAATAGTGTTTCCGGTCAAACCGCGAAGACCGATTAATCTCGCAGTTCATTGCGCGCCCGGCTCGCACCGCGAATTTAATTGCCTCGCCATTTAGTCGCGGCAGCATTCCCGGCAACGCATAATCAACTGGCGATACGCAAGAGTTTGGCTCTTTCCCGCGCGCATCGTTATCAACCTCAGAAAACAATTTAGTTTTGGTAGAAAGTTGTACGTGGCATTCAATGCCAATAGTCGGAATATATTTCATTAAATTGCTCCTAAATCTTTAAGTGCTTGTTTATAAATCGCAAGCGCCCCGGCTGCCTGCTTAAAACTGAGATCCATATCGTCTTCATGCGCAATCATGTTGCGAAGTTTATGTGCACGCCAAACTGCGTTAACATCCGAAAACTTATCGCCGGATTTCTTTAACCGTTCCCCCATCGTCTTTCCCGGCACACCCGCCTCCATCAGCGCCTTGTCTAAAAGTTTATCTCCACTGATAATCGTCATCGCAAACGTCGCTGGATTATTTTTGTTTAAACGATTCTCGATTTTTAAAAACCGGGTTTGATATTCCTCAACATCAAACTTATGCGCCCGTTTTTTAGTTAGCATCATTGCTACAATCAAAAACACACCAACAATTACAATTGCAATAATAAAAGTTACCACCCCACCATTCATTTCGCTAACTCCTTGCTAAATTCAATTAAACTTTTATCGCTCCGCCGCGGCCCCACCAGCTGCAGACCAATCGGGAGGCCTGCTGCGTTTTTTCCTGCCGGGATCGCCAGCCCCGGCACGCCAGCGAGATTAAGCGACACGCTCATCAAATCTTCAAGATACATCGCCACCGGGTCATCGACCTTTTCACCAAGCCGGAATGCCGGATTTGGCGAAACTGGTGTCAGGATAAAGTCGCACTCAGAAAAGGCTTTCTCGTATTCTTTAATAATCAGTGTTCGCGCCTTGGCCGCCTTCAAGAAATAGGCATCATAAAAACCAGACGACAACACAAAGTTCCCAATCATGATGCGCCTTTTGTTTTCTGGCATAAACCCTTCGTCGCGAGTATTTTCGTATAGACCATCTAGGTCTTTTGAATCTTTAGAGCGAAAACCATACCGCACCCCGTCATAGCGTGAAAGATTACTTGCGACCTCCGCCGGCTGAATAATATAATATACGGCGAGTGCATACTTCAAAGTTGGCATCTCAATTTTAACAATCTCATAGCCCTTTGATTCCAAAAGTTCGCACTTTTCTTTCAATGCCTTCCGGATGTCCGCATCCACCACTTCATTATCAAAATCTTTTATAATCCCCACTCTTTTTACTTTTTTGACTTCGGAACTATTATAATAATCCGGCAAAGTCGTTAAGTCCTTCGGGTCTTGCCCCGCTGTAATCGACATCAAAAGATCCATGTCTTCTGGCGTCTTCGTAAAGAACCCCATACAATCTGTCGAGGATGCCATCGCCACCACACCATAACGCGAAGTTGCCCCATAAGTTGGCTTCAGACCATAGATGCCGTTAAACGAAGCCGGCTGCCGAATTGAACCACCCGTGTCTGAACCAGTCGCAAATTCGACAATACCAAGCGCCACTGCTACCGCCGAGCCACCTGAAGACCCGCCCGCCACTCGCTCGCGGTCTGCCGAGTTCAGGGTTGGTCCAAAATATGAGTTTTCGGTCGAGGAACCGTGCGCAAAAGCATCCATGTTTGTTCGCCCAATCGCAATCGCGCCCTCGGCCTTCAATTTTTCTACCACGGTAGCCGTAATCGGCGACGTTAGCCCTTGCAACATATGTGCTCCGGCCGTCGTCTCGCCGTCCGGACTTAAGTAATTGTCCTTGAGCGCAAACGGCACTCCAGCCAGTCTTCCAACTTTTTCTCCGCGCGCAATTTTCGCGTCAATCTCCGCGGCCTGCGCCAAAGCCGCTTCTTCATTCATGGAGATAAAAACATGATAATCTTCAAACTCATGAGCTTTTCTTAAAGCTTCTTTCACTAAACTCACTGCTGAAACTTCTTTACTTGCAATTCTCATATTACAACACCTTTGGAACTTTAATTTGGTTATCTTTTTCTTCTTTGGTCAGCGCCAACAACTCTTCGCGCGAAGCATCCTGCGGTAAAACTTCATCTTCTCGCCAAACATTCTCCATTTCAAAAACCTGATAAGTTGGCTCGACATCATCAGTATTTAACTCATCAAGTTGAGAAATATATCTAATAATACTTTGCAAATCTTTTGTCAGGCCCTCAATCTCGCCCTCTTCAAGCGAAATATTTGAAAGTCCAGCCAAATGAATAATATCCTCGCGTTTTATTTCCATATCTTAAATTATAGCACTATTTAGCGTTTCTGAATAATACTTTTTTAATATAGCCAATAATTGGTTGTGCTTCCTCGAGGTTTAGGAAGTAGCTTGCGATTAGATAAGACAAAATTGACAACGCCGAAATCAATAAGAACTTTGGTACTGTAATCACGAGCGATGTGTCTGTCGCCATCAGTGGAATAAATTTTGTGAGCGAGAAAGCCACGCAGGCCGCCACCGCCGTAGCAATTAGCATCTTGAGAGTGGTTTTCCAAAAGTCTCGGTTTAAAATCTTATGTTCGCTACGTCTTTGCAAAATAAATAATAATATGATAATCTCGATAATTGCGCCGATCGACTGTGCGAGGCCCAGCCCATCCACTCCCCAACCGAGGAAATAAAACCAAACTGAAAGCGCAATCGTTAGTCCAATCGCAATAATTGAAACCCGGAACGGCGTTTTGGTGTCTTGATAAGCATAAAAACCGCGCGAGGCAATATGAAAAACGCTCCGCGCAAAAATTGCAATACATAAAGTGCCAAGCACAGACGCAATTGTCCCGTTGCTATCATTATTACCGATATTAGAAATGAAACTCGTGACATATCCGCGCGTAAAGAACGCAATCGCCGCTACGGGCAGGGCAATCCATAAAATCATCCTGAGCGCCTTCCGGAAAGTATTATAGAACTCGCTTTTATCTCCCGACCCTAGCTCTTCGGTCAGTTTTGGGAAAAATGCTGTCGAGATCGCCACACCAATTAAATTCACCGGCATTTGATGAAGCGACGACGCTTGGTTAAACGATCGCACCGCTCCCGCACCCATCCGTGACGACAAATTTGTATTTACGATCGCGTTGACATAGTCAATTCCCTGGTCAAGCGATCGTGGCGGCAACAACTTTAAAATCGTGCGAAAGCCTTGATTTTTCCAATAAATCTTAAAATCATAATCAAATCCTAGCCCAAACAACCCAATCAAAGACACGATTAGCTGCATCACTGCGCCCAGAATCACGCCAATTGCTACCCCCATAATCCCGCCCTCAAAAATCTGCACGCCAAATAAATTGATACCACCGGTAAACCAAGTAATACCAATAATGATACCTATATTATATATAGCGGGTGCAAACGCATAGAATACAAACCTTCCGACCGCCTGCTGGACTGAGGTTAAAACCGTCGCAATCGAGAATAAAAACGGGTTAATTGCAATCACGCGCGTCATGTTGATTGCTAGAATCATCCCTGACTCGTCTAGTCCCGGCGAAACCACGTAGCGGATCAAAGGGTCCGCAAAAATCATAATCAAGACCGAAGTAATTAAAGTCAGGAGTGCAAGCAAATTCAAAAGTGACGATGAAAGTTCCCATGCTGATTTCTTATTTCCGGTAATTAGCCTTTGGTTAAAAACTGGAATAAATGAAACCGCGAGCGCCCCTGAAGTTAAAATAAAAAACATAAAATCCGGGATTGTAAACGCCGCCGTATAGGCGTCAATTCCAGTTGGATAAGTTCCGAGATAATACGAGTTTAAAAGTCGGTCGCGAAAAAGCCCCAAGAGTGCCGAAATCAAAGTCGAACTCGCCAGCACAATCGCCGCCGACTTCACCGACATCTTTGCATTTGCCATTGCCACAACTGACCGAAACTTAAACTTTTTCATATAATCATTATAACACGTGATATAATAATATATATGGCTAAAAAGAAAGTTGAAACTGCGAAAAAAACTTCTTCGAAAAAGACAACCCGAAGAAGTCGTAACACAAGATTTTTTAAAAAAGTTCAAGATTTTTTCAAAAATCATAAGGCTAGAAAAAAAGCTCGTCGCGAGGCCGAAGCTCGTCAGCATGCTGAAGACTTGGCTAAATTGCCAAAGGAGCCAGTTAAAAGATTTTTTGCTAGGCTTCATCCAAAACGGGTTTTTCATTGGTGGTTTTCATGGCGTGGTCAAAGAACTATTTTAAAAACGCTCGGCGTCCTATTCTTACTCATGGCGATAGGCATCGGCGGGCTATTTATTTATTACAAAAAAGATCTTGACGCGATTCGTCTTGACGAAATGAATATCTCCGAAACGGTAAATACATATCTCGACCGCAATGGTGTCGTGCTTTGGAAAGACACCGGAAACGATAATTATCGCCTCGTGGTTGATGCGGATGATATTTCCCCGTATATGTATCAGGCCACCATCGCGATTGAAGATCGTAATTTTTACAATCACATTGGCGTTGACCCAGCCGGCCTTATTCGCGCCGTCTTTTCGACTTTGTCTGGGCATGGCGTCCAGGGCGGTTCGACTTTGACTCAACAGCTTATCAAGCAGGTTTACTTTGCCGATGAGGCTCAAAGTGAAAATCGTGGTGGTCTCACGCGCAAGATTAAGGAGTTAATCCTCGCGATTGAACTTGAACGGATGTATTCTAAAGATCAGATTATTACCATGTATCTCAACCAGTCGCCTTACGGCGGTCGGCGTAATGGCGTGGAGTCTGCCGCCCAAACTTATTTTGGCAAATCCGCAAAAGATTTAACTTTAGCAGAGGCGGCTTTGCTCGCCGCAATTCCAAATAATCCGGCAGTGCTCAATCCATACAATGAATATGGTCACGAACAATTGATTTGGCGCCAGCAATACACTTTGGACGCAATGGTGGAAATGGGCTATATCACACAAGAAGAGGCTGATGCCGCTAAAGAAGTTGCTATTCTCGATACCATTAAGCCAGAGTCTAGCCAATATGCCGGTATGCTCGCTCCGCATTTTGTGCTCGAAGTGCGTTCGCAGCTTGAAGAAAAATATGGCATCTCGACTATGCGCGCTGGTGGCTGGACTATCACTACTACGCTCGACTACCGTGCCCAGCAAATTGCTGAAGACGCCGTCGCGGTAGGTAAGGGATATACCTATATTAATAAAAGTGACGATATTGCCCTAGTTTCAGTCGACGTTGAAACCTCGCAAGTAATCGCCATGGTCGGTTCAATCGACTTTTACAACACGACCTACGGCGAAGTTAACGTTACGACCGACTCTTTGATTGAACCAGGCTCTACCATTAAGCCAATCCTGGACTATTCCCCGCTCTTTATGCAGCGCGAAGGCATTAATTATGGCCCAGGTTCAATTTTGAAAGACGAAAACATTGATAAGCTTTATTGCGCCGGTTATACTGGCTCCTGTTCCATGTCTAATGCTACTGGCCAATTCTACGGCAACGTTACAATTCGCTTCTCACTAGGGCACTCGTTAAACATTGCCGCGGTTAAGGCACTATATATTAATGGCATAGATAATTCCCTTGAAATTGCGCACGCTCTTGGTGACACTAGCTTTTGCGAAAATCGCAGCTACTACGGCCTTTCAATCGCGATTGGCTCTGGTTGCGGCGTAAAAATGGTTGAACACGCTAACGCCTATGCTTCGCTTGCGCGTGGCGGGTCATATAAAGACATTTCCTACGTGCTTGAAGTTAAGAATTCCGCTGGCGACGTTATCGAATCTTGGACAGATTCTCCAGCTACGCGCGTCGTTGATGAGCAAGTTGCCTATATGATTTCAAGCATTTTGAGTGACCGCTCGGCGCGCTGGTTTAATAACGAAGGCTTCGTAGTCCCAGGAGTCTGGACTGCCACCAAAACTGGTACTACCACCACGTCCAACTCTGCCGTCACCAAAGATTCGTTGATGGAAAGCTACTCTACGGCAATCTCGACCCTAGTTTGGAACGGCAACCATGATGGCTCTGGTCTATCTTCTAACTCCAACAATGTCGTCCGCTACACCATTGGTCATTATATGGAGCGGGTACATAAAGAGGTTTACGAACCTGAAGGCAAGTGGAGTTATGGTAGCCAACCAGTTAAACCGTCTGGGATTAAAACTTTGACCGTCAATGGCCAGACTGACATTTGGCCAAGCTGGTTCAATGCAGAAAAGAACTCGGGCGTTTCAAAAGAGACCCTCGCCTTCAACCGCTATACGCATACGCTCGCTAGCGACTGCACCCCAGAAGCCTATAAAATTGAAGTTGAAGTTACCAAAATTATCGACCCAGTGACTGGTAAGTCCGAATACACTGCACCAGAACCGTATGACAGTGAAACCAGTGACACTTGCACTTACATTCCACCAGAAGTCTCCATCTCAACTAGTGGCGACAAAATCATTGCCACCATCAAAAAAGGCAGTGAAAAAATCTCTGGCTATACTCTTACTGTGGACGGCACTAATTACAATAACATCAGCGTCGCATCGGACGGCACCATCACTGGCTACACATTGACCGGCGATGAAACCTCTCTCAAGTTCACCATCTCCGACGCCGCCGGATATACCGCCGTCTCAAACCTCACGCTCAAATCCTCTTCCGCTCAAAAATCTTCTAGTAGCTCTAGCTCAACTAAAACTACTAATTAGCGGCGACTAGGTTTAGCTAGTTTTGCGAAGATCATTTTGCCGGCAGGGGTTTCGTAGAACTTGACAAACTCCACCATTACGTCGCGCCCTACTTTACTTGCTGCACCATCTACTACCACCATTGTTCCATCATTTAGGTGCCCAACACCTTGACCGCGCCCTGAACCCTTTTCCGAAATTTTAATCTTAATTCTCTCTCCCGGCAAAAACTCGCTTCTGGTAGCGAGAGCTAACTCATTGATGTTTAAAGCCTCAATTTTTTCCGCCTCCGCTACCTTAATCAAATTATAATCTAGCGTTAAAATTGCGCCTTTGTTTTCCCGAGCATATTTTAGCAGCGCCTCGTCGACTTTTTTAACTCCGCTTTCGTCGCTAACAACTTCAGTATTTATATTCACTACTCTTTCAAGTTCCGCCGCAACCGTTAGCCCAGCCCTTGCGCGCGTGCGTTTATCAGAATCTTTGCCATCCGCCAGGAGTTGTAATTCTAGAAGTACAGACCTCAAAATTATCAAGTCACCGTCCAAAAAACCGCTTTTTGCAACGTTTAAAATTCTCCCATCGATCAAGGCGGAAGTGTCAACGTAAATTTTACGTCGGTTACTAGACGTCAATTTGTATTTTCTAAAAACTAAAATCGTTGTTTCAGCTAGAATCGCTAAAGCCACTAACAAAATAAATAATTCCATGAATTTTATTATAACAGAAAATACTACTTTATCAAATCTTGTCCGTATTTAACGGCATATTTATGGTTATTTTCTAAAATATCGCGATATTTAAGTACTAATTTTTCGCGCCCCAAAACTTCTGCTACGTCTATCGCTAAATCATATCGCGACGCCGCATTCCGACGCAACATTTCAAATGGCGTCGTGGTAGAACCTTCCTCATTAAAACCGTGCACCCGTAGTCTCCGGCGTTCAGTGTAGTTTTCCAAGATGTTCTCTAGAGTTTCTGGATAACCGTGAAAGTTAGCAATAATTGGGCACTTTTCAGTAAACAGCTCCACGAATTTTGTTTTGCTTAATTTATTTTCTGTCGTCCCGATTGCCCGATAAGACAAAGCATTAACTCCTACGAACCTGAATTTTACATCCGGTAAATCTTCGCGCAAAATCTTAATTGCTTCTAAAGTTTCATGCGTCGGAATATCGCCCGCTGCCGTGAAAACAAAATCTGGATTTTCATCTGACGCAAACTGATAAATTGAGGCGCCGCCGTTATCAAACAAGAATTTTGCATGGTGTGAATCAATATACCGAGGCTCAGAGGTTTTGTTAAATGTTGTAAGATTTACAACATTTCTCGAACTTAACATAAAGTTAAATGCTTCTTCTGCTGCCACGTCATCAACCGGAAAAATACAGTTAGCGAGGTTCGATGGTAAAGCGAGTAACTGCGAGATCAAAGCCGGTGATTGGTGCGTAAAGCCATTATGGTCTTGTCGCCAGCAAGTTGAAGTAGAAAGTAAATTGACTGCCGGCATATCCGCGCGCCACGACACAGTTTTTGATTGCTTTATGAACTTAATTTGTTGCAGAAGTTGCGCCGTAATAATCGGGAAAAAGGCTTCGTAACTCCCCATCATGGCTTGCTCGCCATTCATCAAGTGCCCAGTCATCACCGAAAATAACACATTCTCCGAGAGCATTTCAATAATGCGACCATCTGGCCCTTCTGGCAAATCTCCGTCAAGAATCGGTAAACTCCAAGCCCGTTTTTCAACCTCAAATAGCTCGTCGAACTTGTTAGAAGTAGTCTCATCTGGTGAAAAGAAATAAAAATACGGGTCATTTTTCATTTCCGCCTTTAAAAGCTCCCCGATTCTTCTAGCCGGAGAATAATATTCCGCGCCTGGTCTCTCTACTCGCTCAATCATAGCGTAAACCCCGCCTCTTTATTGAATAACTCTTCAAAATGATATGATTTTAGCCACTCTTCAAGCTTTTTCAATTCTTCATAATTGCTCGCGGGATTCTTAAGCGGAATTTGGTGCGCTAGGTGTCCACGATTCGGGCCACTCTCACCTTTTTCTGTCTTTAAAATATAAAATGGCGAATCGACTTTTTTACCCAGAGCTTCTTGAAAATCTTCCGGGTCATTTCCACGAATCCACATTGGCGCAAAGCCAAATCCACGAATCATTTCATTCAATTCCCGTTCCGATTTTCGTGCATAAATCGAGGGCGCGGAAATTTTATAACCATTCAAATGTAAAAACGGCAAGACTTTACCATTCCGGTCGCCAGTTAGTAAATTCCTCAAATTTAATGAATCCAGCGCTGTCGCCGTCTCGAGTTCACCATCGCCAATTAAAACCGCTAAAGTTTTTTCTGGATGCCCCAAAGCCAGTCCATAAGCATTTGCCAGCGCGTAACCCAGCTCGCCACCTTCCGCGATAATCCCTGGGGTCATGGGACTAGCATGGCTCGGAAAACCATCCGGCCAAGAAAAGTTATGGCAGACATATTTTATTCCATAATAATCTGGCGAGGCTTTTTCATCAACTTCTGCAAGCTTACCGTCAATTAAAAGATTCGCATTCAGTGCTGGAAAACCATGCCCGGGCCCCAGCACAAAAAGAAAATCCGGGTCATTTTTATAAACAGCGTGCAAGTTTGCGTAAGCTACATTAATCCCGTTACATGTTCCCCAATGTCCTAAAAGTCGAGGTTTAATGTCGTCAAATTGCAATGGTCTTTCTAGTAAAAAATTATCACGTAAATAAAGTTGAGCCACAGACAAATAATTGCACGCCCGAATTCGTCGTGAAATTTTCGCAATTTCATCAGTGCCCACACTGCTCATGCTTATATTATATCACGAATCTTTGCAATTTCATCCCGAAGTAATGCTGCCCGTTCAAAATCTAGGTTTGCTGCCGCAAGCTGCATTTCGGACGACAAAGATTTTATTAGATTTGACAGTTCGTCTTTCGGGATTTTTTTAATATCTAACTTATTTTCAACTTGTTTTTCCGGAATAATCGCCCTTAGTCCCGCTGAAATCTCTTTCTTAATCGAAGTCGGCGTGATATTGTGCTCAAAATTATATTGTTTCTGGATTTCGCGTCGCCGGTTTGTCTCTGAAATCGCTTTTTCCATACTTTCAGTGATGAAATTCGCATACATAATCACTTTTCCTTCTACGTGCCGCGCCGCCCGCCCAATCGTCTGAATTAAAGCCGACTCGCTACGCAAAAATCCTTCCTTGTCAGCATCTAAAATTGCCACTAGCGAAACTTCCGGTAGGTCTAACCCTTCGCGGAGCAGATTAATTCCTACAAGCACGTCATAAACTCCTTCGCGCAAGTCTCTCAAAATATCGCCCCGTTCCAAAGTGTCAATTTCAGAATGAATGTAAGCCGTTTTTATGCCCCGCTCTTTCAGGTGATCGGTCAAATCTTCTGCCATTCGCTTTGTTAAAGTTGTAATCAAAGTTCTTTGTCCCTTTGCGATGCGCTGATCAATTTCTTCCATCAAATCGTCGACCTGCCCGTCGCTGCTCCGAACTTCAATTTCCGGGTCTAAAAGTCCCGTCGGACGAATCACTTGCTCGGCCGGCTTCGGCGAATGTTCAAGTTCGTATTCTCCCGGCGTTGCCGAAACATAAATCGCCTGATTCACTCGCGCCTGGAACTCTCCGAACGTCAACGGTCGGTTATCAAGAGCGCTAGGCAACCGAAAACCATAGTCCACCAGCGCTAACTTCCGCGCGTGGTCACCATTATACATCCCGCGGACCTGTGGTAATGTCATATGTGATTCATCCACAATCAACAAAAAATCTTTTGGGAAAAAGTCGAGTAGGGTAGCCGGCGGCTCACCAGCTTTGCGCCCATCAAGATGCCGCGAATAATTTTCAATGCCCTTCACAAATCCGGTGCTAGCTAACATTTCGAGATCATATTTTGTGCGTTGCGATAATCTCTCCGCTTCTAGATATTTTTCATGTTCCTTAAAATATGCCAACCTCTCATTAAACTCGGCGCGAATTGTCTCAAGTGCTTTTTCGAGTTGGTCTTTTGGTGTAGCGTAATGCGTATTTGGAAAAATATGCACTTTCTCAGGCTTTTCCAAAACCTCAAAAGTTAGTGGGTCAACGATTTTTATATCTTCTAGCGTATCAAAACCAAATTCAAATCTGTAAGCGTGCTCGCCATTTGCTGGGTAGAGATCAACCGTATCGCCCATCACGCGAAAGTTCCCTCGTTCAAACGCCAAGTCATTCCGATGGTATTGAATCGAGATTAACTTCTTTATAAAGTCAGTTTGCGAAAATAAATCGTTTTTAGACACTTCAAATGACATTTCAAGATAATGCTCTGGCGAGCCGATCCCATAAATGCACGAAACCGACGCAATCACAATCACGTCGCGTCGCGTAAGTAGTGCTTCGGTTGCGCCGTGTCGCAAACGGTCGATCTCGTCATTTATAGCCGAATCCTTTTCAATATAAGTGTCGGTTGAAGCAATATAAGCTTCTGGCTGGTAGTAATCAAAGTAAGAAACGAAATAATGCACCTCATTTTCTGGAAAGAACTCGCGAAACTCAGCATAGAGTTGTGCCGCTAAAGTTTTATTATGCGCTAAAATCAAAGTCGGGCGCTGGACATTCTGGATAATATTTGCCATCGTGAAAGTTTTGCCAGAACCAGTCACCCCGAGCAGAGTTTGCTCTCTCGCCCCCGCCAAAACACCATCCGTGAGCTGTTTAATTGCTCCAGGCTGATCGCCGGTCGGCTGATATTTTGACACCAGTTTAAAATTAGGCATAATAAAATTATACCATATTCCGCCTAGGCTTTAGAATTGTAGCAGAGCAACACCGATTACTACCAAAACAGTAGCAGCCAAATGCACTAAAACACTTTTCCGATTTAGTTTCTCGCGTCCGAACTTTGGCCAAATTAAAGTCAGAATAATTCCCATAAAGAAAATCACGATGGGTTCGGTCGAATCCGCCGCCGCTGAAGCTAGTGCTACAGATGGCGCCAGGAGCAGGGCTCCCCGATAAGTAAAATCTTTAATCAGGCTAAAACTTAAAGTCCCCATGAGTGGTTTTAACACTTTGCGGCGGCTAGCTTTATAAACATCCCGAAACCGCTTGACCCATTTCGGCCTCAAGGCCATAATGATAACGTTCCCGATACCTTTTCCAAACATTACCAGCGTCATACTACCTAGAAAACTAATTTCCGTCGCGGAATTTTCTTTTACGAAAATCAAATTACTACTTACGGAGATTAAAACGTAGAGAAACGCATAAAAAATTGCACGCAGTTTAATTTTGCGACTACGTTTCCGCGTGGTTAATACGATCAAAACCGGCGCAACCATAATTACGATAAATGCTACCATTTGCAAAAGCGAAATTGACTCCCCTAAAAACAGCCAGCCTAGCACCAAATATAAAACCGGTGCCACCTGAATAAAAATCCCAAGATTTGTCGAATCGTCAATTTCAAGCGCCTTGTAATATGGGATCCCCGCTAAACTCGTGCAGATTCCAGACAGTATCAAGAATAAAATTATTTTGATATCAACGCCGAGAAAGTCAAAACCAGAAATTATGGCCAGAATTATCGCCACAACAATAAACGCAAACGCAAAAAACATTTTTTGCGCCACCGCTAAACGCCCCTTAAAATAAAAATCCGAAATATAATTATCAATATAGATATGCGAAGAACCAGCCAGCACCGCGAACAAAACCAAAATCAACCAGTCCATGCTAGTATTTTAGCATAAAAACTATGATTCAGCACGTTTCATCGTTGGGAATGGCACCGCTTCACGGCCAGGCACACCTTCGAGTAGCCAGAAGTTCCGTTCCGAGTTTCCCCAACCGCAAGCTGGCGGCATCCCGTATTCCAACATCTCTACAAAATCACGGTCAAGCATTTGCGCTTCATCATCGCCCGCATCACGCGCAGCCTGCTGCTCTTCGAAACGTTGCAACTGGTCTAGCGGGTCGTTCAACTCCGAAAAACCATTCCCCATTTCCGTCCCGGCAATTACTGGGTGGAATCTTTCTGTCACCAGTGGGTTTTCAGCAGATTTTTTCGCAAGCGGCGACAACGAAAGCGGTTCTTCAATTAGCCAGTATGGCCCCGCCGAAGTTTTGCGAATCAACTTCCAAACATGGTCAATCAAATGCGGCGTGGTCGTCTTCGAATCAACTTCGACTCCATTTTCTTTCAATGTTTTTAGTAATTGTTCGCGGTCTGGATTAAACACATCCACATTGAACTTTTCTTTCAGTAAATCTGCATATTTATAACGCGGCCATTCGCAGTCTAAATCGATATCAAAACCGCCGACATGAAACTTCAAAGTCCCCCAAGTCTCTTTAGCAACATATTTAATCATTTCTTCGTAAAGTTTCATGCCATCTTCATAATTCTCGTAAGCCGCATAAGACTCAAAAGCGATATGCTCTGGCAAATGTTCATCGTCGACGCCTTCGTTACGGAAACGAGCGCCGATGTCATAGACTTTTTCAAAACCGCCACCGAGCAGGCGCTTAAGTGGCAGCTCGTGGGAAATCCGCAGATAAAAATCCTCGTCCAAGGCATTCATATGAGTTACGAATGGCGTTGCGTCAGCACCACCAGTTGTGTGCTCAAGCACCGGAATATTGATTTCAATAAAACCGTGTGCATTCATGAAATCGCGCGTAGCTTGCCAAAACTTACTGCGTCGCACCAAACGCGCGCGCACTTCCGGATTCACGTTCATATCAACGTAACGCCGACGGTAGCGCTCTTCCTTATTGGTGAATTTTTCTGGCAGAGGCCGTAATGATTTCGTTAGTAGTCTCACAAAATCCGCAAATACTGAAATCTCCCCAGTCTGCGACTTATCAACGACGCCAGTCGCTTCTACAAAATCACCCGTATCAAGCAGCTTTACATCTTTTGCTCCGAACACTCCTTCTGGGACCGCGTCAGAAGCTTTCATAAAAATTTGTACCTCGCCTGTATAATCACGTAACTTCAAAAATACCAACTTTCCAAACGATCTAATCGCTACGATGCGTCCAGCCACAGTGACTTCTTGACCTTGTTTTTCATCGAAATGATTTACGACATCAAAAATCTCGGTGTTTCGATAGCTCTTTGCCGGATAAGGATCAATGCCCCGTGCCCGAATCTCTTCTAATTTTCTAATTCTTTCGTTTCGATAATCTTCCAGTAACATAAGATAATTATACTATAATTATCTTATCTCGACAATCTTAACCATTTTTCCATTAAACTCAACGGTATCACCATTTTTATGCCCAACAATAGCTTTGCCGATTGGGGATTCATTAGAGATTTTGCCCTCAAGTGGATTAGCCTCAGTTGGTCCCACTAAAACATATTCAACTTCGCGTCCACCCATATCGAGTTTCACAGTTGCGCCTAGTGCCACAGTGTCTTTTTTGCCACCCCGAATCACTTTCGCATTTTTTAAAATCTCTTGAATTTCTAAAATTCTTCCTTCGGCGATTTTTTGTTCATTACGCGCCGAACTGTATTCTTCATTTTCGGACAAATCGCCAAACGCTCTCGCCGTTGCAATTCTCTCCGCGATTTCTGGACGGCTCGCGATTAAACTCTTTAGCTCTTTTTCAAGCTCTTTCTTCCCTTCAGCAGTCAAGCTGATATTCTTTTTAATCATAACCAATCTCCAATTACTTTATAGAGTTTACAGTATCTCGGCAAGCTTGTCAATAGTAATCATCTTGCTTTCACCGGTCTTCCGCGCGGTCACCTCTGCGGCTCCTTCCGCCAAGGTCTTGTCTGAGATCACAATTCGATAAGGCATTCCCATCAGTTCCGCATCGGCGAATTTTTCACCTGGTCTTAAGTTCCGGTCATCAAACAAAACCGTTTCTTCATGTGTGGCATAAAACTTTTCAGCCTCAGCCGTCCCTTTTTCACCAATTCCGATTAACTGGGCTTTAAACGGAGCAACCGTTTCTGGCCAGCAAAGACCTTTCTCATCAGCGAATTTTTCCGCAATTACGCCCATCACACGCGAAACGCCAATTCCATAGCAACCCATATAAACAGTTTTTTGCTCATTATTTTCATCGTTAAATTGTAAGCCTAAAGGTTCAGAATATTTATATTTTAGTTTAAAGATATTGCCAACCTCGGCGGCCGCAGTTTCGGTAAATGCCTCATTTTCTACACCAAGATCTTTCAAGACCTCTTCGTTAAAGACTTCTTTGTTAACTACGACAGATTTGTCACTATTATAATATATAGTGTCTTCACCAACCGGCAAGAAAGTCTGATATTCATGCGAGTATTTTGCAAAAATCCCGCCGCTTGCAAAAGTCTTGTAGGTTTCCGTTAGTCCTAGCCGAGCGTAAATCCTATCATAGGCCTTCTCAACTTCCGCATAGTAGCGATCTAGATCTTCTTCAGTCGCATGAAACGAATACATATCTTTCATTAAAAATTCGCGCCCGCGCAAAATACCAGACTTCGCTCGTTTCTCATTGCGGAATTTAGTCTGGAACTGGTAAACCGCGAGCGGCAAATCTTTGTAGCTGGAAATATAAGTTTTCATTAAATTAGTAATCGGCTCTTCATGTGTCGGCGCTAGCCCCACTACCCCACCGGATGACAACTCGGTTTTAAACCAAATGTCAACTTCTTGGTCAGAAAACCGCCCGGTTTTTTCCCATAGTTCCGGATTTTGTAAGGCCGAGAGCATCACCTCTTGCCCGCCGATTTTATTTAGCTCTTCCCTGATAACGGCTTTGATTTTTTCGAGTACCATCAGCCCAAGTGGTAGAAAATCATACACCCCAGCCATTTCCTTATGGATATACCCAGCCCGCGAAAGTAAAGCCCCATTTTTTGCAATCTCATCTTTTGGAGCTTCGCGCAAAGTCTTGATAAAAGTTTCAGATAATTTCATAGGTATATTATATCACACCCCAAGCACATAGAGCAGATAAAACGCTAGGCCGTTTTTAACCATGTGAGTCAAAATCCCAGCATAGATCGTCCCGGTAATCTCGCGCAAAACACAAAGCACGACAGACAAACAAAACACATTCACGCCCACATTCCACTGCATGTGAATTGCGCCAAATAATACTGATACGATTAAGATCGATATTAATATGCCAACCCGCTCCGGCACTTTACCGTTTAATTTTTCGCGTATTTTACCATACAGCCAACCACGAAAGATAATTTCCTCTGCAATTGGCGCGACTACTACTAAAGTCAAAAATGCAATAATTCGATCACCACCAGACATATAAATATTAAACCCGACATCTTGAGCCTCATTAGCATCAAACCACGGAAAAATGCTAAACAACGCAACCAGCCCCGCCGCTAGCAAAGTCGATACGATAAAAGCGACCGGAGAAAGCCCGACATCCGTCCAAGTTGGCCAACCGGTTAGCCCCAGCTCACTGCGAGAGGTTTTAGTGATTTTGCGCGGCACAAAAATTATTAAGACTAGTGCCACCGAGTATGACAGGGCCGAATAAACTGCTGTCCAAACCGGCTGCGATAACGCCTCGCGCCCAAATATCAAAATAATCAGCCATCCAATCACAAATTGCGAGGCGATTACGGAAACTAAAACCCATAAACACATTAAAACAATTCCAAAAACGCTACTTTTAGGTGCTCTTTTCATCAAAAGAACCTCGTGATGTCTAGCACCGTCACAATCAACATCAAGGCCAGTAACACCACAAAAGCCCGCGCCACGATTTTCTCTTCAATTTCTTTAGTCAATTTTTTACGACGCAACTTATAAAGCCCAATCAAGAACCACCGTCCACCATCTAGCGCTGGTATTGGCAGAACGTTCATACAGGCCAGCGAAATTGAAATAATCGCGGCAAGATACGCCAGATTTGACGGACCGGCCGAAGTAAACGTTGGGAACAATACCCCTACAATCCCAACTGGACCAGAAACCGATTCTCCCACGCTAGAAATTGCTTCTTGCCCGCTCTCGCGCACGCTCGCGTCAAAGCTAAATAACCTTCCCACGCCCGAGATTAAATTCCATAGTAGTTCCCCTAAACCCTGAAAAGTTTGTCCGGTGATTTGTAGGGTAATCCCCGCTCCCACGATCGGCGCCGACCAAGTTGAGTACCGAATTTTTTGCGGCGTCCGCACTTCGTTCCCCTCGTCGTCTGTAGTAACGACTACAATTTCCGTAGACTCTTCCACCCGCGTGTCAGATTCAACCGAAAATTGCCCCGGCAAGAACTCTGGCATCCCCGTCCAAGCTAAAACCGTCAAAATCAAAAACGCCACTAACCAGTTCATCGCCACGCCAGCGAATAAAATCTTGGTTTTTGCCCAAAAACTCGCCGCCCCAAACGTCCCTTTTCGCTCGTCGAACGCCGATTCTCCATCCATTTGGCAAAAACCGCCAATCGGCAACCAGTTCAAACTAAAAATCAAACCTTCTTGCGGCTTCCCCCAGTCCTTTTTCTTGAACCGTTTCCACTTCTTCGTTTTTGGATCCTTCACCCAAGCAATCGCTCTCGGCGGGAAACCGATCCCAAACTCTAGAACCCTGACGCCATTTCTGCGCGCAGCAACAAAATGCCCCAGCTCGTGTAAAGTCACGAGTAGCATCAGCACGAAAAGCCCAACGATAACCCCTACGAAAATATCCATATATATTATTATAGCACTATTTACCGAATCTACGGTTACGCTTTTCGTATTCTTTTAAGATTTCTTTAATGTCTTCCGCGCCCATTTCTGGGAAATACTTCTTGATAAACATCATTTCCGCGTATGCGCTTCGCCACAGCATAAAGCCAGAAATCCGCTCTTCCCCTGATGTCCGAACCACCATATCCACATTCGGTACTTCTGGATGATAGAGGTGCTTCCGAATTGTCTCCGGCGTGATTTCGCCGTCAGCCTCACCCGCAATCGTCGCCGCATCGGCAATTTCCTGTTCGCCACCATAATTAAAGCAGAAACAAACCGTAATGCCGGTGCAATCTGCCGTGGCTCGTTCCGCCTCATCTATAACGCTTGCGAGCTTCGGCGAAATCCGCGCCTTTGAGCCGAGAATTAGCATCCGCGCATTATTTTCTGCCAACTCCTTGGCGTATTTCAAAATCCGCGTTTCGGCGAGCTTCATAATATAGCTCACCTCGTCCGTCGAACGTCCCCAGTTTTCAGTCGAAAACACGTAAAACGTGATATATTTAATCCCTGCTTTATTTGCTGCTCCGACCAGCTCCTTAATTCGGTCAAGACCTTTCTTGTGCCCCTCTAAAGTTGGTAGCCCCCGCTCTTTGGCCCAGCGCCGATTTCCATCAGCAATAATCCCTAGGTGTTCTAAAACCATTGACAAACTCCTTAAAGTGTGCTATAATAAAATTATAACTTCATTATTTCTTCAGATTTAGCCTTAAACGCCGCCTCAATCTTGTCACTAAACTCTTTCGTCAAATCGTCGATCTCTTTTTCGGCGCGCTTTTTGACATCTTCACCTAAATCTGCTGCTTTCAGTTCCTTGCGTGCATCTTCGCGCACATTCCTGAGCGCCACTTTGGCCCGCTCAACCTTCGCCGACGCATTTTTCACGATTTCCTTGCGGCGTTCCTCGGTTAAAGCTGGAATTGGCACTCTCACTACGCGACCATCATCAGCTGGATTTAGCCCGAGCGACTGGTCCGCGCGAATCGCCGAGGCAATCGCCTGAATGGTTGACGGGTCAAACGGCGTAATCACGAGCAAAGTTGCATCTGCTGCCGTCACGTTCGCCACCTGATTTAGCGGCATAAATTGCCCATAAGCTTCAACTTTAATACTCGCCAGCATATCCGGATGCGCCCGCCCCGTCCGCACTTTTTTCATCTCTTCTTCGAATCGCGATACCGCCTCCTCCATCGCCTTCCGTTCCTTACTCGTGTCAAACATAAAAACTCCTTATTTATATCTTTAGTATAACATAAAAAATAGCCCCTGTGGGGCCATTTTTTATTCAGTTACACCAAGCTCAATACGTTTGAACTGGCGCACGGTGATATTCTCGCCGGTTTTCGCAATCGCTTCTTTAATAAATTGCTCAACTGTCTTTGTATCATCGAGAATATACGGTTGGTTCATCAAAACTTTGTCCGAAAACGCCTTTTTGACCTGTCCCTCAAGAATTTTTTCCTTCATATTTTCTGGACCCTTAAAGTTTTCTTCAAGCTCCTTAATTTTAGCTTCACGAACGTCCGCCGGAATATCATCTTCCGAAACGTAAAGCGGTGCCATCGACGCCACTTGCATCGCAATTTGGTGCGCCAACGTCTTAAACTCGTCAGTCTTCGCCACGAACGACGTTTCGCAGTTCACTTCCACGATTGCGCCGAGCCGTCCGTCATGGATATAAGCCTCAACCAACCCCTCGCGCGTCTCACGGTCACCCCGCTTTTCAGCTTTCGTCAAACCTTTTTTGCGCATCGCTTCCAGCGCTTTGTCAAAATCGCCGTCCGCCTCGACGAGAGCTTTTTTCGCATCAGTCAGCCCTGCGCCCGAGAGCTCTTTTAATTTCTTGATTTGCTCAACAGAAATTTCTGCCATTTTGCCTCCTAAATTATTTTTTACCTTCTTTGATTGCCTCAACAAAATACGAAAGCGCAAGCGCCGTCGCCTTGATCGCATCATCGTTCATTGGAATTACATAGTCAATGTTAGTTGGATCAACATTGGTATCAGTCAAAGCAAAGACTGGAATGCGGAGCGTGTTTGCCTCGCGAATGGCGTTCTTATCTTCGTTCGCGTCCACTACGATAATCGCCGCTGGTTGCTCAGTCATATCTTTAATGCCGCCATAGCGCTCGTTCAAGAGGTCGATTTCTTCTTGGAAGCGTTGCACTTCGAGTTTTGAATAACGATTCTCGAGCTCGCCCGAAGCCATCCGGCGTTCCAAATCTTTCAACTTTTTAATTTGACGATTCACGGTTTCAACGTTCGTCAAAGTTCCGCCAACCCAGCGCACCGTCACATACGGCATCTCGACCGACTCGGCCGCTTCTTTCACGATATCTTTCATCTGTTTTTTGGTCCCGACAAACAAAATCTTTTTGCCAGACTTCGCAATCTCGGTCACCTTCGGCAAAGCCATTTCAAGCCCCTCGACGGTTTTTTCAAGGTTGATAATGTGGCCATCCGCACGTTTGCTGTGGATGTATGGCGCCATCTTTGGGTGCCAGCGGCTTGTTTTGTGCCCAAAATGAGCACCAGCTTCAAGCAAAGCTTTCATATCGACTTTTACAGCCATATGATTTCCTTTCTCTCCACTCCCGGGCCCGTTTAAACCAGGAAATCTCCCAAGAGTTGTTTCGTTAATTGATATATACTTCCATTATAGCACACCTTTACAAAAAAGTCAAGGTGTGATAAAATTAGGGACAGTTATGAGTAAAACAGAGTTACATCCTAAAGATTATCGCGAAGTCGTGTTTATGGACGAGGCGGCAGGTTATTCTTTCCTCACTAAGTCCACGGCGAAAAGCGAAGAAACCATCAAATGGGAAGATGGCAAAGAATATCCGTTGGTGAAAGTGCAGATTTCCTCTGCTTCCCATCCATTCTTCACTGGCGAAGAAAAGATTATCGATACCGAAGGTCGTGTCGATCGCTTTAAAGCTCGTGCCGCTAAGGCCGCCAAGATGAAAGAAGCTCTAGAAAACAAGGCTAAAAAAGCCGCCAAAGAAGCTGCCAAAAAGGCCGAAAAAGAAGCTTAAAAAATAACCCCAAAAGGGGTTATTTTTTTGTTGGGCGCCCTCGCAGTTTTTGAGCGCCCAACATTAATAATGTGTAGAGTATAAAAGTTTTTAATACGATTTAGCGTCGGCGTTTTCTTGAATCAGTTTTCTTGTTTCGCGCCACAATCCCAAATGCTACAATCCCAAGCACAAAGAACACGATCAATCCACTTACTAAATAATCTTCTTTCGAAATGTTCAAATTCTGGAACAAACCACCCGTATCAGGCGCGCCCGCGTCTGGCACTTCCGCCGCTTTATATTCCACGGTTAACAGAAATGGTTTGTATAGCTCTTCGCCGTCAGTATTATAAGCCGAAATGCTGATGGTATAAGTACCAGATGGCAATTCCTTCGCCGCAAACGGAATCTCAATCCGAGTAGTTGGCGGCAATACTGTCACGTTGGACAAAGCCTCGACCAGCTTACCATCTTTGTCATAAACATTGATAATCATTTTTGCTACTTCGCCGGTCAGCTCTTCGCCTGCCTCTGTTTCGCCATCGTCTGCCACATATTCCAAGTCCACGTAATGCTTACCAGTTACATCGTCAATGCTCGCAGTCGCATAAACCGGTAAATAATAGAACAAAACACTATCCTCGTCATAAACCCCGTCATATCCAACGCCTTTCGCCGTAACTAGATATTTACCATAACCATATTCCGCCGCCGGGATATCGATTTCTTTGGCCGACACCGCTTGGCCCGGGATTGCAATCGCGAGAAGCATTAGCGCACTAACTAAAATCTTTTTCAAAGTTTTCATCATCCTCTCCTCGCCTACTTGATTAACCTAATTCTATAAGTTTCAGTCCCCGCGTTATAATCCGGAGTCGATTCATCCAAAACGGTAGTCGTCACATTTCCTTCTAAATCCGTATATTCTAGCGAAACTACCATGGTTTCAACGTTCTCATAATCCACAGAGAAATTTCGTTCTGGCGTCACATAAATCGCATCATTCGTAATGCCACGGATGTTGATGTCAGGAACGCTCCCCACCACCCGCACCGTAATGGTGTCGGTAATAGTTGATGATGTTGCCGAGGCTCCAGGGGTCGGTAGGCTAGCTGCAACCATAGTCATTGCAACTACCAACGACAATCCGAAGAACCCAAGACACTGCTTTTTTGCTTTCTTCATACTCTACACTCTTTTTATATTTTATGTTTGTTTGGATTTTGTAAAGCCTGCTCCACACAGACGCAAGTTAAGCTATATCTAGAATTTAAACCTAGACTTGCGTTCTTTACGCTTCCTAACCATAATTATAATCCAAACCACAAGCGCTGTCAATACTAAAATTATAGCAATAATCACTGGCGCCGGTAAAATCATAATCATTTGCGAAATTGTCTCTGCTTCAGTTCCTGGTGCTGATACGGTCCAAGTCGCCTTGAAAATGCCAAAATATGGTGTCTCTTCCCAAGCGTCTGACACGGTCAGTTCTGCGTCCGGGATAATCGACACCCGACCGCTATTCGTCGGTGTTTCGTAGCTAATGCCTCCAAACAATCCTTCAACCACCAGCTTTCCGCTAGCCATAAAGTCCACGTTACCTTCGTTCTTGACCTTCGCCGAAGCCCCAATCAGGGCTTTTGTCTCCCCGTCCTTGTTGACCGACTGAGAAATTGCCATGTCTGAGATGGAACTTTTTAAAATTGTTTCCCCGGTCGAGCGCCCATAAACCACCAGCCCTGGGCTAGCCTCAGTTTTAATCCCGCCAGACGTAATCGTGTTTGACAAAGTGTGCGCAAAGAGCACTGCATACTGACCACCCGCCGGAATGCTACTTGGCGTGGAAATCCGGTAGGTTACCTCAACGCTCTCTCCTGGCCCAGCGTTAAAATGTGGATTTTTGACAAATTCCCCGCTAGTATCCTTAAACGTAATCCAGCGCGTAATTTGGGTATAATTATTTTCAGAATTAAAACCGAGTTTGTATTCATTGTCGTCTTCGGAATAAGTATAGGAATACGGCGAAGCATATACTTCAAACTCCATATCACCCGCGCCGTTGTTTGTTACCTTAAAAGTATCTTCATAAATCGAATTTGCCTCAATCTGCAAAACTTTGTTCACCGGACTAATACTAATACTAGTTGCTGCACGCATCAATTCTTCGTTCTCGTTTTCCGCAAACACCACACCATTATTTACAAAACACGCGCAAAAAACTAGCGTAGCCGCTAGTATCAACCATGTTCGAACGAACTTCTTCATTTACCTCCTGCTCGAGTTTGAATAATAATGGTGCGCCTGACTAGACTCGAACTAGCACAGCCGTGAATCTGGCCACTACCACCTCAAGGTAGCGTGTCTACCAATTCCACCACAGGCGCATACAAACATTATATCATACTTTTCGCATTATGGCGTAAGATTTCGGGTCGCTTTTACCGCCGCCCAATCTTCAACATCCGAAAAGCGGTCAATCGCCGTCACCAGCTTAACATTCTCGTCATAAGTCCGCACGTTCCTATTATATATATAGAGCGCATTAGCCTGATAGAGCGCAATCGATGGCACATCGCTAACCCAGTAATTCAAGAACGACTCGTATTTGCGGGTCCTGAGCCCAGTGTCCAAGGTCTCCCGCGCCCCCACGATCAAATCATCTACCAGTGCGTTACTATAATTAGAGAGATTCAGTCCCGCGGCTTTAGTTTGCGAAGAATGATAATATGGCAACAAATCTGGATCGGCGCCAAGCTCAACTTCATAAACTAAAATATCATAATTGCGCTTCGCAATAATATTGGCAATAAAATCTTGCGTTTCTTCATAAACCATTAGTCTTGCGTCAATCCCGAGCAACACCAGCTGGTTCTTTAGTTCTTCCGCCACGGCTGGCAAATAGCCAGAGCTAACTGTTGCGATATTTAGTTCAATCGCCCCGCCCTCTTCCAACTCTTCGATTTTAGTGGTCGCCTCCAAAAAGTTTTCCGCCGGAATCTCTGGGTAGGTATTTAGCTCTATTTGGCTACTGGTCAAAGGATAGTTAAGCGCTAAAGTCCCCGGCGCTCTCATACGAATTTCCGCAAGGTTCAGCCCTTCGCGGATGGTTGCTCGAAGCGTCTGGTCCTTCAAAAAGTGGCTAGTCGTATTAAAGAAGATAAACGCCCCCACGTTTACGCTACTTTCGCGCTTGATGAAACTACCAGAAGTTACTTTTTCGGCCTCCAGCCCACCAAGTTCCGCGGTCGCCGTCACTGAACCGCTATTTAGCGCATTGATCACGGCGTCTTTAGTCATAAAAGCGTGCACAGCAAAAGTATTCAACATTGGCCGTCCCAAGTAATAATTTGGGTTCGCCGAAAGATAAACCACCTCCTCATCGGAATTGGCGGTCGTTTGTAACGCGTTAAACTTAAACGCTCCGCTCGTAACTGGCATATTAGAAAAGTTATCTTCTATCAAAGTCTTCGGTGCCACATTTGCCAAAATATGCTTCGGCACAATCGGTATTTCAAGTGCCGACTCAAAATCTGCGTATGCCGACGGTAAAGTAAACACGATTTCCCCGTTTTCACTCTCGGCAACTTTTACATTCTCAAGATTCGAGGCATAAATTGTGTTAACTACCGGATTTTGAATCAGCTCGATTGTAAATAGCACATCTTCATTTGTCAAAGCTTCACCGTCTGACCATTTTAAATCGTCGCGCAGTTTCAAAGTCCAAACCTTGCCATTTTCGTCCGGCACCAAGCTCTCCGCCAACATTAAGCCAGGTTGCCCAGAATAATCTACCGTCGTCAAAGTCGCGAACATCAATTTGCTCAAAACTTTTTCACTGCCCGTCGTTGCAAACAGCGGATTCATCGAATTAATGCGCCCAATTGTCGCCTCCGTATAAGTGCCACCCTCCACGAAAACATCGGTTGCATAAGAGCTACTAAACCAAAAAGCTTGCGTCATTGCCAGCATAATCAGCGCCAGCGTTAAAAGCGACCACTCAAGAATTAAGAGCTTAATATTCTGAATATGCGAGACTCGCTCAATTAAATTCTCTTTAATGTGTTCACGGCTATCTTCGCTTGCTTGAATCGACGCCTTTGAAAACCGCCTTAAAATTTTTCGCCCACGCTTTTTGATTGATGTACCCATATTATGCCGGAATTAATAATAACCCCAAAATTGATCCCACAAACACCACCGACGTCACGATAGTTGCTACGAACATTGATTTTTCCAAACCGCGCCGCGTCGTGTAAAGTTCGCCCGAGCTACCAAAGCCGGCCCCGAGCGACGCTCCGCGCTGTTGCAACAAAATCAAAACTACCGTAAGGAAAGCCGAGATAAATATCACTACTTCTAGAAAACTTCCGATCTGCATAATAACTCCTTTATATATCTATTTTAGCATATTTTTTCGTTTCAGCAAAGAATGATACGTAATCGCAAACCGATGTGCCTCTTCATCAATTCTCGCTATCAGCCGTGCGAGGTGAGAACTTTTTGACAATGGAATGATTTTACCGCCCACGATAATTTTTACTTCTGCACTTCTCGCATGGTTGCCAGACTTATCGCGCCCAATTACCGGAATCCCATGTGGCTCGACTAGCGGCAAGATTGCCTTCACCTGCGCCACGCCGCCATCCAGTAAAATCAAATCTGGATACTCCCATTCCGTATGTCTCAGCCGCCGCGAAATCACCTCAGTCATGCTTCTTAAATCATCGTTCGTGGATGTCCGAATCTTAAATTTCCGGTACTCATTTCGCGCAGAAGCTCCGTTTAAAAACACCACCATACTCGCCACCGTGTTCGTCCCCGATTGGTGCGAAATGTCATACCCCTCAATCCGCCGCGGCGGTTTTTCTAGCCCTAGTAAACGCTTCAATTCCATTAGTGCTTGATCCGACGAAATATCCAGAAACTCTTTATCTGAAAATATAATCTTTTTTTGCAGCTCTTTCAGCCCAAACCACTGGTTTCGCGCTTCTGCCGCGAGTTCATAGTTCCCCTTCGCCGCCTCCGTGTACATCGTTTTTTCTAAATCTTTGAGTAATTTTTCGCGGTCTCCCTCAAGATAGCGTATCAACTTCCTGAGATTCCGCTTATAATCGCGCGGTGTCGCTCGCCCCACTTCAATCCCCGGCGTCAGCCCAAGGTCAGTGTCCAAAGTTTTTTTGCCGCTATAGGGCTTTATATAATACGGAAAAATCCGCCGGAGCATTCGCACGGCTTTCTCGACACTAGATTTTCCATAAAATGGGCCAATATAGGTCGCTCCGTCATCCACGGGATTTCGCGTAAAACTAATATACGGCACTTCTGATTTCATGTCGATTCTCACATACGACACCGTTTTATCGTCGCGAAGCAGGATGTTCCATTTCGGCTTGTAGCGCTTAATCATTTCGGACTCCAAAAACAGCGCGTCCATCTCCGTGTCTACCACAATCCAATCCGTATCAAAAATCTCCGCCACTAGCGCCGCCGTCTTAACGTCTTTTTCGGACTTCTGAAAATATTGTCTAACTCGGTTCTTTAAAACCGCCGCCTTGCCCACGTAGATAATCTCACCCGCGGCATTTTTATGAAAATAAACCCCCGGGCTTGCCGGGAGTTTCTGAAGTTTTTGTTTTAGCCTCTCGTCCATCTTTTAATTATAGCACACTTTCTCAAAAAAGTCAATAGACAGGCTCTTCTGGCACCATTTCTACAATGTCAGTACCATAAAAATCCGAGAGTATTTGCGCCAGTAAATCGCCCAAATCAATATAATAAGTTGGTGCTTCTACGCTAATTGCCGTTTCTGGATAGCCAAATGAGACATCCGCACTCACATCATTTAGGCCATCCTCGCTCGTCACAACCATATATAAACGCGTGAAATTGTCATTGTCGTCAATTTCCACATAAATTGCCGGCACCATCGCCACAATATTAGAAACTTCTTCAACTGTCGCTGCCTCGTTGGTTGCCAGGCCGCCCGTGCAAGCCAGTAGTTCGTTCATAAACCCAGCATTGCCAATCGAATTGATAAATGCAGTTAGTTTATCTGCATTGAACGATAAGCGATAGAGCGGGTCTTTCTTTTTGGTGATATCAAGGTTGGCCGTGGAATATTCTACAAACGGATTAGTGTTATAGAGCGAAACGAAGTTATTGCCATATTCGCTGAGGTTCCCCGCCGCGTTAATTAAGCAGGTTGTCATTCCGTCAACCGACACCAAGTTATCCAAATTGCTAAAATCGCTACTCGGGATTCTAATCCATTCATCATCAATCACATCAAACACATCCAAAAAGTTCAAAATTGAAATCGCTGGCGATTCTTCCGTCGCGCAATTTGTCAAACCAGTTTCGTCGCCGGCGCAGTTTGCCTCGGCCGCCCTGAAGCTTCCCAGCGCATCAACAATGCCGCTTAATTTCAAATATAAATCTCCGTCTGCGGTATGGATTTCACTGGCGTCAAAGGCAAAAGTTTCTTCAGTGGACAAAGTGGCGTTGATATTTGCCGTTACAGAGTTTTCGGTCGTCTCGGTGTTAAGCTTGGATGAAAAGTTAATTAGCGTACTCGTGAAAGCTGCGCCCTCATTTCGGTCATGTGCGGTAATAGCGCCTTCCATCGTTACATTCTTTGGCGCCCCAACCGAAAACAATTTAGAGATTGCTGCTGGCACCGCATCATGCGCGGCAAACGGCTTCAAAATCGCTACTGCTGCCACGGCCGAACCAGTTGCTACCAAAATCAAAATTATTGCCGCAATCAAAATTGGCTTCTTTGATTTCTTCTGCGGCTCTATGACTGGCTCCGCTGGCTGCTCTACTGGTATCGGTTGTTCTACCGGTGCCGGTTGTTCCGCTGGTTGGCTAATCACTGGCCCTGCCGGCTCCGCTGGCACCACCGGGTTTAACGGGTTCGGCGTTCCCGTAGGGTTTTCATCCATAAAAACTCCTTTACATTAATAATTCTTATGCTTATTTTAACATAAATATGATAAA